>CAXUHC010000090.1:207-15545 GCA_964250705.1 uncultured Chthoniobacterales bacterium | reverse complement strand
CCGAACTGGCGGGCGCCCATTTGCAGGAAGAACGCACAGCCGTGCGTGGACTGCGCGACCGTTTTGAAAGTGCGGTGCTCGGGGCCGTGCCGGGCACCGAAATCAACGGCGATCCCGTCGAACGGTTGCCGAACACCTCCAGCCTGTATTTCCCCGGCGTCGAAAGCGAGGCATTGCTGGTTTTGCTCGACAAGGCGGGGGTATGCGCCAGTGCGGGCAGCGCGTGCACGGCGGGCTCCATTCACCCTTCGCACGTGCTGACCGCGATGGGTTTCTCGACCGAGCGCGCCCGGTCCAGCCTGCGTTTTTCGTTCGGGCGGTTCAACACGGCGGCGGAGATCGACAAAGGCATTCAAGTGCTCACCGGCGCGGTCGAACGGTTGCGCCGGACAAACGCGCTTTAGAGCACATCCCGATTGGGTAAGCCTGCGGGCTGTAGGGACGGCGCTCTGTCGCCGTGTTCGCACGGGACCAGACACGGCGACAGAGCGCCGTCCCTACGGCCGGAACTCACGGCTCATTCATTCGGGACGCGCTCTAGTCGTGGCCTGTATCGGGGAAACCAGTAAGAGTTGCGCTGTCTGCAATCTTCGTGTAATTTCACGTGCAAATGGTTAAGGTCGATATTCCCCGCAAAACTGTTTACCGGCTATCCCTGTATCAGCGTGGGTTGCAACGGCTGGAAACCAATCAGGTCGCCACCGTTTCCTCCGAGGCGTTGGCTAAAGCAGCGGGCGTCAAGCCAACGCAGCTTCGCAAGGACCTGACCTACTTTGGACAGTTCGGCACGCGGGGACTGGGCTACGACGTGACGGCGTTGAGCAAAAAACTGGACGAAGTGCTCGGCACCACCCGCCTTCAGCCCGTCATCCTCGCCGGGGCGGGCAACCTCGGCACGGCGCTCCTCGGCTACTACGAGGGATTCGCCAAAGAGGGGTTCGAGATTGTGGCGACCTTCGACGTGGACCCCGGTCCCAAGCCGGTGAGCGCCACCAAAACCGTGGACGTGCGCGCGATCACCGACATGCCCGATTTCGTGGGCAAGCACGGCATCAAGATGGCCATCGTCGCCGTGCCGGGCACCTCGGCGCAAGAAGTGGCGAACGGCCTCGTGGCGGCGGGTATTCAGGCCATCCTCAACTTCGCGCCGATCATCCTGCAAGTGCCCGCGAACGTGGTGGTCAACAACGTTGACCTCGCCATCGAACTGGAAAACCTGAGTTACTTCATCCGTTGAAGCTGCCGGAACTCTCCGCGCTGCCCGCGCCGGATTTCGACCTGGGCGCGACCCTGAACTGCGGGCAGGTGTTCCATTGGCGGGAGGCTGGCGGCGGCTACGTGGGGGTCATCGACCATGTCCCCATGTACGCGGAGCAGCGCGGCGACACCTTGCTGGTTCCGCGCGGCTGCGAGGACGCGGCGCGCCGGTACTTCGCGCTGGATCACCCGCTGCCGCAGGTGTACGCCAGTTTTCCGCGCGATCCGGCCATGGAGGCGGCGCTGGCGGCCGGCCGCGGCCTGCGGATCATTCGCCAGCCGCTCTGGGAATGTCTGGCGTCGTTCATCACCTCGGCGCTCAAACAGGTGGCGCACATTGCCCGGATTTCTCACGTGTTGCGCGAACGCTTCGGAAGCCGCGTGGGCCGGATTGCCGGGGTCGATCTCCACGCCTACCCGACCGCTGCGCGCATCGCGGCTTTGGCAGAGGCCGACCTGCGCGCCTGCGGCCTGGGGTTCCGCGCCCGGAGTGTGCTGGAGACCGCTCGGGTCATCACCGAAGCCGGGAGCCGGGGGGAGCTTCTGCTCGAAGCGATCCGCGCGTTGGGTCGTCCGGCGGCGCTGGAGGCGTTGTGCAAATTTCGCGGGGTCGGCACCAAGGTGGCCAATTGCGTGCTGCTTTTCGCGTACGAACACCTCGACGCGTTTCCCATCGACGTATGGATCGAACGCGTCCTGCGGGAGAGATATTTTCAGCATGAGCCGGACGTGCCGGTCAGTCAGCTCCAACGTTTTTCCGAGAAGTATTTTGGTCCTTACGGCGGCTACGCGCAGCAGTACCTTTTCCATCACGCGCGGCTCTCGGGTCGGAAGAGGCCGCCCGTCACGGACCAGACGGACGCGCCGATCCGGCGGGTGCGGCGCGCGCGCATCCCCAAGTCAACGTGATGCCCGAGCGCATGGCCCTCCAGCGGTAGTGACGGCGCGCCTTACTCAGAGCGCAAATCGGCAAACCCGGTGTGCAAAAACAGCCAGTCCGTTGGTTTTTACGCAGGGGTTCAGTCTTTCTAAATAGGGTCCCGCTAGGGAAATGCGGGGCGAGTGGATGAATTCGCGAAATGGCATACCCCTTGCTAGGAACGCGGCCAACACCTAACCGGGAGCCCGCCTTGAATTATAGTAACCAACTAAATCGCTATCTCCGCCGCCCTTGGATCTACTCCGCCGTCCTGCTCTCGTGCGGCCTGCTGCGCACGCTCTCCGCGCAGCAGGTGGCGTCGGGCGCCACCGGCACCGGACCGGCGCCGGCGACCCCGGGCACCACGGTCACCACCGATCAAAACGTGGCCGACCGCGTCATCGTGCAGGAAGTGCCCTTCGAAGAATCCATCCTCCCGACCTCCCGCCCGTACACCGCGGCGTTCGGCCTCGAAGACAACATCCTCGACGTGCCGCGCAACGTCACGATCATCTCCCGCGAACAGCTCGACTCGATTGACATTTCGAGCGTGCGCGACTTCTCGAAGCTGACCTCCAGTTCCTTCACCACGACGAACTTCGGCGCGCCCTCCAACCCCTCGCTGCGCGGCACCACCGCCGACGTGCTCCTCAACGGCCAGCGCCGCGGCCTGACCAGCAACGGCAACGGTCTGCCGCTGGACTTCAACCAGGTCGAGAGCGTTTCGATCCTCAAGGGTCCGCCGCCCGCCATTTACGGGGCCAGCCAGTACGTCGGCGGCTTCATCGATCTGGTCACCAAGCGGCCTTACTTCGACAAATTTCAGGGCTCGGTTACCGGCACCATCGGGTTGTACGATCAGAACCGTTACACGCTGGATTTCGGGGGTCCGATCATCAAGGATGTTCTTGCTTACCGCATCAGCTATTCGGGCGAGGAAAGCGGTTCGTTCTACGAGAACGGCGGCCAGTCGACGCAGTCGATCTACGGCGCGTTGACGTGGATGCCCACGGCCAAGTACCGGCTCGAAGCCAACGTCTCGTTCTTCCAGGCCGACTACACCGAGAATTTCGGCGTCAACCGTCCCACGCAGGACCTCATCGACAACGGGCGGTACACCACCGGCTCGGTGACCGATCAGAACGGCGACGGCCTGCTCAACTTCCGCGACGTGAACAGCGGCGGCAACACGTTCATCCCGACCGGCACGATTGACCTCAACCGCTCGCGCCGCCTGCTCAAGCCGGGCGACGGCTCTTTCGGGCGCGAGATCGAGGGGCAGATCATCCAGACGCTCACGCTGAACGACCACTACACGCTGGTCAACAACCTGTACGCCAACTACATCAAGCGCGACACGCGTTCGTCCTACTACTATTCCGAAGTCATCGACAACGATTACGTCATCGACGACCGCACGGAACTCCGGGGCAAATACGAGACCACGGTCGGCGGCGGCCTGGCCCGGGCACCCGGCCCCGACCCCAAGGAAACCAGGTCGCGCAAGGACGCGAAGGACGCCAAGGCCGTGGCCGCTGCCATGCCGGGCGGCGGGATCAAGGTGATCGACGAATTCAACACCGGCATCGACATCCGCTACCAACACACCCTGGCTTATGACGATTACTTCAACGAGCCGTCGAACTCCTGGGACCTGAGCGCGCCGCGTCAGCGCATCAATTACGTGAACTTCGTGGCCGACCTGCCGATCCCCGGCCATCCCAACCGGTTCGCCACCCCGGGTGCGATCAACGGCGACACGGGCGACACCAACACCATCCAAGGCGGCGTGTTCCTACAGAACGAATTCCGCTTCGGCCCGGCGGCCCTGCTCACCGGTGGGCGCGGCGACTTCCTCTACACGCATTGGACCGATCCGGTGACGTTCGGCGGCAAGCACAGCGACGACACGATCACGGTCATCCCCGACGCCAACGTCAGCCTGACCTACGACATCACGCCGAAGATTACGGCTTACGCCACGTTCAACTATAGCCAGTACACCCACGTAGGCGTCGGCGGGGGTCTGACGCCCGGCTCGGGCTACCAGTACAGCGCCACCGATTTCCACAACGAGAGCTTTCTGGAGGAGGCTGGCCTCAAGGCCAGTCTTCTCAAGGACACGCTTTTCGTTTCGGTGGCGGGCTTCCACCAGACGCGTGGTTTCTCGGGGGCCGGGGGCGCGATCACGCCCATCGACGCCAAAGGCTTCGAAATCGAAGGCAACTGGCAGCCGAACAAAAACTTCTACCTGACGGCGGGCTACACGTTGACCGAGGCTTTCCTTTATAACGAAAGCCCGGGCTTCGTTTCGCAGCTCGCGCCCATCGACAAGCTGCCCGTCAACGCCGACGGCACGATCACGCTCGATGCCGGCGGGGACCTGCCGGTGTCCACGTATCGCCAGCCCGGACTGCCGGAACACCTGATCAACCTGCTGGCGACGTACAAGTTCGACTTCGGCTTGGGTGCCTCGCTCGGGACGGTCATCAGCGGTCCGATTCACGCGGACTACACGGGCGACCTCAAAATTCCGTGGCAGTACACGATGGATCTGACCGTATTCTACACTTACAAGCGCTACGAGGTGCGGGTGGCCGTGCTGAACCTCACCGACCGCGACAACTGGGCGCCGCCGAACCCGGTGTACGGCGATGGGTCAATCCTGCGCGAACTGCCGCTGCGCGTCGAGGGCAGCGTGAAAATCCGCTTCTGAGGGGAAGAAACAAGGGGCAGGCAGGGACGGGTGCCAAAGGGGGCCCGTCCCTGCCTCTTTCCGGCGAATCACAGGATGAAACTTTCGTGGATTTTCTGCGGTGCTTTCGCGGCATTCGCCAGCACGGCGCCGGGTGCGGACCAGGGGCCGCTCAAGGTGAAGGTGGTCGTGGTGACGACCTTCGAGGTAGGCAAGGACCAGGGCGATACGCCCGGCGAGTTCCAGCACTGGGTGGAGCGCGAGGGTCTCGATAAGGCGTACCCGCTGCCCGCCGGTTATCACGACGTCCTGGCGAACGAGCAAACGGGCGTGATCGGCATCGTGACGGGCGAGGGCACGGCGCACTCGGCCACGTCGATCATGGCGTTGGGACTCGATCCGCGTTTCGACCTGACCCACGCCTACTGGCTCATGGCGGGCATCGCGGGGATCGACCCGGCGGACGCGTCGCTGGGCAGCGCGGCCTGGGCGGAATGGGTGGTGGACGGCGACTTGGCGCACCTCATCGACCCGCGCGAGATGCCGAAGGATTGGACGACCGGATATTTTCCGTTGTTCAACGACACGCCCTATCCTCCCAAGCGCAAGATTGACCCCGGTGGGCCGACCGAGGTTTATCATCTCAACGGCGCGCTGACGGAGTGGGCCTACCAACTCACCAGAGACGTGGCGTTGCCCGAGAACGAGCACATGAAGGCCAGCCGGGCGCGTTACGAAGATTCGCCCAACGCGCAGAAGCCGCCGTTCGTCCTCAAGGGCGACAACATCGCGGGCGGCACGTTCTGGCACGGGAAATTGCTCGACCAGCGTGCGAACGACTGGGTGAAATACTGGACGGAAGGCAAGGGGAACTACGTCACCACGGCGATGGAAGACAGCGGACTATGCCAGGCGCTGACGAGTCTCGCCAAGGCGGGCAAAACTGATTTCAGCCGGGTGATGATTCTGCGCACTGCCAGCAACTACGACGGCCCGCCGCCCGGACGCACCGCCGCCGAAAATCTCGCCGAGGAAAACAGCGGCGTGTATTCGGCCTTCCTGCCGAGCCTGGAATCCGCTTACCTCGTGGGCAGCAAGGTTGTGCACGAGATCACCGGGCACTGGGATAAATACGAAAGCTCGGTTCCCGTTACACTGGCCAAATAAATGACGCTGACCCTCGCAAACTGGCGCGGCTTTATCTGTCATCCTTCGGCTGCGCTCAGGATGACAGGAATTTAGAAGCGAACGTCTAAATATCCCACCATTTTAAACAAGCATGCTCGAGCGTTTCTTCCACCTGCGCGAGAACGGCACCGATCCGCGCAAGGAAACCATCGCCGGTCTGACCACCTTCGCGGCGATGGCCTACATCCTGGCCGTCAACCCGGCGATCCTGTCCATCGCCGGGATCGACAAGGGCGCGCTGATCACCGCCACCGCGCTCGCCGCGGCCTTCACCACCATCGCGATGGCGTTGATGACCAATTACCCCATCGCGCTGGCGCCCGGCATGGGCTTGAACGCCTTCTTTGCCTTCACGATGTGCGGGGCGTTCAAAATCCCGTGGCAGGGTGCGCTCGGGCTGGTTTTCTGGGAAGGGATGATTTTTCTGCTGCTGACCCTGACCGGCGTGCGCCAGAAAATCGTCGAAGCGATTCCGGTCAGTCTAAAAATCGCCATCGGCTGCGGCATCGGTCTTTTCATCGCCTTCATCGGCCTCAAGAACGGCGGGGTGATCGTGGCGAATCCCGCGACGTTCGTCGGGTTGGGCGACCTGTCGCAGCCGGGGCCGCTCCTTGTGCTCTTCGGCATTCTCCTGACGGCCGTGCTCATCATCCGCCGGGTGCCGGGCGCCATCATCCTCGTCGTGCTGCTTTTGACGCTGCTCGGACTATTCCTGCACGGGCCGGCGGTTCCCGGGAAGGGACCGGCGATGCTCACCGTCCGCCCGGGGTCCTTCGTTTCCCTGCCGGCGTCGCTTGCGCCCACCTTCCTGAAACTCGACTTCCTGTATCTCTTCCGCCACCTCAGCCAGTCTCTGCCGCTGCTGTTGACGCTCCTGTTCGTCGATCTGTTCGATAACGTGGGCACCCTCCTGGGCGTCTGCAAGCGCGCCGGGTTGCTCGACGCCGACGGCAACCTCCCGCGCATCGGGCGGGCGCTGATCGCCGACGCGGGCGCGGCGATGTTCGGCGCGTGTTTGGGCACGTCCACCACGACGAGCTACATCGAGAGCGCCGCCGGGGTGGAGGAGGGGGGGCGCACGGGATTGACCAGCCTCGTCACCGCCGCGTGTTTCCTGCTGGCGATGTTCTTCGTGCCGGTCATCAATGCGGTGCCGGAACTGGCCACGGCCCCGGCGCTGGTCATCGTCGGTGTCTTCATGATGCAGAGTGTGTTGGAGATCGACTTCAAGGATTTCGCGGTGGCCGTGCCCGCCGTCCTGACCCTGCTGGTGATGCCCCTGGCCTTCAGTATCAGCGAGGGCATCGCGGTGGGGTTCGTGGTGTACGCGATTCTCATGCTCGCCACCGGGCGCGGGCGGCAGGTCACCCCGCTGGCGTACGTGCTTTCCGCGCTGTTTCTGCTGCATTTCGTCTTCCGCCCGTCCTGAAAGCGGCTACGCTGTCGCCTCCATGCCCGAACAACAGGCGACGCTCTGCTACATCCTGCACGACGGCCAACTCCTGCTCATCCGCAAAAAGCGCGGGATCGGCGCGGGCAAGATCAACGGCCCCGGCGGCAAGGTCGAGCCGGACGAAACACCCCTGGCAGCTGCGATCCGCGAGGTGCGGGAAGAGATCGGGGTGACGCCGCTCGATCCCGTGCTCCACGGCGAGGTGCGTTTCCGCTTCGCCGATGGTCCGGTGCTCCATTGTATGATCTATCTGGCGCACCGCTACGAGGGGCAACCCTGCGAGACCGACGAGGCCGTGCCGCTGTGGTTCCCCGTCGATGCTCTGCCCTACGACGAGATGTGGGAGGACGACCGGCACTGGCTACCGTTGCTCCTGACAAAACAGTGTTTCACCGGCGTGGTTGATGTAGACGGTGATCAAGTCACCCGCCACTCTTTCCACGTTTCATAAGTGATAGAAATGTATCAAATATGATACTATCATATTTGATAAAATGTCGGTCGAGTCTGGGGAATACTCACCATATCCACAAAATTTTCCTCCAGAGTAAACCGGTGCTTTTACTCTGGTAAGCGTCCGTCGCCGGAACGGCGGGTCGGGAGTGCGTGCGCACGTCTGTTGCTTAAACAGATTCCAGCCGCACGCACTTTCCCGACTCCATGAAAACTCTGACTCTTCTCACCTGCATCGCGCTGAGTTTCGCAACCTTGAATACTGCCCACGCCGGTCCCAAGGTCAAGGCGGATCACGCCGGTAACTTCACCCAGGAAGTCATCGATCAGGTTAATCGCGTTCGCACCAATCCGCAGGCCTACGCCGCTTACCTGGAACGTTTCCGCCCGTACTATTCGGCGGACGGCCTTTTCCACGCCCCCGGCCGCGGGACGCTCCGCACCCACGAAGGCGTGGCGGCCCTCGAACAGGCCATCCGCACCTTGCAACGCGCCGGGGCGCAGGAGCCGATCACCGCTTCCGACCTGCTCGCCGGCGCGGGCCGCGAACTGATCAACGCCCAGCAGCGCAGCGGCCAGATCGGCCACGGCAGCTCGCCTTTCGACCGCATCCAGCACTACGGCGTGTGGAACGACATGGCCGGTGAAAACGTCGCCTACGGTGCCCCGACCGCCGAGCAGGTGGTTTACAATCTGGTCGTCGACGACGGCGAGCGCGACCGCGGCCACCTAAAGAACATCCTCCAGCCCGGCTTCCGCGTGGCGGGGGTCAGCGCGGGCCGCCACCCGATTTACGGGTCGATCTGCGTGATCGACTTCGCCAGCGACTTCCGCCGGTAAGCCGGTCCGGTCAGCGAGAGGTTGCCATCGTCAGCAGAGAAAGTCCTGGGTTTCCAGCGCCCGGCCCGGTTGCCCTCCGCAACCTGCGCCGGGCGCATCGTTTTTTGGGGGCCGGTCGGCTGGACCGGAGCGGCGTGAAGATCGGCGGCCAGGGTGTCAAAAAGGGAGAGCGCGCGCGGTATTCCGGTTGACGGGAACGATTCATGGTCGATGGATTCGGGAAATTTTGGGGTGATCGGTGGGTCAAGGGAACAGAAACTTCGCCATGGACGTTGCCATTCTCGGAGCCTCGGGGGACTGCGGTCGGGCCATCGCCGGCCAGCTCGTGGCCGAACGTCTGCTGGCGACCACCGAGCGGTTGCAACTCGTGGGCCGGCGGGGCGGGGCGTTGGAGTTTACTGCTGGAAATTGCCGTGGCACGACAGCTTTCGTCACGTAAGCGGGGCCCCGTGGGCGGGCGGGGCGCGCGCCAGCATCCTGCACGGCCTGGTCTCGGACCTGACCGACGCCTACGCCGAGCACGTGCCTTATCTGGACGTGGCGCTCGACCCGGAGGAAATCGTCGCCGACCTGTGGATCGTCGCGGCGGGCGCGACCGTCTCGCCGAGCGTCGGTAAGGGCGGGCCAACCCGGGTGGGTCTCGCGGCAGGGAACGCACCGGTGATGCGCGCCTACGCCGAGGCGCTGGCCCGTTACGGGCAGGGGACGGAAATCGTGATCGTCGTGACCAACCCCGTCGAACTCGGCGTCGCGTATTTCGCCGAGGCCATCGGGCGGGAGCGGGTGATCGGCATCGGCGCGTATTCGGACACGCTGCGTTTCCGGCGCGAGATCGCCGCCGCCCTCGGGGTCCGCCGCCAGCGGGTGAGCGGGTTCATGCTGGGGGAGCACGGCGACGCCCAGGTGCCCGTGTGGAGCAGCGTGCAGGTGCACGGGATGGACGCCGCCGAACTCGCGGCGACCGTCTCCCGGCTGCGCCACGACGCCACGCTCGACGACTTCGCCGAAACCTGCTTGCGCGAGCGCAAGGTCGTCACGGAACTGCTCCTCGCCGGGCGGGTGGCCGAGGCGTTTACCCGGGTGGACACCCTCGCGCCGGACGTGCGCGTGATCGTCAAACCCTACGTGACGCATCTTTCCGGCAGCAAGACGGTCCTGGCGACCGCCAGCGTGACGGTCGATCTCGTGCGCACGCTGCTCGATGGGCGGGAAGTGCTCGTGGCGGGTCAGGCGATGCTGGCGGGCGATTTCTACGGGATGCACGGCCCGTTGGGCGTGCCGGTGGTGGCCGGAGCAAACGGGATTTCGCGCGTGGTGGAGATTCCGCTCACCGACCAGGAGCACGACCGCCTGGCGTCGATCTCGCGCCGCATGCAAGAGCAGGTGGGGAGTTGGATGAGCGCCGCCCGCTGAAGCTGTTTCTCTATGGATACCACGCCGCCGTCACTCCCGCTTTCCTATGCGTTCGTGCTCAAACTCACCGATCATCCGGGCGGCATGGAAGTCATCGCCGCGACGTTTGCCCACCGGGGGGTTTCGCTCGCGTGCTCGCTCGGCAACGACGGCGCGCTCGATCCCGAGGGCCGCGCGACGGTGCTGGTGACGTTCTCCGCGCCCCCGGCCAAGAAGGAAATCATCCGCCGGGCGCTGGCCCGGCTTTCGCGGGTGCGTTCGCTGGTCGAGCATCCGATGGATTCGCCCGACCTGCGCAAAACGGCGATGTTTCGCGTCAAAGACCTGCCGCCCGGGAGTGAATCCCAGGTGAGCCGGTTGGAGGAAATTTCCCGCCATCCCGGCACGGGCGAAACGACCTATCTCGTCCTGGACTCGCCGCGCGCCGTGGATGGTTTTTTGGCCATTCTCCTCGAGAGCGGACGATTGTGCGACGTGACGACAACCGTGATCGGCTTGTAGGATGGCCGCACCGACGCCACCGGAAGTCGTCCACAGATTCCGCAGATTTCCGCAGATTTCGGAAAGGTGAGGGGGACAATTTTCCAGCCCTCTTGACCTGCGAAAATCTGCGTAATCTGCGGACAATCCGTCACCGCGCGCCGTTTTGAGCGGCCGGCTCCTCCAACTTCAATGCCGCCGCCTGCCGCAACACGTCGTCGCTGCGCATCAGCGCCTCGCCGACGAGGATGGCGTCGGCCCCGCAGGCACGCAACCGGCGGCTATCGTCGGCGGTGCGGATGCCGCTTTCGCTGACGAGCAGCACGCCGGGCGGCACCTGCTCGCTGAGCGTTTCGGTCACGGCGAGATCGACCTTGAACGTCGTCAGGTCGCGGTTGTTGATGCCAATGATCCGGGCGTCGGTGTCGAGCGCGCGGTCGAGTTCCGCCAGGGTGTGGACTTCGACGAGCGCATCCAGTTGGCAGGCGGTGGCGACATCGAACAGGCGGACCAGTTCCTCCTGCGTCAACGCCGCGACGATGAGCAAAACGGCATCCGCCCCGGCGTCGGCGGCTTCGTAGATTTGCACGTCGTCCAGCACGAAGTCCTTGCGCAGGATGGGCAGATCGACCGCTGCGCGCACCGCCAGCAGGTGATCGAGGTGTCCCTGGAAGAACGGTTCGTCGGTGAGCACGGAGATCGCGTTGGCGCCGGCGGCCTGGTAGCGGGTGGCAATCGCGACCGGATCGAAGTCGGCGGAGATCAGACCCGCAGAGGGCGACGCGCGCTTGATCTCGGCGATGAGCGCGAGCGTCTGGCCGCCATCGCCTTGCAACGCGCTGAACAGACTGCGGAATTGGTTGCGCTGCAGAGCCGAAGCCCGCAACGCGTCGCGCCGGGCGCGCAGTGGTTCGATGCTTTGACGCTTGCGATCCAAGATTTCGGTCAGACGGTTCATGACCTCGCACCCTTGCGCGAGGGAGAGGGGATCGTCAAAAAATATCGCCGATTCACGGCGAAATGGAAAAAACGGCTTGCGGCTGCGTGGAGCTACTGGTAACGGTGGAATTCTGTTTCACGCGGGTGTAGCTCAGTGGTAGAGCACTTCCTTGCCAAGGAAGACGTCGCGAGTTCGAGTCTCGTCACCCGCTTTCCCTCGTCAAGGGCAGCTTTCACATGGCTTCTTCAGGCAGAAAATGCTGCACGCCAGCTTCCCTGATTCGCTTCAACTACTGTGTTGCGAGCCTGTGGCTGCTGGGCTGCGGGGCAGCCCGCGCGGATATCTACGTCGCTGATCCCTTTGCCAGGGCGATCTACCAGCTGGTGGGGGGTGGCGGCCTGCCGAGCACTTTTTCGCGTGAGGCGAACCGTCCCACCGGTCTGGCTTTCGACCATGCGGGCAATCTTTACCAGAGCGACATCGCCAGCGGCAACGTCTACAAATATGCCGCCAAAGGCACCCAAAGCGTTTTTGTCGGTGGGCTGGCGATGCCTTTCGGGCTCGCGTTCGACCGCGCCGGAGCCTTCTACGTGGCCGCCGTAGATGCCGACGGCAACACCGGTTCGGTACTCAAGATCACGCCTGCCGGAGTGCGCACCACCTTTGTGGAAGGACTCAAATCCATTCGGGGTCTGGCCTTCGACCGGGAAGACAATCTCTACGTGGCGGAAGCTTCCACCGGTACGATTCTGCGAGTCGCGCCCGACGGCACCCGCAAGATTTTCGCCTCCGGCGTCACTTCTGCGACCGGGTTGGCTTTCGATGCCTCGGGCAACCTGTTCGTTTGCGGCCAAGGCGGCAGCGTTTCCAAAATTTCTCCCGCCGGTGAAGTGAGCATATTCACGACGAACGTCGTTGACCCGCGCTGGCTCGCGTTTGACGCGACCGGCAATTTGTATGTGACGGACGTTGGCGATGCTTCGGGCCGTCCCGGCCACGGGCGCGTGTACATGTTCGCGCCAAACGGTGAGCGGACGCTCATCGACAATACCCTTTCGTTTCCAACGGGTTTGGTGATCGGCACGATGCGGGCCGGAGCAGCCGATATCACCGGGTTGGAGGCCGTGTCCGACATTGGGGCGGGGGGGCAACTCACCTTCGATCTGACCGACGGCTCCGGCACCCCGCTGATGGTCGGGCAGGGTGGGAGGGCGATTCCGACCCCGACGGCTACTCCTGCTACGCGCAAGGATGGCGGGAACGAGAAAGCGAGCGAAAATTCGGGGACCGGGACGGGTGGAAAACCCACCGGCGCCGTGAATCCGGGGCCGTAGCCCGGCATCGGCTTCACCGGGTCCGCTGCGAACCGCAGGCCGAGAGCCAGGCCTCCAGCTGCCGGCAACCGTCAACAACCGGGGTCGAGGACGACACCGCGTTCGGGGCCGGGCAGTCCACGGCACCGCGATAACACGCTTCGACCCAGGCGGCGGTTGCCTGGGCCTGTCCCGGTGCAAACACCTCCGTCCCCGTGCGCTGCCGGAGGCGGCTTGCAATCGCGCCGTCCACCGGGCCGACGTAGAGCACGAGACGCGGCAGCCGTTCAAGCAGGGCCAGCTTGCTCGGCCAGAGCAGGCCGCGCGTTTCCGGGCGTTGGGTGGCGACTAGCAACCGGGCGCGCCCCAAACTCGCCCGCAGATCGGCTTCCGCGACGTAGCCTTTCCAGGCGCAACGTTGCAGTCCGATGTCCTGCGCGTACGCCATCGCCGCCGCCCGCGCCGCGCCGTCGCCTTGGAAAACGAGGCTGACCGGCACGCCACGGCCTTCGAGCAGGCGCTGGGCGTCGAGCAGGGTGCGCCATTCGTGCGCGCGGCCCAGGTTGCCGGAATACAGCCAGGTCCAGGGAGTTTCCGGGTCGCCCACGCCAGCCAGTTGCCCGGCGGAGTCGGCAGACGGCCACGGTGCGAGCACCTGGACGCTCCTGACCCCGTACGTCGCTTGCAAGTGTGCGCGCATGTCTTCGTCCAGGGCGACGATCAACGCGCAACGCCGGTACGCCCGCCGCATCGCCGCTTGCAACCCGTGATAAATCACGTTGGGACCCGTCTCGCCCAGCGCGAGGGCCAGTTCGGGGTACAGGTCCATCGCCCAGTGCGCCAAGTGCGCCCGGTGACGCCAGGCCAACAGTGCTGCGACCACCAGCAGCCCCGGCGGAGAGGTCAATGACAACACGACATCGGGGCGGGGCCGGCGTCCGCTCCAGCCCGCGCGTCCGATGGCGAACAGCGCGCCCAATTCACGCCGCAGACGGCCGCCTCCCCGGGCGGGCCGCCCCTGGTAGCTTTGCGCCGGGGAAAGAGTCTCCACTTCGTGCCCGGCGCGCCGGAGATGGTCGGCCAGTTCCCCGAGCAGGCGCGCGGTCGGCGCGGGATCGGGCGGCGCGTACTGGTTGAGAAACAAAAATCGCATGGGAAGGAGAGATTTCTCCGGGCGGGTAAACGCGGGAAAGGAGTATCGCGTTGCCGCACGGCAGGCAAGCGGTTAGGGTGCGCGCCGGGATCGAATCCTGCTTTTAACCGCCAGCCAGCCCTGATTATTCTCTGTTTAATGAGCGACACGACTTTGCCGAACGCAGCCATGCCGGAACTGGTGATCGAAGCCGGGCGCGCGGAGCGCCAGTACTGGCGCGATCTGTGGCGTTACCGGGAGTTGTTCTACTTTCTGGCCTGGCGCGACATTCTCGTGCGTTACAAGCAGACGGTGATCGGCATTGCCTGGGCGGTGATCCGTCCGTTTTTGACGATGCTCGTTTTTACGGTCGTCTTCAACAAGGTGGCCGGGCTGAAGACGCCCATTCCCGCGCCCCTCTACGTCTTCGCGGCGTTGCTGCCCTGGCAGTTTTTCTCCACCGCGCTCAGCGAGGCCAGCATGAGCCTGATCGGCAACGCCAACCTGATTTCCAAGGTTTACTTTCCGCGCCTGATCGTGCCCGCTGGAGCGGTCATCACGAGCCTGGTGGATTTTTTGATTTCGTTCGTGATCCTGCTCGCGCTGATGGCGTGGTACCGCTTCGTGCCGGGCTGGGAATTCCTGACCCTGCCGCTGTGGACGCTCCTGGCGTTCATCGTGGCGCTGGGGCCAGGCTTGTACATCACGGCGCTCAACGTGAAGTACCGCGATTTTCGTTACGTGATCCCATTCATCGTGCAGTTCGGCTTGTACGTCTCGCCGGTGGGGTATTCGAGCGCCGTCGTGGAGCAGAAGCTCCACCTCCCGCGCGCGGTGTATTCGCTCAACCCGGTGGTCGGCGTGATCGACGGCTTCCGCTGGGCGGTTGCGGGGGGCAAGGCCGAGCCCCTCTACTGGCCGGGGCTGCTGGTGAGCGTGGCGGTGAGCGCGGGCTTTCTGTGGCTGGGGGTGTGGTACTTCCGCAAGATGGAACGCACGTTCGCCGACGTGATCTAGGCGCTACTGGGGCTTTCGATGGACAAGGACGTCATTATCCGCGCCGAAGGCCTCGGGAAAAAATACCTGTTGGGGCAGAACGGCGACGACGGGCCGTACCGCACCTTCCGCGAGGCGGTGGGTGACAAGGTCAGGGCGTCGGTGCGCCGGTTGCGCGGCGGCGGCGGCCCGGCGGCGCCAGCGGAAAGCGAGTTCTGGGCGTTGCGGGACATCAGTTTCGAGGTGCGGCGCGGCGAGG
>CAXUHC010000090.1:0-197 GCA_964250705.1 uncultured Chthoniobacterales bacterium | reverse complement strand
CGACCGCATCGGCCTCGTCGGCCGCAACGGCGCGGGCAAATCGACGTTGCTCAAGCTGCTCAGCCGCATCACGGAGCCGACGACCGGGCGGGTGGGACTGCGGGGGCGGGTAGCGAGTTTGTTGGAAGTCGGCACGGGCTTCCACCCGGAGCTGACGGGCCGCGAAAACATCTTCCTCAACGGCGCGATCCTCGGCA
>CAXUHC010000089.1:0-15545 GCA_964250705.1 uncultured Chthoniobacterales bacterium | reverse complement strand
CCCGCGCCGCCGCGTGAACCGCCCGCACGTTTATCGTTGCCCCGCCTGCAACGATACGCTCCACCGTGTCCGCCCGATCAACACCCGCCGCCGTCGCCTGGCCTGCCACGATTGCTGTGCCCGGCACGCCGCCGGTCGTTTTGATGGTCGCTTCGAGTTCCGCCGTGTGTCATCGTAGGCTTGTCGTTGTCCTCGAAATGGTGAAACTGGACCGGCGCGTCCGTGCGTAGTCAAAAAGCAGCCCCGTCCCCGCCATGCTTTCCCAAATCAAGACGCTCCTCTCGAAATGGCCGCTGCTCCAGCAGATTCGCCACGGCAAGGACGGCACGGGGCTGGAGTCCATGTCCGACAAGACCCGGGAAATGCACGCGCGGATCGACGATCCAAACGTGCAGGTTTCCAAGTCCATCTGTCCTTACTGCGCCGTGGGCTGCGGCCAACTCGTCTACCACAAGGACGACAAGATCGTCTCCATCGAGGGCGACCCGGGCAGCCCCATCAGCCAGGGCAACCTCTGCCCCAAGGGCGCGGCCAGCTACCAGCTCGTCACGCAGCCCGAGCGCGTCACCAAGATGCGCTACCGCGCGCCCTACGCTACCGGGTGGACCGACCTCGATCTGGACACGGCGATGGACATGGTCGCCGACCGCGTCTGGGAAGCCCGCAAAAAGGGCTGGATGGACAAGGACAACGACGGCAACCCCGTCAACCACATCGAAAACATCGCCCACCTCGGCGGGGCGACCCTGGACAACGAGGAAAATTACCTCATCAAGAAACTGTTTACCGCCGGGCTGGGCATGGTTTGCGTGTCCAACCAGGCCCGAATATGACACTCCTCCACGGTGCCCGGTCTGGGTACCTCCTTTGGTAGAGGCGGGGCCACGACGGCCTTGCAGGACCTGGCGAACGCCGATTGCATCATCATGGAGGGAAGCTCCATGGCCGAAGCGCATCCGGTGGGCTTCCGTTGGGTGATGAAGGCCAGGGAACGCGGTGCGACGATCATCCACATCGACCCGCGTTTCTCGCGCACCAGCGCGATGGCGGACATCTGGGTGCCGATCCGTTCCGGCAGCGACATCGCGTTTCTCGGCGGCCTGATCCGCCACGTCATCGAGACGAACAAATATTTCCGCGAATACGTCGTCCATTACACCAACGCTTCCAACCTCCTACGGTCCGACTTCCGCGATGCCGACGAGGGCGCGGGCTTCTTCTCGGGTTGGCAGGAGGACGGCCAACATTATAAATTCGACTCCTGGCAGTTCGAGGGCGGCGACGATCCCTCCAAACGCCAGCGTGACCCGACCCTCGAAGACCCGCGCTGCGTGTTCCAAACGCTCCGCCGGCATTATGCCCGTTACACGCCCGAGATGGTGTCGCAGGTGTGCGGCATTCCGCCGGAACTTTTCCACAAGGTTGCTGACGCGCTGACCAAAAATTCCACCCCCGAGCGTACCACCGCCTTCTGCTACGCCGTCGGCTGGACCCACCAGTCCAAGGGCGTGCAGATCATCCGCGCGGCGGCGGTGCTCCAGCTTTTGATGGGCAACATCGGGCGTCCGGGCGGCGGGATCATGGCCCTGCGCGGCCATGCCTCCATCCAGGGATCGACGGACATTCCGACGCTCTACGACACGCTGCCCGGCTACCTGTCGATGCCCAACGCCGGCGGCGAGATGAACGATCTCGCCGGTTACCTGAAAAAATACACCCAGGAAACCGGGCTGTGGCACGACACGCCCAAGTACATGGTCAGCCTGCTCAAGGCGTACTACGGCAGCCGGGCGACGAAGGAAAACGACTACGGCTACGGCTGGCTGCCCCGGCTGACCAAGGACCATTCGCATTTCGAGCACGTCATGACGATGGCGGATCACGGATTGGAAGGCTATTTCGTCATGGGCCAAAACCCGGCGGTCGGTTCGCAAAACGCCCGCCTCCAGCGGCAGGCGCTGGCCCGGTGCAAGTGGCTCGTCGTGCGCGACCTCGTGGAAATCGAAACGGCGAGCTTCTGGTACGCGTCGCCCGAGGTCGAACGCGGCGAGATGAAGACGGAGGACGTAGCGACGGAGGTTTTCCTTTTCCCCGCCGCCTCGCACGTCGAAAAGGAGGGGGCCTTCACCAACACCCAACGTCTGCTCCAGTGGCGTGAGAAAGCCGTCTCGCCGCCCGGCGACGCCCGCAGCGAGACGTGGTTTATCCACCAGCTTGCCAAACGGCTCATCGCCAAGGCCAAAGCCTCCAACGACGCGATGGACGAGCCTCTCCGCGCGCTCGACTGGTGGTATCCCGAGAACGAGGAAGGCGAGGCCGAGGCGGAGTCCATCCTCGCCGAGATCAACGGCTGGCACGTCCCGCCCGAGGCCGATTTCACCCCGGGCGTCGTCCACGGACGCGACCACGCAGGCCGCCCGCACCACGGTCGGCAGCTCGACGATTACCTGGCGCTCAAGGACGACGGCAGCACCGCCGCCGGGTGCTGGATTTACACGGGCTGCTACGGCAGCGACGAGGTCAACAAGTGCCATCGCCGCGAACCCGAGGGGCCTTACGGACACGGGTGGGGCTTCGCATGGCCGAGCGACCGGCGCATCATTTATAACCGCGCCAGCGCCCGGCCCGATGGCCAGCCCTGGAGCGAGCGCAAGAAACTCGTCTGGTGGGACGAAAAAGAGGGCAAGTGGACCGGCGACGACGTGCCCGATTTCCCCAAGAACAAAGCGCCGGGCTTCCAGCCCAAACCCGGCGCGAAGGGCCTGGACGCCATCGCGGGCGACGAACCGTTCATGCTCCACGGCGACGGACGCGGCTGGCTCTTCGTTGCCAAGGGCCTGGAGGACGGCCCGATGCCGACTCACTACGAGCCGTTGGAATCGCCCCTGCGCAATCTGCTCTATCCGCGCCAGACGAATCCCGGCGTCAACTGGTTCAGCCGTCCCGACAATAAATTCTCGCCGCCCGAGGACCCGCGTTTTCCGTACGCCCTGACGACCTACCGCCTCACCGAGCACCACACGACCGGGGCGATGAGCCGTTTCCTCTCGCACCTCAATGAACTCCAGCCGGAGCTGTTTGTGGAAATGTCGCCCGAACTTGCCGATAGTCTGGGGGTCAACAACGCGGATTACGTCGTGGTCGCCACCCTCCGTGGCGCGGTCGAGGCGCGGGCTCTGGTCAGCCGCCGCACCCGGCCGCTCACGCTCGACAATGGACGCATCCTCCACCAGGTTTCGATCCCCTGGCACTGGGGTTACGCCGGTCCGGGAAAAGGCGGGATCGTCAACGACCTGATCGCCATCAGCGGCGAGCCGAACGTCACCATCATGGAATCCAAGGCCCTCGCTTGCGTGATCATCCCCGGCAAAATGCCCGCCGGGGTGGCGGGCCACCAATTCATGGAGAAAATTTCTCCTCCCGACGACCCTGTTTTGGAGCATCCCGAGCAACTCCCGCAAGGCTATCACTACAAAGGCAAGCTAGGCTCCGAACACGGACAACAAGGCCAGCCACAATGAAGAAAGGATGAAGGATGAAGGATGAAGGCGGAAAAAAGCTCGGTCTACCAGCCATGAACTTCTTCCTCGGCCTTCAACTCGCGTGCCGTCTTGGCCTGGCTTTCCCTGCCTTCATCCTTTCCCTCCCATGATCGGCGAAGGCATTCTCAGCACCAACCAGCGCAAGCACGCCTACGTCAAGGAAGGGCGCACGGTTGGCTTCTACACCGATCCGACGCTTTGCATCGGCTGCAAGGCATGCGAGGTGGCCTGCAAGGAATGGAACGACGTGCCCGACGATGGCTTCAACTGGTCCGGCCACTCCTACGACCACACCGAGATGCTGGGGGCCTCGACGTGGCGGCACGTCCTCTTCGTCGAACAAGACCGCCACCGTGGCCGACAGCTCGCCGGCCCCATGTCCGGCGACGCCCTTTCCGACCTCACCGACCACGAGGACCCCTTCCGCTGGTTGTTTCTTTCCGACGTGTGCAAGCACTGCGAGGAAGCGGGCTGCCTGGAATCCTGCCCGACCGGCTCCATCATCCGCACCGAAACGCAGACCGTTCTTGTTCAAAACGACATCTGCAACGGCTGTGGCTACTGCGTCGTTTCCTGCCCGTTCGGCGTGATTGACCGCCGACCGAAAAAAGCGCCCAAGGGTGGCGGCGCGTTCAAGTGCACCTTCTGCTACGACCGCCAGGCCAGTGGACTCGTCCCGGCCTGCGCGAAGGCCTGCCCGACCGAGAGCATCCTCTTCGGCCCGTTGGACGAACTCCGACCGCACGCCGCCAAACGCGTCGAAGACCTCAAGGCTGCCGGTTACGCCGACGCCCAGAACTACGATCCGGTGGATACCAGCGTCAAAGGCATCCACGCCTTTTTCCTGATCCTCGGCGAACCCGAAGCCTACGGTCTGCCGTCCAAGCCCCAGGTGCCCACGATCCACCTCAAAGCCTCCTGGACTTCCGCGTTCCTGACTGCTTTCGGAGCGTTGGGCTTGTCCCTGGCCGCGTTCGCCTACTTTTCCTGAGCCATGCCCAAGGACCGTGACTCCGCCTTTGAACGCCGCCTGGACGAATTGCGCCGGGAGGCCAGAGCCAGCGGTGCCGTCAGCGGCCGGGGGGTCGACATCGCGGGCAGTCCGCTGCCGATCTCCAAAGTCAAAGCGGGTCCGAGAAAGAACGGCCAGCACGTCCGCGAACCATCCCAGGCTACCCGGAGCGGCTCTGGCAAGCCGGGATATTTCGGGCTGCCGGCCCTCAAGGAGCCGGTCTGGACCTGGGAAATTTCCGTCTATTTCTTCGTCGGCGGTCTGACGGGCATGGCAGCCGTGATCGCCTTGGCGGCCTCGATTTTTCACCACCCGGAAGTCATGCGAGCGGGCATGTGGCTGGCTTTTGCGGGCGGGATCATTTCGCCCGTGCTGCTCATCATGGACCTTGGGCGGCCCATGATGTTCTTGAACATGTTGCGGATTTTCAAGCCGCAGTCCGCCATGTCGATGGGCGTTTACATTCTGACGCCGTTCGGGATGACTTCCGTCCCTGGCGCGCTGGCCACGGAGTTGACCTTTCACGATTGGTTGCCGCCCGGCCTGCTGCTGCCGGTGCGCATCGTCGCCTACCTGCTCACGGCCGCGGCCGGACTCTCGGGAATGCTGCTGGCGACCTACACGGGCGTACTCATCGGCGCGACCGCCGTGCCCGCGTGGTTCACGCACCGCTCGCTCCTGCCGTTCCATTTCGGCACGGCAGGTCTGGGTTGCGCGGCCGCTTCGTTGCTGCTCCTGGGCAATGATTTGCACGCCTTGGCCCTGATCTTCTGGGTGGCTGCCAGCCTCGAAACGTTCATTTGGCTATGGTTGATGTTCCGTCATCACGGGGCGGCAGATCGCGCGCTGCACGAGGGCAGGGGAGGCAGGCTGCTCATGCCGGCGGAACTGTTGCTCGGCCCGGTGTCCCTGTCCTTGCTGGCCCTGAAATTCCCGTCCTGGGCAGCCGTGGCCTTTTTGGTGGGCGCGCTGGTGAGCCGGTTTGGCTGGATCCAGGCGGGGAAGGCTTCGGCCCGCGACCCCGAAGCGGCGTTTGCATCGCAAAGGTAGGGAGGAGCGTCCCTGCTCCTCCCTACCTTTGCGTGACCGCGCA
Organism: uncultured Chthoniobacterales bacterium; assembly: GCA_964250705.1. Classification (GTDB taxonomy): domain Bacteria; phylum Verrucomicrobiota; class Verrucomicrobiia; order Chthoniobacterales; family SZAS-18; genus CAHJWO01. Next base: position 9,898 of record CAXUHC010000089.1, on the reverse strand, counting down.
TTGAAATCGGACCGTCAGCGGCGCGAATGGTGAACGCCATCCCTTCTGGCGCGTGTTCTGCGCACGCGACTAGCCCGCTACGCCCAACGCACACCAGTCATTTTGGGAGGAGCAGGGACGCTCCTCCCTGCCCTGTAGAGACGACCGGCAGCTTGCGCTGCCTGCCCGGAAGTGCGATGGCAGGGCTTGAATCTGCGATACTTTGGCGTCTGGCTGGTGCTCTGCGCGATCTGGAGTTCCACTTGGGCGGTCATCAAAATCGGGCTGAACCAGGACTTGCCTCCCCTCGGGTTCGCCGGACTGCGCTTCGTGGTCGCGGCGGGGGTTCTGATCCTCTGGAACCTCTGGCGCCGCACCCCGCTGCCGCGCGCGCGTGCCGACTGGACGCTGATCGCGCTGACCGGCGTCCTGATTTTCTCGGTGAACTACGGTTTGCTGTTCTGGGCCGAGCGACGAATATCTTCCGGTTTGTGCGCGGTGCTCCAAGCGACGATTCCGGCTTTCGGGTTGCTCTTCGCACACATCCATATCCCCGGCGAGCGGTTGACCGGGCCGAAGATCGGCGGGGTGGCAATGGGACTGCTCGGGGTGGCGGTGATTTTCTCCGGCGAGATGCATTTCGCCGGAACTTCCGCGCTGCTGGGGAGCGCGGCCATCGTGGTCGGGGCGGCGAGCGCGGCCTACGCCAACGTGCTCGTCAAAGCCCGCGCCAGACATCTCGATCCGGCGATGCTCTCGGCCGGACAGATGACCTGCGGACTGGTGCCGCTGTTGGTGCTGGGCGGTTATTTCGAGGGCGCGCCGTGGCGTTTCCATTGGACGGGCCAGGCGGTCGCATCGCTGTTGTATCTCGCGCTGCTAGGCAGTTCACTCGCGTTTTGCTTGATGTATTGGCTCACGCAACGGGTGGAAGTCACGAAGATCATGCTCATTTCGCTGGTGACACCGGTCGCTGCCGTGATCATCGGCGCGCTGGCGCTCAACGAGAAACTGTCGTCGCACGCGCTGCTGGGCGGGTTGTGCGTGCTGCTCGGGTTGGGATTGGTCATCTATCGGCGTTCTCCGCAGGCCGGCGCCGCGCCGGTCCCGGCGGCGGAAGCGCTCGAAAACGCGGAGGGATGAGAGGACTGTCCGCAGATTACGCAGATTTTCGCAGATGAAGAGAAGACGGAGGAAAACGCGTTTCTGCCCTCTGCAATCTGCGAAAATCTGCGTAATCTGCGGACTACTCCCGCCATGAACCTCGCCGCCGTCCAAGCCCGGTTTGACGAAAATTTCCGCATGCGCGGCGAACTCGGCGCGTCCGTCTCGATCTGGCACGAAGGCCGGGAAATCCTGTCCCTCGCCGATGGGTGGCGCGACCGTCAGCACACGATCCCCTGGACCGATGATACCCTCGTCCTGATGTGGTCGATCACCAAGGGCCTCGCCGCCGCGTGCGTGCTGCACGCGCTGGCTGCCGATGGCGTCCCTCTGGCCGCCCCCGTCGCCGCGCTCTGGCCCGAGTTCGCGCGGAACGGCAAGGACGCTGTCACGCTGGCGCAACTCCTCTCCCACCAGTCCGGCCTCGCGGCGCTGGCCGAGCCGGACGTCTCGATCCTCGATCACGCCGCCGTGGCCGCCGCGCTGGCCGCGCAAGCTCCCTGGTGGCCGCCCGGCGCCGCGCACGGTTACGGCCCGCGCACGTTCGGTTTCTTGGCGGACGAAATCCTGCGCCGGTTGCGTCCCGGCCAGACGGTTGCCACCTACTGGCGACAAACATTCGCGGACCCGCTGGGTCTCGACGTGTGGATCGGCTTGCCGGACGAACAAACCAGCCGCGTGGCCTCCATCTTCCCCGCGCGTGCGATCCTCGGGCAGGAGGGGCCGCTCGGGCCGTTCTACGACGCCCTGGCCGACGAGAAATCCCTCACCCGGCAGGCATTCGCCGGCCCGCGCGGGCTGCACAGCGTCGCGTCGATGAACACATCCGAAGGCCGTCGCGCGTCCATCCCGTCGTTTAGCGGAGTGGGTTCCGCCCGTGCCCTGGGAAAGTTCTACGCGATGCTGGCGAACGGCGGTCAACTCGACGGACAGACTTTTTTCACCGCCGATACCTTGCGCGCGATGACGCAGCCGCTGACCAACGGCCCGGATCGCATCCTTTGCCTGGAAACCGCGTTTTCCGCCGGGTTCATGCAGGACCCGCTGGACTCAGATGGACGCAAGACCCGCCGCGTCTACGGTCCATCGCTGCTTGCCTTCGGCCAGCCGGGTGCAGGTGGGGGACACGTGTTCGCCGACCCGGAACACAACGTCGCTTTCGCCTACCTGATGAATCAGATGGAGCTTGGCGTCCTGCCGAACGACAAATCCCTCCTGATGGTCCAAGCGCTGTACGAGGATTAAATCCCCGTACGGATCACCGTTGCAGCACTTCGTTCTCGGCGGCGACCCAGTCTTCCACGTCGGTTCCCGGCGTGCCGGTCTCCTCGCGGTTGAGGTAACGATAATACGCGCCGGCGCGGATCGTTTCCTCGGTGCTGAGATGGCTGGTGTAGACCGGATTTGTGTCGAATGCCCGTGCCTCGGAGTCGTTTTCGGTTTCCGGCTCCGCGCTGGTCGCGAGGAACGCCGGCAATGCGCTTTCGGTGACGAGCGGCGCTTTGCCCGTTACCCCACTGTCCGCCGACGAACGGTCGGCCAAAAACGGACTCTCGTCCGGCGTGATCAGCCCCGAACTCGCCGTCGGCAGCGGTTTGTCGAGTGAGACCGGCGTTTCCGGGTCCGCCGGCGCGGCGGCGACCTCGTGACCCGCCAGTCCGCCGGCAATCGCGCCAATGGTCGCGCCGACCAGCACGCCAATCGGCCCGGCAACCGCCCCGATGGCCGCGCCCGCGACGCCCGCGCTCAGCGCGCCCACGCCCACGCCCACGGGATGCGCGCCCGCCTCCCCGGTGATCGGGTCGGGGCTGTCGGTTTCCGGGGCCGATGAAGCGGTGGTGCCGGCGGGAGACGGGACGGCAGGAGTCTCGGGGTCTGGTTCGGTCGGGACGGGTGTACTCATAGATGTGCGCGGTTCAAACTTTTCATCGGCGCAAACCCGTCCGCCGGTTCTGAAAACCTCGTGACAAAAACGCCACGCCACTCACGTCCCGACCACCGACACCACAATCGTGCGTTGGTGGGCCCGGCGGCGGTGCTCGAAGACGAAGATGCCCTGCCAGGTTCCCAGCGCGAGGCGCCAGCTCACCACCGGCACGACCTCGCTCGTCCGGGTGAGCACCATCCGCAGGTGGGAAGTCGTGTCGTCGGGACCTTCGGCGGTGTGGATGTAGGAGCTTTCGTTTTCGGGCACCAACCGCTCGAAAAACGCGTGCAGATCGGTCCGCGCGCTCGGATCGGCGTTTTCGTAGATGACGAGGCTGGCGCTGGTGTGCTGGATGAAAACCGTCGCGGCGCCGGTGGCGATGCCACTCTCGCGCACGACGCGCGCGACCTCGTCGGTGATCTCGTGCGTGCCCTTGCCCCGGGTGTTGACGGTGAAGGTTGCGGCGTGTGATTTCATAAAGGGTATGGTGCCATCGTTCCACCATCAGAAACGTTCCCACCGCCCTCCGGCAACCTTTCCTTGAACCGACCGCATTTATTGATCGCGATTTGCGTGCTGGCTGCCTCGTCGTCCGCCGCGGCGGATGTCATCAATCCGCCTTGGGAGGGATCGTCCGCGGCGATTCAGCGTCAGATGGCGGCGGATCGCAGCGTCGTCGCGGTCAAGGACAGCGCGAACCACCTCAGCTACCGGGGCGGCACGTTCGCCGGTCAGCCGGTCCAGTCGTGGCGTTACACGCTCGCGGCCAGCGGTCGCACGCCGCAACTGGCGCTCCGGTTCGCTGCGTCCGACACGACCTTTGCCACGCTCCGACGCCTGCTCACCGAAGCCAGCGGCCCGCCCGACGAATTCCGCAGCGACACCCGCCGCGACGCCCTCTGGACCCGCGGCCCCAGCGAGGTGGACGCCGGTCAGACTCGCCACATCCTGCTCACCAGCCTCGCCCCTGGTCGGGATCGACGCGTCGAGATGACCTTCTTCGATGGCCCCACGCCGGTCGGCGCTCCCCGCAGCGAACTCCGCTACGTCCTCCGGCGCGACCCTCACCCCACGCCCGCCCAGGTCGACGCCTACCGCCGCATCGCCGAAGCGATGGACGGCGCGGTCCGCTTCTACGAGAAATTCACGGTCGGACTCGTGAAAAACGACGTTGCTTTTCTCGACCAGGCCGAAGCGACGGCGGAGGGCAACGTCAACGGCAACATCCGGTTCGGCCCGACGGATATCAGCCTGCGCACGGCCTTGCACGAGATGTCGCACACGGTCGGCATCGGGACGACCCCGGAGTATCACCGCCTGACCGTCAACGAACGGTTCATCGGCAAACACGCGCTGGCGCAACTCCGGGCGATCACCGGCGACGACCACGCGATCCTGCACGCCGATACCTGGCACTTCTGGCCCTACGGACTCAACAATCCCGGCGAGGACCATTCGATCTGGGATTACATCTACCATTGCCAGATGGTCTCGGCGATCTTGCAAGACTGCCGCGAGCTGCGTTGAAGGCTCTCCAAACAGGCAGCGTACGCTGCCTGTCGTTCTCCAAAGGTAGGGACGGCTCTCCGAGCCGGTCCCTATGTTTTAAGGCGAGGATTAAAGGATCAGCCAGCCCACCCGAGAAATTCCAGGGATCGGCTCGGAGAGCCGTCTTTACCCTTAAAAACTGACCGCCGCCGTTACGTTGATCAGCTGCGTGTGCACCTCCGTGACGCTATTCGAGTATTCGCCTGCGGCCAGCGCGCTGCGGTTGACGCGCTGGGTCGCCGGAATCTGCCACTGGTAAGCGGCGTCGAACTGCCAGCGGCCCGTGTGGTAGCCGACACCGGCGCTCAGCAGATGCTCGGGTAGCGCGGCCGTCAGCGGCGTCAGCGTAGCGGCAGGCGTGGGATGATTGCCGTAGGCGTAGCCCAAACGCACCGCCCAATGTTTACCGAAAACCTGTTCCGCGCCGAAACGCCCCACGTAACTGTCGCGCCAGCGCAGGGGGATGTCGTCGTTGAGCGTGCGGGAGCCGACGAGGCCGTTGAGGTTCACGTTGTTGCCGTTGGTCAGATGCACCGGCAAGTCGTCGAACGCCTGCGACCAGTTGATCCAGTCGAACTGTGCGCCCACGGTCAGGCCCTTGACCATCGGCGGCTCCCACGCCACCCCGGCGTTGACGGTCTGCGGAAAATCGTTCGTGACTTGTGCATCGTAAGCAAAATCGTGCCGGGCCGCTCCCAGGCCGAGGTTGGTCAGTTGGACCCCGGCGTCCCCGGTGGCGGTGCCGTGGCTCCGCACCTGCGAGCGACTGGTGTAGGACACGTTGAGCGACACGGTCTTGATGGGCCGCCAGCGGAAGCCCGCCTGAAAATTATAGCCAAAGCCGTCCGTGCTGAGGTCCAGGCCGGTCTTGACGGTCCGCAGCACGGGTTGGCTTTGGAACACGTAGTTCGTGCGTAGTTGGTTGACGTTGTAGAGGAGTCCGACGGTCAGGCCGACGAAGCAGTCGGGGGCAACGCGGTAGCCCACGCCCACGGCGGAACGCAACAGCAGCAGTTCAGAGGTGTTGCGGGTGTTTCCGTAGCTGGTGGCGCCATCCGCGCCGCCGGGGGCGTCGGCGTAGTGGCCAGAAACGCGGGCGGCGATGTCCGGGTTCAGCCCGACACCGAAGCTGAATGGGCCGACTGGCACGGTGACCGCACCCTGCCCGATGCCTGCCACCGTACTGAGTTCGGCGTCGCCGTTGGCCGCGTTGTGGAACGAACCGCCAAGAACCCCCACTTCCCCGCCAACCTGCGCCCTGGGGCGGGTGCCGAGATCCGCCAGTGCCGCCGGATTATTGAAGAGCGCGCTCAGAGGGTCATCGGCGACCGTCGTGCCGATGCCGCCCATGCCCGCGGCGCGTCCACCGGCACCGTCCTGCGAGAGGCCAACCGACCACGCCGACGGAACGGTGAGCAACCCGGCACCGGTCAGTAGTGCTAGCAACAGGGAGCGAAGGATCGAGGGGATTTCCGTGAAATTCAGGGTTGTACCACCTGCGTTTTGCGGCTGCCAACGGATTGAGATGCACATAAAGGGAATCGGCTAGGAGAATCGACCTTTTCTCTGCAAAAAATGTGCCAACGGAGGGCTCGCTCCCGGGTGCAACGGCATTTACGTGACAAATAGGGTAATCACCCAAAGCGATCTGGGGAATCTATACAGAGAGGCCCACGCAATCGACATTGAATTGGCATTGACACGTTCACGCGGCGCAGCTCACGGTCGAGAAGATTGTGGCAAGTTCCCGATGAACCGGGTCGAAAGCGATCCACCCGACCAGGCTGATAATGCATTCGGTTGATTAAAAGATCAACCTCTCCTCGCCCCGCTGGGCGCAGGGTTCACGGCTCGCTCAAGCTTTCCTGCGGACGGTGATAATCATCGAGTTTCCTGGGGAGATTATCGTGGGCCATGGGCCAGTGAAACCACGCCCGGAACGTGTCTCCTTGCAGAATCGCGCCGACGTAGCGTTCGCGGAGGGCGCGCGCGCGGCCCGGCAGGCCGAAGGCACTCGCCACGAAATCGGCGACGACCGTCAATCCGAAGCCCGATCCGGTCGAAGAAACTTCGGGTTCAAACAGGGCAAACAGGCTTTCCCCGGTACCCCGGTCGGTGCTGTCGGCTCCACCGTTTCGGGTCAGGGCGCACAGGGTTTCCGCGTCGGCTGCATTCACCCGGTTGGAGAGCACGAAACGCAGGCAGTCGCCCACCGGGAAAACCACCATCTCCAGTTGTTCGTCGGCGGCGTAGCGGCAAGCGTTGGCGGCCAGGTTGTAAAAGATGCGGTCAATCGCGGCGCTTTCCAGGCAGCATTCTGTCAATGCTCCCTCGTAGCGGCAATCGACGGACATCCGGATCGAGCGCGAGCGCCACCGGGGCCCCACGATGGAATGATGCCACTTTTCCACTATCAGGCTCAGGGCGTGAGCCTTGGGCGTGCGGTCCGCGTTGCGCCGGGGCTCATCAAGGCCCACGAGGGCGTTGCGCATGATTTTGAGGTGGTCGCGCGTGAGGATGAACACGGCGTTTAGCTGCTCCTCCGTGTGCGGCAAATGTCCTAGCAATTGCAACCTGCCGAGCAGTGCGCTGAGCGCCCCTCCGCGTACGTCGTGCATGGTTTTGGCGATTCCTTCACTGGGGTCGCGGTCGTGGGAGACCAGGCCGATTTCACGCGCCTCGTCGATCACCTTGTCCAGACCGCGCCGCTCTGCCCAATCGCTGATCGCCTGCCATTTTTGTGCGTCGTCTCTGGCGGGGTCCGCGATGGCGAACAGCAGTTCTGTCAGGGCCTGGTACAGGCTGCGGATCAGGGTTTGATCGCGCGCGTCCAGATCGTCCAGCACCGTGCAAAGATCGTCGCCCTGGTAGCGTAGCCTGCGGTAGTTGGGCAGTTGCGTGGGGGCCAGCGCCAGCAGGGCTTCTGGCACGGAGGAGACATCGGGAGCATCGGTCGAGTCAACGGAAGCGCACATCGGGGGACAAGCTTTCTTCGTAATAGGCTGGTCCGCATACGGATCAGGCAAGCGGCACTGCGATTATCCAAGGTTTTTGGTGATACGCCGCTGGACAGGCTATAGATTCGTCTTTCTTGCCCGGAGGGGGGATGCAGCGGTAGAGCGTCGCTGCTGATCGGACCGACTTTGCGCCGGCTTTCACTTTGTGTTTGACCGGCGCGAGGAGGATCGGCAGGGTCAGCGCGGTCATGCGCAGGGGGCAGACAAGGATGATTCCATTATTGCGGTGCTCCTTCGACAACCTGGCGCGGTTGGACGACCTGGCGGCTCGAAGCGCGCCCCCGCGCGTGCTGATGCTCCACGGCGAGCACGACGCCTTGATCCCGCCCGCGATGGGCCGCGAACTGGCGGCGTCGCACCCGGGCTTCGTGCGCTTCGAGCCGGTGACCACCGCCAACCACGACGACGTGGTGAGCAAAGCTCTCCCGCGCCTGCTGGCTTTTCTGGACGAGCCTTGAAGCGGCCTGCCGACGGATTTCCCATGAAACGGTTTCTCCTCGGGATCGGCGTCTTCGGGGCGGTGGCCGTGGCGTTGACGGCGCTGATCCTCCTTTGGCGACGGCCTGTTCCGGTGGTCTCCGGCGCGCTGCCCCAACAGGCTTACCTCTGGCAGAGGCAATGGACGGCCCAGGTCCGCGCCGCCGTGGCACGGCAGACTCCGCTCGCGGAACTCTGCGTTGCCTACGCGGAAATCGGTCCGGGTGTCCCGCCCACCGTCCAGCGGACGGCCGGGCTGGACTGGCCGACACTGGCGCGCTGCCCCGCACCGGTCGGTTTTGCGATCCGGGTGCACGAATTTCCCGGCGAGGTCAGCGTGGCGCGGGAGCCTTTCGGCGTCTTGCAAAGCGTGATCCGGGAACTGTGCGCGGCAGCCGCCACCGCCGGGGTGCGGCCCGCTGAAATCCAGGTGGATTTCGATTGCCCCACTTCCCGGCTCCGGGGTTTTGCGGCGTGGATGCAGACGCTGCGGCAGACGTTTCCCGGACAGACCTTCCGCTTCACGGCGCTGCCCGCCTGGCTGCGTTCGCGTGACTTCACGCCGCTGGCGCGCGCCACGGGCGGATACATTCTCCAGCTTCACGCCCTGGAAAAGCCTGGTCCCGACGGTCGCCCGGCCACCACGCTCTGCGATCCCGCCCGCGCCCGCGCCGCCGTGGATCGCGCGGCGCGCCTGGGAATTCCTTTCCGCGTGGCCCTGCCGACCTACGGCTATCGCCTGGTGCTCGACGCGAAAGGCAGGCTGCTTGCCGCTGCCGGGGAGGGGACCGCGCTGGAAGCCGCTCGGCCTCCGCCCGGCGGCTCGGTCCGCACCCTCGGGGCGGACCCCATCGCCCTGGCCGACCTGATCCACGGCTGGCAAACCCGCCGCCCCGCCGCTCTGCAAGGGGTGATCTGGTATCGGTTGCCGATCTCCGGCGACCGGCTGAACTGGACCCCGCGCACGCTCTGGGCCGTGGCTGCCGGTCGCCGTCCGCAGCCCCGGCTCGCGCTGCAATTCATCCGCGCCGCCGCGAGCGGCCCCTGCGAACTGCGCTTGAACAACGACGGCGATGCGGACACCTCCCTTCCAGCGTCGATTGCCGTGCGTTGCGCGTCGGCCCCGCTGGCGGCGGACGGCGTGGGAGGATTCGAACTGCAACAAAATGCGGGGTCCGCGCAAGAACTCGCCTTCATCACGCGTATTCTTCCCGAGGCGGAGGCGCGCACGCTGCCTGCGGGCGCAAGTCTGTTGTTCGGCTGGGTACGTCTGGCGGGGGAAGGTTCGCCGGGGTCAGTCGAAACACGGTTGACCGGCTCGATCACCACTGTCATTTCATCAAAACCGTGAAACCCATGTTTTTCCGTCATCCCGAGCGGAGCGGAGCGCAGCCGAGAGACCTTCCGGCCGCCGGCAGGCAAGTGCCGGTGTCTGCCGAGGGTTGGAAGGTTCTTCGGCTACGTGCTGCGCACTTCGCTCAGGATGACAGAGTTGCCAAATGCATCGTCGGTCCAGCCGCGCGAGCGGTCTTCCTTGCACCAGCAGCACGGAATCGCAGGCTCGCAGCCGCCGTGCTGGGTGGGGTAATGAACGGTTTCTGCGTTGTCGCCGGTCTGCGTGCCTGCGGTCCGTGGCTGCCCGAGCAGATCCTCACCACGCGGCAGGTGATCCTGCGCACGCCGGTGGGTGATTTCGCGCAGGAAGTGCTTGCCCTGACGGAAGCGGACGGCGCACCCGCCCTGCCGCCGGGCCTGCTCCGCGCGCCGCCGTCGCCAAGTGACGACA
>CAXUHC010000088.1:0-15660 GCA_964250705.1 uncultured Chthoniobacterales bacterium | reverse complement strand
ATCACGTATTCGGGCTTCGTCTGTCGGTGTATTCATCGGATTGATCTCCCTTGGTGCCCTCTGTCTTCATCCTTCATCCTTCCTCACGCCGTCATGGCGTGGACGATGATGTTCACGCCGAACTTCGTGTTGTCCTCGGCGAGAAACCGCTTGTTGCGGAAATCATAATCCCATTCGCAACCGTAGTCTTTGTTCGAGTAGAGCACGGCGAGGCGACCGTCGATTTCGATGCCGCGCAGGTAATCGTGCACGAGGTCGTCGCCCCAGCCGTTGAGTTCGAAACTGGTGGTCGGCGGGCCTTTGTCGAACGGGAAAAATGCGTGGTAAAGCGGATGGCTGTTGGGGATTTTCTTGAGCGCGCCGGGGCTGAAAATCGCCGTCATCTGCTCCTCGAACGACCTGGCGAACAACCCGTCGATGTCGTGGTTGCAATCGTCCGCGAAGACGAAGCCGCCGTGCCGCACGTACGTCTCGAAGTTTTCCCGCTCGCGGTCGGTGAACTGCACGAGTTTGTGACCGCTTAGGTAGACAAACGGCGCGTCGAGCACCTCCTTGCTGCCGAGCGGCACGACCGCCTCACGCGGATCGACGCGGATCGTGGTGTAGGCGACCAACGAGTCGAGCAGGTTGGACGGCATCCGCTGGTCCACCACGTCCCAGTCGCCGGACTCATATTGCAGCCGGTTGAACATGAAGTCGGCTTGGCTCATGACTCGCTGTCTTCTAATCGGTCGATCCAGTAACCGGGCCTGCGGCGCACATGAGCGACAGACAGGATGCGGACATCGTCGGCCCGGTTTTAAAAAAGATAGTGTAAGGAAAGCCGGCCACATGGCATTGCCGCATCCGCAAGTGGAATGGTCGACCCGTCGATGGATTGTTACGAATTTTTCTCGCCAATGCCGCAAACGCGGCCAGCCACCGTTCACCCAGACCGTCGCGTTCAGCTTCGTAGAACGATGCAGCTTCCCGCAATTCGCATCGGGCCAACTTGTGAAGAATCAGCGGTCTCACGCCTTCTCTTAGCGTAATTCCGCGCGAATCTCTGCCAAGACCTCCTCGACGGGATAAGTTTTCGCGCCGTGATCAATCTCCTGAGACCGGCGCTCGATTTCCGCCGCCCAGTCCTCACTAAGCGGCATCTCGTCGTCTTCCAGCAAACCGGCGATGAGTTGCTCGCGCTCCTCGAACGGGAGAGCCTTCGCATCTGCCATGACCTGAGCAAGTGAAGATGCCATGCCTGAGAATAGGAAAAGGTTCGCTGACGGTCAAGCAGCCTTGCTCACACCGCGTCCGACAAACTGGAGAACGTAAAATCCCGCACCACCATCGGCGGCACCAGGCAGCCGTTCGCACGCACGGGCTTGCCCAACGCTTCTATGTTGTTGAGCATGATGACCGGGCTTTCGTTGAACCGGAAATTCTTGATCGCGTGTTTGATCTCGCCGTCCTCGACGTAAAACGTGCCGTCGCGCGTCAGGCCCGTGTAGAGAATCGTCTGCGGATCGACTTCGCGGATGTACCACATCCGGGTCACCAGCACGCCGCGTTTCACGCCCTTGATGAGTTCTTCGAGGCTGGCCGTGCCGCCGTCCATGATGACGCCCGGCGCCCCTTCGAATCCGCCGACGTTGCGCCCGCCGCGGTAACCGGTGCCGATCCCGGGCACGGCTTTCTCCTCGGCCACGCCCTGCTTCTGCGCCCAGTAGCGCGAATAGGCGAGGTTGGTCACCACGCCGTCCTTGATCCAATCCACGCGTTGGCGCGGGCGGTTGTCCGGTGCCCAGGCCGTCCCGGGAACCTCCGCGTTCATCGGGTCGGAATACAAGCGCACGCGTTCGTCCACAAGCTTCTCGCCGATCCGCGTGCCGCCGCCCGCCTTGGTCATAAACGAACGGCCCTCGTCGGCCAGCCGCGCGTCCATTTGGCTGACCATGTGGCTGATGAGGTCCACGCTGGCGGCCGGCTCGAGGATCACCGTGTATTTGCCGGGTTCGATGGCGCGCGTTTCCGCCGAGCCGCGCGCCTTCTGGATGGCGACCCGCGACACCGTGCCCGTGTCGAGCTTGCCGGCATCGTTGAAATCCGCCACGCCGTAGCCCGAGCCCTTGCCGTCGGGGGTACGGACGGTCACGGAGAAATCGCAGCCGGTCGAGCGCTGGTAGCCGGTCAGGCCCTTCGTATTGGCAACGGCGTTGAATTCGGCGTCGTGCTCCAGGAAACCGGCGGCTTCGAGCTTGGCGTCCTTGCAGAGGTCGATGCTCGTGCTCGACGCCTTCGCGCGCCAGTCGGGGCCGAGGCCCGCCGTCGTGTCGAAGTACGCCGTGGGCTGCGGATATTTCTGCGGACCCAGGAACGGGACATACTCAGGATTTTCCGGCGCGATGCGGGCGAGTTCCTCCGCGCGGCGCACGGCTTTTTCGAGGGACGCGTCGTCGAATTCGTTAATGGTCGCGGTGCCCGTTTTCTTGCCGTAGCTGGACTGGACGGCGAGACTCATATTGTCCGAGCCGCCGCTGGTGGAAACGGCGTTGCGGGCAAAGCGCAGGTTACCCTTGCGCGAGCCGTTGAGGGTGGCCTCGGCTTCGTCGGCTTTGGAAAAGCCGAGCACTTTTTTGAGGATCGCCTGGGCGTCGGATTCAGAAAGCATGGAAGGAAAGGATGAAGGATGAAGGATGAAGGTCGGGGATAGTATCGGAAGAGGATGTCGAATTCGGGAAACGGCAGCGTTCGATGTGCTGCCTTCATCCTTCATCCTTTAAATCTTACGCGCGGTGTTGAGCACCTTGACCTTGTTGAAGCGTGTGGTGGACGCACCGTGCGACACGGCGCTGATCTGCTCCGGCTGGCCCTTGCCGTCGAAGAACGAACCGCCCAGCGCGTAATCGCTCTCGCCGCACACTGCGACGCACGAGTTCCAGAACTCCTGCGTATTCGATTGGTAGGCCACGTCGCGCAGCATCCCGACGATCTCGCCGTTCTTGATCTCGTAGAAAAGCTGGCCGCCGAATTGGAAGTTGTAGCGCTGCTGGTCGATGGAAAACGAGCCGTCGCCCACGATGTAGATGCCGCGTTCGACGCCCTTGATCATCTCGGCGGTGGTCAGCTTGGGGTCGCTGCCGGGCTGGAGCGAGACGTTGGGCATCCGCTGGAACTGCACGTCGCTCCAGCTCTGCGAATAGCAGCAACCGTCGCTGTGGTTCTGCCCGACGATGTGTGCCTGGTCGCGGATTTTCTGGTAGTTGACCAGCACGCCGTCCTTGATGAGGTCCCACTTGCCGCAAGGCACGCCCTCGTCGTCGTAGCCGACCGCGCCGAGGCTGCCCACCTGCGTCTTGTCGGCGACGACGTGCACCTGCGGACTGCCGTACTTGAAGTCGCGGCCCTTCCACTTGTCGAGCGTGGCAAAACTCGTGCCCGCGAAGTTTGCCTCGTAGCCAAGCACGCGGTCAAGCTCCGTGGCGTGGCCGATGGACTCGTGGATCGTCAGCCACAGGTGGCTCGGGTCGAGCACGAGATCGTACTGCCCGGCCTCGACTGACTTGGCGGCGAGCTTCTCGCGCACTTGTTTGGCGGCGTCGGTGGCGTCGGCGATCATGTCGTAGCTCGACGTGTAGCGCGTGGCGACGCCGGGGAGCTTGCCCGCCGGTTTCGGGTCGAGATACTCGTAGCCGCGCCCGGAAGGGGCGCTGAGCGAGCGGCGCGTCTGGAACTTGCCGGTCTTGGGGTCGATGGCCGTGATGCCGAAGGCAGGCCAGATGCGGTGCACGTCCTGGTCGATGTAGCTTCCGTCCGTGCTGGCGAAGTATTTCTGCTCGTTGACCAGAAATAGGTTGGAGTTGGCGAAATTCGCGCCGTTTTTCGTCGCCGCCGCGTTGACGGCCAGCAGCAGGTCGGTCTTTTCCTTGAGCGGCACCTCGAAGGCGTTCTTTTCGATGGGTGTCTTCCAACTGACCTCGCCCACCCCCTTCTGCGGGGCGAGCTGGACGGGCGATTCCTGCAACTTCGCGTCGGCCTTGGCGATGGCGACGGCCTCCTCCGCCGCGCGGGCGATAGACTCCGGCGTGAGTTGGTCGGTAGCGAAGAATCCCCACGCGCCGTCGGCTATAACACGCACCCCCGCGCCGTAACTCTCGGTGTTGACGAGGTTTTCCACCTTGTCCTCGCGGGTGATGACGAACTGGTTGAGATACCGCCCGATACGCACGTCCGCGTAGGTCGCGCCCTTTTTGGTGGCGGCGTTGAGGGCGGCGTCCGCGAGCTTCTTTTGATCGGCGGCGGGCAGGGGAGCGGTTTCGCCGAAGGCCGGGACGGTGCACCCCCAGATGGGGAGCAGGAGCGTGCCGGTGGCGAGACCGGAGGTGCGGAGGAACGTGCGTCGATTCATGGTGAAGATTCCCTGGAGGCCGGTGCCGGGGTCGGAAACCGGGCGTGTGTTACCGAATCTATGAAGGGAGCGTGCGCTGTCCAATGGAAAGCACCTGGGGGGACCAACGGTGTCACGGATACTCTGACAAAAAGCTTCCACCACACAGGGTTGTCTGGTAAAACAGGGAAACTTTCACCCCTCAACTTCCGGTTGTTCGTTGTTCTCCCCCTATGGAACATCATTCCCTCAACATGCAGTTGCCGCGCGGCTGGTATCAGGTCGCGGGCGTCACCCCCCACACTTTTCGCCGGCATTGCCTGTCGAGCAAATCGGGCAGCTTGCAGCTTTCGCTGTTGGAGCCGCAGTCCTCGTCCATCGACGGGGAGCAATGCGTGGAGTTGCTCAAGGAAACCCTTGATCGGCAGGACATCCGGGTCGGCCAGCCGCTCAAGACCGGGCACGAGGCGTGCGCGGCGGGCATCATGGCCTACTCCGTCTACAAGCACATCGGCGGGCAGCGTGAATACTGGCTGATCCCGCACGAGGAGGCGAGCGTGTTCGCCTGCTGGGAAATGGGCGCGATGGCTACCGCCGGGATGGAGCGCCACGACATTCACGAGATGCTCAAGGCGCTGCACTTCGAGCACGAGGACGACGAAGAAGCGGCCGTGGCCGAAGAGCCGGTGCAGGCACCCGGCGCGGCAAGTGAGGCGTTCGAGATCGAGGACGTCGAAGGGGAACTGGAAACGCGGCCGGAAAGCTGACGCGGATCAGCCTCGTTGGGAGCAGACCAACCAGCCGCCAGCTGGGATAACGATTGCGCCATTCCCGGCGCGCGGGTAAACTGCGCCCATGACCTGGGATGAAGTTTGCAGCAACCGTTACCTGCAAGACTTGCCTTTTCGGATCGAGACGAACCGCTGGGGCCAGATTGTCATGAGTCCTCCGCACAACGACCACAGCTTCGCCCAATCCTCCATTTTTGAATTGCTGCTCAAGGAAATGCGGAGAGGCAAGGCCTTGCAGGAAACCGTGATCGACACCGAAGACGGCAACAAAGTGGCCGACGCCACCTGGATGTCGGATGCGTTTTACCGGGCGAACAAGGGGCAATCGAGTTTCAAACAAGCTCCGGAAATTTGCGTTGAGGTCAAATCGCCGAGCAACACCACCGGCGAGTTGCTGGAGAAAAAGGACCTCTATTTCAAGGCTGGCGCGCAGGAGGTGTGGATTCGAGAGCAATCCGGCCGGATGCTTTTTTTTGACGCCGACGGTCCGCTGGAGCGTTCGTCACTCTGCCCCGGTTTTCCGTTTACCGTCGAGATTTAGCGTCTAGCCGGTCAACCCTTGTCTTCAGCCCCGGCAGGGCGGCAGACTTCAGTCCGGGGCGCGAGCCCAATATGGTAGGGACGGCTCCCCGAGCCGGTCCCTTGCTTTTCTGGCGATGGGGCTTCCCCGTCCAAACCGCTTGCCGTCCTCCCCGGCCGCCCTTCATCCCTCCACCCATTCCGCGTGGAAATGCGCGCACTCTTCCTTGATGCGTGCGACGATCTCGTCCCGGCGGTCCGCCGCCCACTCCGGGAACACCTCGCGCCAGCGGTCCGGGCCGGGCAGGTAAAAGGTGAACGGCTTGCCGCGTGCGATGGGCGGGTCGATGTAGATTTTAAAGGACTCGCCCCGCTCACTGTACGTCAGCGCGCGCCAGCCGATCACGACCCGGTATTCCTCCTCGTCCTCGTCGAACATCGCGCTTTCCTTCCCTTCAGAAAACTTCCGCCTTCCGCCTTCCGCCTTCAACCTTCATCCTTCATCCTTTCTGCTTAGTCCGTCACCGCGCCCACCGAGGCGGGTTGGACGACGCGCGCATACTTCGCCAGCACGCCCCGCGTATAGCGCGGCGGGGGCTGCGTCCACGCCGCCAAGCGCGCTTTGGTTTCCTCCTCCGGCACCGCGAGGTCGAGCCGCCGCGCCTGCGCGTCGATGGTGATGGTGTCCCCGTCGCGCACCACCGCCAGCGGGCCGCCCTCAAACGCTTCCGGCGTGATGTGGCCCACCACGAACCCGTGGCTGCCGCCCGAAAACCTCCCGTCGGTGATCAACGCGACCTCCTTGCCCAGCCCGCGCCCCATGATGGCCGAGGTCGGCGAGAGCATCTCCCGCATCCCCGGACCGCCGCGCGGCCCCTCGCGCCGGATGACGATCACGTCCCCCGCCACGATGGTCCCATCCAAAATCCTCTGCAACGCCGGTTCCTCGCCCTCGAACACCCGCGCCGTGCCGGTAAAACGCAGCCCTTCCTTGCCCGTGATCTTGGCGACCGCGCCCGCCGGGGCCAGGTTGCCGTAGAGGATGACGAGGTGCCCCTCCGGCTTGATCGGATCGTCGAACGACCGGATCACCGTCTGCCCCGGCGGGTACGGCGGCACGTCCGCCAGATTCTCGGCCAGCGTCCGGCCCGTGACGGTCAGGCAATCGCCGTGCAGCCGCCCGCGGTCGAGCAGCATTTTCATCAGCGGCAGCAGCCCGCCGATGGCGACGAGTTCGGCCATGACGTGCTTGCCGCTCGGTTTCAAATCCGCCAGCACCGGCACCCGCTGGCCGATCCGCGTGAAATCGTCCATCACTAGCGGCACTTCCGCCGCGTGCGCCATCGCCAACAAGTGCAGCACCGCGTTCGTCGACCCGCCGAGCGCCGTCACGACCGTGATGGCGTTTTCAAACGCCTGCATGGTCATGATATCCCGGGGCTTGATGCCCCTGGCGATGAGGTTGAGCACGGCGGCCCCGGCGTCGCGGCAGTCCTGCTTCTTGTCCTCGGAAACGGCATTCTGCGCGCTGGAATTCGGCAGGCTCATCCCCAGCGCCTCGATGGCCGAGGCCATCGTGTTCGCGGTGTACATCCCCCCGCAGCTCCCCGGCCCGGGGATGGCGCAGGCTTCGATCTCCCCGAGTTGGTGATCGTCGATGGTGCCCGCCGCGTGCTGGCCCACGGCCTCGAAGACGCTGACGATGTCGAGGTTCTTTCCGCGCAGGCACCCCGGCAGGATCGTCCCGCCGTAGACGAACACCGCCGGCCGGTTGAGCCGGGCCAGGGCGATTAGACACCCCGGCATGTTCTTGTCGCACCCGCCGATGGCCACCAGTCCGTCGAACCCTTCGCAACCCGCGACGGTCTCCACCGAGTCCGCGATCACCTCGCGCGACACGAGCGAATATTTCATCCCTTCCGTCCCCATCGAAATCCCATCCGAAATGGTGATGGTGTTGAAAATCAGCGCCTTGCCCCCGGCGGCGTCAGCCCCCGCCGCCGCTTGCCGGGCCAACTCGTCGATGTGCAGGTTGCACGGCGTCACCTGGCTCCAGGTCGAGGCGATGCCGATCTGCGATTTAGCGAAATCCTCGGTCTTGAAGCCGACGGCATGGAGCATGGCCCGGCTGGCGGCGCGTGCGGGGCCGTCGAGCATGGCGGCGGAGTGGGCGCGGGGATCGGGAGTGGGATCGGGACGGGTCATGGCAAACGCGGCGGCAGGCAAAAACCACCATAATCCTCTGTACAGGCAGCCGCAAGGCTGCCGGTCATGCTCAAGGTAGGGACGCCTCTCCAAGGCGCTCCCTAGTATTACAGTGGTACTTCGTGGCAGATGAGGCTGGAACGCGGCGTTTTCGCGTCCAAAGAGCCGCCTTTCCCACCCCTTTCAGACCGGAAAACCGACGTTTTACCCTCAAATCGGCCATCTACCACTGTAATACTAGCTCCCTCCGGTTTGCTGCCCCCCCAAAACAAAAAGCCCCGGAGAATGACCTCCGGGGCTGATCTTGGAAAAACAGCGTGTCGGTCCGATTTCTCTCCGCCCCCCTCCGCGTCCTCTGCGCCTCCGCGTGAAAGCTCCGCTCCTCCCGTCCGGACCGTTCCCCCCTTGCTCGCCGTCCGCCCCGTTTCATGCTATAAACATCGCCAGTATGAATGTCTGGCTGAAAACCACCCTGGCGCTGGCCGCCGTCTGGATCGTGGCCGCCGGGGCGATCCACTGGCTGCACGCCTCTCAGCCCACCGCGGCTTCTATCACCGGCTACCTCGCGCGCACCGATCTCTCCGCTCAATCCGCCCGCGACCGCGCCCGGACGATCCGGCGCGTCGAGGACCAGCTCAACGACGTGACCTACGACGAGCGCCAGCGTCTCCAACGCAGCGGCGTGACGCGCAAATTCTTCCGCTCCCTCACTCCCGCCGAGCAAACCGCCTTTCTCGACGCCACGCTGCCCGCCGGTTTCCGGCAGATGATGGAATCGTTTAACAAGATGGACCCAGCCAAGCGCAAGCAGTTCGTGGATCATGCCGTCGACGAGATGAAGAAGCACGAGGGCGAAGGCCCACCGCCGGGGGCGGATGCCGAGATCAACCAGCAGTTCGTCAACCAGGGGCTCAAATCCTTCTACAGCGACGCCAACGCCGACACGAAGCTCGACCTGGCGCCGATCATCGAGCAAATGCAGCGCAACCTCCAGGGCGGCGGCCCGCGCGAATGAATCCAAATCAAGGTCCTGACGGCTTTTGCAGTCGCTCCCTTGCCCTCTGGTCACCGCTCCCGTCTCTCCGCTGGTCACGTTCCCTGGGCTTCACGCTGATCGAACTCCTCGTCTGCCTGAGCATCGTGGCGGTCCTCTCGGGCATCGCCTGGCCGGCTTACCAATATATGGCCCAGACTTCCCGCGCCTCCGCCTGCATGTCGAACCTGCGACAGCTCGGCACGGCGCTCAACCTCTACGTCGGCGAGCACAACATGGTCATGCCCGACCTGAAGGCTGGCCGCGCTAGGGTCAGCGAAGATGTGCCCGTGATCGACAACACGCTCAACGCTTACGTGCCTGACCCCAGGGTGTTCGCCTGTCCAGCCGACTCAGGGGGGCAGGCAAAGACGACCGGCACGAGTTACTTCTGGAACCCCGCGCTCAACGGTCAGCCCCTTGCCACGCTCAACTTTTTTAAGATCACGGGCGCGGCCATGATTCCCGTGCTGAGCGACAAGGGCGCGTTTCACCCCTATCTTCCAAGCAAGGTCAATCTCCTCTACGCGGACGGACACACCGACAAGGAGATCAGCTTCGCCTCCCCGAGCCCCACGCCGTAGAGAAAGGATGAAGGATGAAGGATGAAGGCGGAGTGAATCGAACCGCGTCCTTCTTTCTTTTCTGCCTTCATCCTTCATCCTTTCTCCTTCCCTCCGTGATCCGTCTCGACCGCATTTCCAAATCCTTCAAGGGCAAACCGGCGCTTGAGCCGCTCTCGCTGGAAATCGCCCGGGGCGAGGTGTTTGGGCTGCTCGGCCACAACGGCGCGGGCAAGAGCACGACCTTCGGCTTGCTGCTGGGGCACCTGCACCCGAGCGGCGGCGAGGCGTTCATCCACGGGGTTTCCGTGCAGCGCGACCGCTCGCGCGCCCTGCAACGGGTCGGCGCGATCTTCGAGACGCCCGCCTTTTACGACTACCTGAGCGGCTGGCGCAACCTGGAGATCATCACGGCATTTTCCGGCCATGTGCCCCGCGCCGAGATGGAGGAAACCGTCCGTTTCGTCGGGCTGGAAAAACGCATCCACGACCGGGTGCGCGTCTACAGCCACGGGATGCGCCAACGGCTCGCGCTGGCCCAGGCGCTGCTGCCCGCGCCCGACCTCATCCTGCTCGACGAACCCGCCGAAGGGCTGGACCCCGAAGGCATCCGCGAGATGCGCGAACTCATCCTGCGGCTCAACCGCGAGCGCGGGCTGACGGTCGTGCTTTCCTCGCACCTGCTCGGCGAGGTGGAGCAAACTTGTAGCCGGGTCGCCATTCTCAACCGGGGCCGACTCGTTTTCCAGGGCCACTGGGGCGACTTGGCCGACCAGCGGGCACGCTTCGGCCTGGAGGTGGACGACTGGTCTAAAACAGGATCTATCGTGGCGGCGCAAGGTGGCCAGATGATCGAAGTGTCTGGACGGCAGGTGGTAGCGTTGCCGCCGGGCCGGGACGTGGCCGACCTCGTGGCTGGGTTGGTCGAAGCGGGGGTCCGGGTCCGGGCGGTCGAGCCGGTGCGCCAGAGCCTGGAGGAAGTGTACCTCCAGAAAGTCGCCGCCACGGAAAAACGTGCAACGCCTGCGAACTAAATCGATGGCCTCGCTCTTTCTGTTGCAGTTCTGGCACGAGTTGACCAAGCTCTTCGCGCGTCCCCGCACGTTCATCGGATTCGGGATGTTCTTGCTGGTGGAAACGCTGGTGATCATCGGCGCGAGCCGGCCCCACGCGCGGGAGATGTTCCGCCGCGCCATTGAGAAGGCTGGCTACGGGTTCGAGTCGTATTTCTCCGGGCTGACGCTGGGCTTGCAGATGGTGATGTGGACGGTGTTCCTGCTCGGCGGCCTGTACCTGGCGCTCGTCGCCGGTGACGTGATGTCGAAGGAGGTCGAGGACGGCACGATGCGAATGATCCTTTGCCGGCCCGCCCCGCGCTGGCGGATCGGTCTCCTGAAGTACTTGGCGTGCGTGGTTTACACGTTCGCGCTGGCGTTCTTCATCGGCCTATCCGCGCTGGCGGTCGGAACGCTCTACCGGGGGGTGGGCGGGTTGTTCGCCGTCGCGCCGATGGAGCAGGTTTTCGCCTTGTATCCGGTGAGCCCCGGGACGGCGCGTTACCTCGGCGCGCTGCCGGTGCTGGCGTGTGGGTTGCTGAGTTTTTCCAGCGTGGGCTTCATGCTCTCATGTCTGAACATGAAGCCAGCAGCGGCGACGATTGTCACGCTGACGGTGTTTTTCTTCGACTTCATTTTCCACAACGTCCCGTACTTCGAGAGCTACAAGCCGTATTTCCTGACGACGCACATGTCGGCGTGGTTGCAGATCTTCGTGCAACACGTTCCGTGGCGGCAGATCAGCGCGGATCTGGCCTATCTCGGCGCGCTCGACGTGACGTTTGTCGTGGTGGGGATCGTGGCGTTCAGCCAGCGCGATTTTAAGGGTTGAGCAGAGCCCAAGATGTAGCGAACATTCACGGATGCGCTTTCGCGCGTTTGGTCGGTTTCGGGTTGCGTGCGGCTGGAACCGACTTTTTGAGTACGGTGGCCTTGGCGGCAATTTTTTCGGCGGGTTCTGAGCCATCGGCGGCGTTTGCCGGTTGGCATTTCGGGCACCAGCACGTCGTTCTGCCTCCAACGGTGGCGCGGTCGAGCGAGGCGTAGCAACGGGGGCATTGGCCTCCGGCCTCCCAGCGGTGGGTGAAGAGCCAGTCGGGCGGATAAGTCCAGTCGTCGCTGATGATGCGCACCGCGGTGCGGCTGACCCAGCGAACTTGTTCCCAAACCAGCCGGGTCTGGGCCGCTGCGAGCGAGCCCGCAGGAGTAGAAGGATGCACCTGGGCGCGCCAGAGAATTTCGTCGGCCATCCAGTTGCCGATGCCTGGAAAACGCTCTTGCATGAGAAGCACCGCTTTGATGGGTGTGCGGCGCCGACGTTGCAGGAAAGCGGCGGTTCCCTCGTAGGTGAACTCCTTGGAAAGCACGCTCGGCGCAAGCGAGTTCCACCAAAATGGCGGTTCAATGCCCTGATGCAAGCGGACGCGTCCAAAATGCCGTTTGTCCTCGAAAACGAGCGCGCGGCTGGACTGACGGAGAATGAGGTGATCGTGTTTGCGGGGCGTGTCCTCGGGACCTTCCTCAAGCCGCAGTTCGCCGCTCATGCCCAGGTGAATGCCCAGCCAGAGGTCGTCCGAGAAGTGAAAAAGCATCTGTTTACCCCGAGCCTGGGAATCGAGCAGACGCTGCCCGGGTAGAATTCGGCGCAGGAGATCAGTATCGGTATCGCGGAAGACACGGATTTCCGGGCGGGCGATAAGCACCTCCAACACAGGCTGGTTCAAACCGGGGTCCCACTGGCGGCGGCTATGTTCAACTTCAGCGAGTTCAGGCATGAGGAGATGGAAAACGGAGGCAAAAAGACAGGGATTGGGAAAAAATAGAACGAATTCGTTGCGCATGCCACCGCAGGCGATTATTTTCTCCAGCCTATTTAGCCATGCCAGGGTAGCTCAGCGGTAGAGCAGGGGACTCATAAGCCCTTGGTCGGGAGTTCGATTCTCCCCTCTGGCAAACTCGCTTTCTGCGAGGGATTTACATCGAATTGACTGCCAAAAACAGGTAGTGTCCTAATTTGAAATCGCTCCTTCTGAGGAGCAAGTAGAAACGCCCGGCTGGATGGCCGGGCGTTTCCTTTTCGCGTCTTGTCGTGCTAGCACGCGGCTTTCTCAGGGCCGGTGCCCTATACGCAAAACCCGGCGCTCAGTTCGGATGCGAGGGCAGCAACGAGCAGATGAAGAGAATCAACACGATGAACCCGACGAGCATCACCGTACTGCCATATTCTTCCCACCAGTCCCCCCGACTCCTCCGTGCGGCTAACTTGGCAGCTTCGGTGGCGCGTGCCCGATCTGCTTTGCGTGCTGCTCTGACCGCTTCTGCCGCGATGCGGTCGGCTTCTTTGTAGATGGCGTGGACCTGTGCGGCACGCAGCCGGATATAGACTGCCATCGCTCGATTGCTGTCACCGCCAGCCTCGGCCCAGCTTCTTGTCCACAGGGCTTGATCCGCGATACCGGCTTTTATTTCTTCGGCGACTTGTTCGTAAGGGTCGGGCGTGGTCGTCATGGGCGTCTTATACGCGCCCGTAAAAACAGCGGTGCGGCCACCGCATCCCCATCGGAGGCCCTGAGAGAAGCCCGGGTACAAAGACGCTAAGCGACCGCACCTATCCGGTGCGTGTCCACTTGCGGTCTGTGCCCCCGTGCAGAAGTCTCTCAGGTTTCCGATGGGCCGTTCGCAGGACGCGAAATCAAAGTTGTGGTTTTAGATGCCCCGAACTTGGCAGGAGCAGCGAAGAAAGGCAATCCCAAAAACCCCCGTTTGGCGTGACTACTCACCGGGGGTCAGCTACAGGCAGGGGATGAATAACCTGCCGCCCGAGTCAGATAAAATGCTCGAAACCTTTGTGATGCTGGGTTGGGCCACCAGAGTTGTGACCGAAAACAACGAGCAGGGCGGCTCCAACCTGCGCGTAGACTGGACAACCGAGGGAAGGGAAAGACTGAGAGATATTGCTGCCCTTTTCGCGGGCATCCAACAACTCTACCCATTTCTGCTCACGTCCGAAAACTTGCCGTGGCTCAAGGCGTACACAGAACTGATCCTTCTTCAATCGCCACCACCCTTCCCTCCGCGATTTTAGCCGGAATCCATTCTGCGCTTTTGGGAGCAATGCGCTCGTTCATCCAAGCGGAGATTTCGTCCATTGTATGCCCGGTGGTCAGGACGTTTTCACCCTCTGGCAAATCGGGATCGAAGTAGACACGCATGGCTTGAAAATACCACGCGCCCCTACCAAAACAAGCCTGTTGCGTATAGGGTGCGATGGCGAACCATCTACCATCCGACCGGCAGGCGCAGATCATCGCAGCCTTGGCCGAGTGCAACTCCATCCGATCCATCGAACGGCAGACCGGCGTTCACCGCGACACCATCATGCGCCTGGGCGTCCGCGCGGGCGAGGGCTGCCAAGCCCTGCTCGACGCGAAGATGCGGAACCTCGCCTGCGAGCGAGTCGAGATTGACGAACTGTGGGGCTTCATCCGCATGAAGGAGAAGACGGCGGGCTACACCCTCGCCGATCCTGAGTGCGGCGACGTGTGGACGTTCTTGGCCATCGACCCGGAAACCAAAGTGATTCCCTCTTTCCTCGTCGGGAAGCGCGACTTGCCCCACGCCACCGCGTTCCTGAGCGACTTGGCCGCGCGGCTGGCCAACCGCATCCAGCTTTCCAGCGACGCCATGAACGCCTACCCGGAAGCGGTGGAACGGGCGTTCGGCGGGCACGTTGACTACGGCCAGATCATCAAGCGGTACTCGGTGACGGAGCGCGAGGATCAGCGCAAGTACAGCCCGCCGGGCCTCGTGACCATCCGCAAGCACACGGTTTCCGGGCGGCCCGACGAGGAGAAGATTTGCACCAGCTACATCGAGCGCAGCAACCTCACGCTACGCAACCATTGCAAGCGGCTGGCCCGGCTCACCCTGGCGTTCAGCAAGAAGCTGGAGAACTTCAAGGCCGCCATCGCCCTGAACTTGGCGTACTACAACTTCGTCAAGGTCCACACGACGCTCCGTGCCACGCCTGCGATGGCAGCGGGAATCGAGCGCACGGCCCTCACCATCAACGACCTTCTCGATGCCGCCGCGTAATCCCTTCCAGCCGCTCATCGACGCCATCCGCGCCATGCACGGCTGCGAGGCACGCCACGTCGCGTCCAAGCCGGTGCGCGAGGTGTTCCAAGGCCAGACGGCGTGGGTCGGGATCGTGGAGGAGTTCGTCCTGACCGGCCACCCCAAGGCCACGACCTGCTACGCCTGGAGCTACCGCGACGGCGACCAAACCCACACCGTCAGCGTGCTAGCATTGCCCCCGGTGGACAGCCCCGAAACCGCCGTGAAAGTTGCCATCGCCGCCGAGATTCGGGGCTGAGGGCCGATTTCAAATTAGGACACTACCCAAAAACAGGCCGGTCACAATGAAAAGTCACAATAAACGCGTGGATTGATGCCGATAACGCCGATGGTTTTTGAAACAATTTTTCAGCGCGTGTTGGCGCGTTGCTGTGGTAAGAAATTGACCGCGTTGGTGCAGGATTTTGATGAGGGGTGCGCTTGATGTTGCAATCCCCACAAGCGTTGGGGAACACTGATGCATGGCTGCTGCATCCAGTTCTGAGGAGCACGCACGCGAATGGCTCGCGCGGTTGATGCGCCTTAATCCGGCTACTGGACGTGGCGAATGCCGTCGCAAGGCTCCCCACAAGCCGTTGCTGCTGCTCTGTCTGCTGGACATGGCCGAGAGCGGCGAACTGCCCGCCCGCGCGTTCACGCGCACAGCGGCGTTGGCTTTGAGGTTTCGTTCTTACGGTGCGCTGGTCGTGGACCGATGGCCCAACCGCCTCGACCTGCGGCTGCCGTTCTTCCATCTATCCACCCAAGGCTTCTGGGAACCGCTGACCGCTGAGATGCAGCGGGCCTCCTCCCCAGACAACTGCGCGGTCTGCGAAATGGAACTGTGCTTCTACGACCTGCTGGCAGATGCCATGTGGATCGACCATTCCACACCAACTCCATGCAGTCCGCGGAGCATACCCGCGAAGCCACGGACTATCTCGACTCGTGCCTCATGGCTGATCTGGCAGGGTAAATCCGGGTAGTGGGTATTAGCTAAATGACAGCGACA
>CAXUHC010000087.1:9685-15776 GCA_964250705.1 uncultured Chthoniobacterales bacterium | reverse complement strand
TCTGGCGCTACAAGATGGCCCGGCCCTGGGCTGCCATCCGGCTCAAGAATGGCAATACCCTGATCACCAACGAGGCGGACAGCTTGACGCGTGAGGTCAATTCGAAGGGAGAAACCGTCTGGGAATTCAAGAGCAGTGAACTGCCCGAAAACTGCCGGCTCGCCTCCCCTCCGCAAACCGCCACCCGCTTGGCCAACGGTAATACGATTTTCACCTCTCGCGGTGAAAACGGCAAAGGCCCTCAGTTGGTCGAGGTCACCCAGGATAAGAAGGTCGTCTGGGTCCTCCAAGATTGGAAAACGCTTGGGCCCGCTACCGCCGTACAGATTCTGGACGACCCGGGTATCCCTGAAAACCCGGGTGAATCCGAGCATTGATCGCAGCGATGAAACTCCCCCGAGTCCGTTTCTGCATCCTTTCAGCCGCGATGGCGCTCGTTTCGGCGAGCGCGGTCGCCGAGATTCCTCACCTCGCAAAGCGCGGCACGGCGACCCAACTGGTCGTGGATGGCAAGCCGTTTCTGGTCCTGGGAGGCGAGTTGCACAACTCCAGTTCCTCCAGTATTGAGTACGTAACTCCCATCCTGGCCAAGTTCTCTGCGGGTCATCTCAACACCGCTCTCGCGGCAATCGGCTGGGACATGATTGAGCCCGAGGAAGGAAAATTTGACTTCGGCCTCGTGGACGGCCTTGTCCAGGTGGCGAGGCGCAATCATCTGCGGCTGGTTCTCCTGTGGTTTGGGAGCTGGAAAAATGGCGTCTCTACTTATCCTCCCGCGTGGGTGAAAACCGACTTGCGGAGGTTTCCCCGCGTGCAGAACAAAGCTGGTGGGAGTTTGGAGATTCTTTCGGCCTTCAGCGACGCGAATCGGGAGGCGGATGCCCGAGCCTTCGCGGCGCTCATGCGGCACGTCCGCGACATGGACGGCGACGCACATACGGTGCTGATGGTCCAGGTGGAAAATGAAGTGGGCGTGCTCGGCGAGTCGCGCGACCAGTCCGCGGCGGCGACCGCAGCCTTCCGGAGGCCGGTGCCGAAGGAGCTGATCGAATCCCTCCAGGGACGCAGAGATGCGCTCGTCCCGGAGTTTCGCAGAAAGTGGGAGGACGCCGGTGCCAAAACTTCTGGGAACTGGGAAGACCTCTTCGGCGTCGGAGAGGAGACGGACGAGATGTTCATGGCGTGGCACTACGCGCGCTACGTCAACCGGGTGGCCGAAGCGGGCAAAGCCGAATACCCGTTACCCATGTTTGTGAACACCTGGCTGGCCGAATGGCGGGAAACGGCACCATCGAAGCCCGGGGTCTATCCGAGCGGTGGCCCGATGCCACACATGCAGGACATCTGGAAGGCTGGCGCACCGCAAATCGACATCCTGGCGCCCGACATCTACAGTTTCTTTGAAGAAAGATGCGCGTTTTACCATCGTGCGGGCAATCCCTTGTTCATTCCCGAGATGGTCCGGGAGACGCGAACTTGCAGCGCTGTCTTCCATGCCCTCGGGCAGCACGACGCCATCGGGTTTTCCCCGTTCGGGATGGAGAGCTTGCCCGCCTTCTCGGAAGAACTGGGTAAGGCCTACGAGGTGCTGGCACAGGTTGCCCCGACGGTGCTGGAGAACCAGGGGAAGGACGCCATTGGCGGGGCGTTGCTGGACAAAGATCATCCGAAACAGACGTTGCGGGTGGGCGACTACACGCTCGAACTGGGGATTGCACGTCATTACTCGTTCTCGACTCCGGAGTATCCGGCGGGCATCTTCGTCCAGGTAGGCCCCGACGAATACCTGGTGGCTGGGCGGGGTTTGACCGTCTCCTTCGTCCCCAACGATCCGGGCGAGAATCCTATCGTCGGCATCGCTACGGCCGAGGATGGCATCTTCGTGGACGGTCGCTGGCGACCGGGTCGGCATCTCAATGGAGACGAGATCCTTTCGGGAAAAGGTCTGCGGCTTCGCGGCGACTATTACATGATCCAGCGCGTCAAGCTTTACCGCTACCACTGAATCAGTTTTCAGCCCATGCCACTGGTCTTTGCCTTGGCGGTCAAGGCGGCGATAATGAGACAACTCCAATATTTCCAGGGATTTTAAATCCTCGTTTCGGTCCGGATCTTTGTAGTGTTCAGAGGAGTGTCGATTGCTTGATGGCGAGATTGTAGCTCGCGGTGGAGAAGTGGATGGGATCGAGGTGATTCTCGGCGCACTTGGAAAAAGACAGGGTTCTGCGGGCCAAGCGGCCCGCGCGCTGGCGCAAGGCGCCCAACCAACGCTCCACATGGCAGGTCTCGCCCGCGTGCTTGCCGGGAATGCCGCGGCGCAAGGCATTCCAGTAGGCGCTGCGGGTGGCGCGGCCCCGGTAGCCCTTGGGCAGCGCGGCGCGGCGGTCCGCCGCGCTTTGCAAACTCCTGTCACCGAGTGTCCAAGCTACGATCTGGCGGGTTCTGCGACAGAGCGCCACCCAGAGCCAGAGCGTTTGCGCCTTGGATAGCACGAAGCTCCAGAGTTCGTCGAGTGTGAGCACGCCACCCTTCTGCGCTGGCCGCAGCGGGTCCTTGAACGCGGGGAGTTGCTCGGTTTTTCCC
Source organism: uncultured Chthoniobacterales bacterium (assembly GCA_964250705.1). Lineage (GTDB taxonomy): Bacteria > Verrucomicrobiota > Verrucomicrobiia > Chthoniobacterales > SZAS-18 > CAHJWO01. The sequence continues at coordinate 13,193 of CAXUHC010000087.1, read as the reverse complement.
CCGAGCCAAGGTGGTACATCAGCACCGAAACATCGTGCGGCTTGTGAACATAGCGGCTTGCCATCCCTCATCCTGTCTCCCAGCCAAGCCGAAGCAAGCTTCGGGGAATGAGACCCAAAGAGATTCAAGAAAAACAGTAGCTGCTTCGCCAAACGTCATCTTGCCGCGAGTGACAGCTTCATCCGTGGCTGCTTCCTCTTTGAGCTCGCCGACATGTTCTCGGAGTCGCGACTTGGCAACTTCAAACAGTTCAGTTTTTAGAGGTATCCACTGCTCTTTGCCTTTGCTATAGAACCGGGCATAATAAAGTCCACTTCGATGCCTCATCAAATTCTGAACTCTGTTTTGGTCCAGGTTTTCACGGGTATATCTCCAACTTGTCAGCGAACCGTGAACAAAACCGTGAATTTAGCCAAAATTCGCGATGCTTATCGTTGTAAACTGTTTATTTTAAGTGATTAGGGCTTGTAGCTCAATGGTTAGAGCAGGGGTCTCATAAACCCTTGGTTCCGGGTTCAAATCCCGGCGGGCCCATTTTCCCCTTCCACTTTACACCTTCGCCACCTGATGGTCTATTTCGCCAAAAAGGCCGTATTAGTCCCGAATAAGTGTGTCTATCCTGACGGATAGGCACTAAATCGCGTCCCGAAGGAATGAGCCGCGAATTCCGGCTGTGGCCACGGCGCTCTGTCGCCGTGTCCGCACGGGACCAGCCACGGCGACAGAGCGCCGTGGCCACAGCCCGCAGGCTTACCCAATCGGGACGCACTCTAAGAGATGGCGAAGGCTTCTCGCGTAATCTTCCAGGCCGCCGCGCGCCTCGGGACTTGGCCGGGCGTTGGCTCGATCCTGAACGCTCCGGCCCGGCAGAGCCGGACGATGGTCGTCGTGCTGGCCGCCAAACGATTCCGCCAGTTCGTGATGAAGCAGCCCCCGGATCGTACCAGTAGATGCGCCGACACCCGCCCCCGCCAAACCTGCAAAATCCGCCCGTGCGTAGCCGTTGCAGCGAGGCTGCCAAGCACTTTCAACCTCTCGTCCGCCGGAGGCATGAACGCGGCGGACATCTTTGGACTTGTCAGCTTCTCAGGAAGCCAAGTTTGAAGCTGGTGGGCAGCTTCAGTTCACCGGCGCGGCTGCGTCGGATGAACGCTCCACGTCCAAACCCGGGCCGTTTCTAGGCTGCCGCGAAAAAAGGCTCGCGGAACGGCACGCAAGGGGTCTATTCAAGTTCCGCGAACAGGTTCACACTTCGTTTTGGACAGATAGGCGGCTGAGCTACAACTTTGGTGAATCCCTCCCTCCGCGGCGCTTGGCCGGTTCTCGGACCCTGGCTGGTTTTGGTGGCGGCCCTCGCCCTCACGCTGGCCGGTGCGTGTGCCCATCACCGGCAGGTCTTCGCGGAAAACGGCGACGTGAACTTCGTCGATCCCGATTGTTACTCCCGCATGACGCGCGCGCGCGCCGTTTGCGAGCATCCCGGTGAAGTGCTCCGCGAGCATGGTTTCGAGAACTATCCTTTCGGCACGCGGCCGCATACTACCATCCCTTTTGACTACGCTGTCTACAGCTTGCGCCTCGTGTTTCTACCCTGTTCCGACTCGCGCGCTCTGGACCTCGCCGGGGCCTGGATTTCGCCCTTATTGGGATTGGCAACCGTCGTCGCTCTCTGGCTTGCCACCGGGCGCGCGCGTGCGCCCGGGCCAGCGTTCGGCCTGCTGATTTTCGCGGCGAGTCCCATCGTTGCCCACGGGTTTGCCTTGGGTCGGCCCGATCACCAATCGTTGATCATCCTTTGCATGGCGGTTGCGCTCGCCGCCGAATGGCGGCTCTGGCGCGACCCATCGCGCCGGTGGGGGATCATCGGTGGTGTCGCCTGGGCGGTCGGCCTGTGGACCTCGCTCTACGAACCGACGGTCCTGCTTGCGTTGACCCTCCTCGCCGCTTTGCTGTGGAACCGGCCCGTCTTCCGTCAGCGTGCCCGGCTGCCCGGTCTGTTGATCGGCGGCGGCATCCTTTTGCTGGCGTTGCTCCTCGAAGGCTGGCGGATCAGCGCGCCGCCTGGCTTCGGCGAAGGTGGCGCGGCGGAATCTTTCGCTGCCTGGACCCGGCAGATCGGTGAACTGGCCAGCTTGCCGCCCTGGGCGAAAATCCTTTACGCCTGGACGGGTCTCGGCCTGCTGGCGGCTCCGGCGTTGCTCTGGCTCAATCCGGCGCCCGAAGAAAAACCGTTGGCCCGCGCCCACGCGCTCCTGCTCCTGGCAGTCTTCGCGCTGACCTGCCGGCAGGCACGCTGGGGCTACTTCCTGCCGCTGGGGTACGCGCTCGGGCTGCCGTGGCAAACGGCGGCGATCCCGGCGCGTTGGCGTCCCGTCGCCGCCGGGCTGCTCCTCCTCGGTTTGTGGCCGCTGGCGTCCGAGTGGTGGACCCGGCTCAACCCCGCGCCCGCCACGGTCGAAAATCTGGCCGAACAGCGCACCGACGCCGCGCTTCTTCGCGAAGCCGCTGCCTTCATCCGGCAGGCGAGCACGCTGCCGCCCGCCGATTCCGCCGCCGCCGGCGACGATCCGCCCGCCGCCGGAATCCTGGCCCCTTGGTGGCTCTCACCCGCGCTGGTATATTGGACTGGCCAGCCTGCCGTCGCGGGCAGTTCGCACGAGGCGCTGCCCGGCACCGTCGACGCGGCGCAATTCTTCTTGGCCACCGATGCCCGGCTCGCCGCCAGGATCTTGCGCCACCGCCGCGTCCGCTGGGTCGTGGCTTACGAGCCGAGCCGCGTCCAGAGCACGTCCGCCGATCTCCTGGGCCTCCGCCCGCCGCCCCCGCGCTTCATGGACCTCGTCCTGTACGACCGGCCGCAACTCGCCCCGCGCTATCTGCGCCTGGCTCTCAGGAATCCCTATTTCAGAATCTACGAAGTGAAGGTAGGTTCCCTGCCTCATGAGTGATTCTCTCACCGCCAACGCCGGCGACGTTCCCGTGTACGATTTCGTGGTCATCGGCGGGGGCAGCGCCGGTTACGCCGCCGCGCGCACGGCGGTTTCCCTGGGCCTGAAAACCGCCCTGGTCGAGGGAGGGCGCGACGTCGGCGGCCTCTGCATCCTGCGCGGCTGCATGCCGAGCAAGACGATGATCGAATCGGCCAACCGTTTCGTCACCCTGCGCCGGGCGCGCGAATTCGGTCTGCGGGCGGAAAACATCCGTGTCGTGCCCGCAGAGGTGCAGGCTCGCAAACGCCGCTTGGTCGGTGAGTTTGCCGATTACCGGCGCGGGCAGCTCAAACACGGCAAATTTGATTTCATCCGTGGCCTGGCCCGTTTCGTCGACGAGCACCACATCGACGTTCTGCCGTCGGAGAACGAGGCCGACCGCCCTCCCGTGCCGCCCCGCATCGAGGCGCGCACTTTTCTCGTCGCCACCGGCTCGCAGGTCGCCGACGTTTTCGTGCCCGGCCTGCCCGAAACCGGCTACATCACCAGCGACCAGGCCCTCGAACTCGAAGCCTACC
>CAXUHC010000087.1:5781-9675 GCA_964250705.1 uncultured Chthoniobacterales bacterium | reverse complement strand
GGCTTCGAGCGCGTAGTCGGCGTTGCGGCGCACGGACTCGAAGCGGCGCACCAATTCGCGGGTCTCGGCACGCAGGTCACGGTCATCCAGCGCGGCGAACACATCATGCGCGGCACGGATGTGGACGTGGCCGGTGCGCTCCAGCAAGGCCTCGCCAACCAGGGCATCCGCTTCCACTGCTGCGCCCACCTGCTGCGCGCGGACGTGGACCCCGGCGACGGCAGCAAGCGCCTCTGGTTTGAGCGGGGCGGCAGCGAGCACAGCATTGCCGCGCGGGAAATCCTCTTTGCCCTGGGCCGCCGTCCCTGCACGCGCGGGCTGGAACTCAACCGCGCCGGGGTCGAGCAGACCAAGCTCGGCGGCGTGAAGGTCACCCCGGACCAACGCTCGACCAGCCGCCACATCTTTGCCGCCGGCGACGTGTGCGGACCCTACGAGATCGTCCACATCGCCATCCAGCAAGGCGAACTCGCCGCCCGCAACGCCGCCCGGCTGCTGGGCAAGCTCGACACCTCGCCCGAGCAGATTGACTACCGCCTCAAGCTCTTCGTCCTGTTCACCGACCCGCAGATGGCCCACGTCGGCCTGAGCGAAGGGGAGGCCCGCGCCGCTGGCCGCGAGGTCGAAACCGCCACCTATGCCTTCGCCGACCACGGCAAGGCGATGGTGCGCGGCGAGACGGACGGCCTGGTCAAACTGATGGCCGACCGGGCCACGGGCGAAATCCTCGGCGGGTCCGCGGTCGGGCCGGAAGCAGGCGAGATCATCCACGAAATCGTCGTGGCCATGCACTATCGGGCCACCGCCGCCGACCTGGCCGCGATCCCGCATTATCACCCGACCCTGAGCGAAATCTGGACTTATCCCGCCGAGGAAATCGCCGCACGCCTCTGACGGAGCTAGAAGAAAATGCGCGAAAGCGTTGACAGCCCCGGCGGGCACAATGAATAATCAGCGTGTTGAAATTCTTTCCCCAAAAAACACCTGTGCCTCGGCCAACCCCGGTGGCTGAACCTGCCGTCGAGCCGGAGCCCGTTACTCACGAGTACGAAGCGGAGCCGGTTCACGACGATCTTCACGAGCCTCTGGCCGCCGAGCCGGAACCTCTCCCGGCCGAGCCCGAATACCCGGACGAGCAGCCTCCCGTGGCCGCTCCGCCCGCTCCCGTTCCGGCGGCCGTCGCACCACCGCCGACGTCGTTCTTCAAATCGCGTCCTCCCGCTGCCTTCGTCCAAGAAAAACCCAAAGTACCAGAAAAAACGCCAGCTATGCCCGAGCACAACCCGAACAAGAACGTCCTTTCCAAAGACGTCGAAATCAAAGGTAACATCAAGTTCACGAACGAACTCATCATCGACGGCAAGATCGAGGGTGAAATCTCGAGCGACGGCGTCCTGACGGTTGGCGAGAACGCGGACATCCGCGGCGAGATCAAGACCAAGAGCGTCACCGTCCTGGGTCGGGTCAACGGCAACATCACGGTCGGCGACCGCTGCGAACTCAAGGCCCGCGCCCATCTGGTCGGCGACCTGAAGGCGGCCAAACTCATCATCGAGGAAGGCGCCACGTTCGTCGGCAAGTCCGAAGTGACCACCAACAAGAGCGCGCTGCCCAAAGGACCCGGCGGCGGGCTCGGCGCACCCGCTCCCGCTCCCGCCGATCTCGGCAAGGACGAGCCGGTCAAGGCGGCGACGTTCGGTGGCGGGCATTGATTCTGCTTTACCGCAAGCCCCCCCTTCGCCTGCACGACCCCCGGGCGGAGGGAGTTTACCAGTGGGGTTACCACTCACCGGTCCGTAGCCGGGCAGACCGAACCTTCGTGTCCAAACCCCTCGCGAAAATCACGGTTCGCTGCCCGCACTGCGGGTCCGAACAGCTTGAGCCGGAGCAGGCGAAATCCACTTACTGCCGCCGGTGCAGTCAATACTTCGCCATCACCGCAACGGCGATTGTCAATCCCAATGCCCCGGTCGCGGCGGTGCCGTCTGTGGCCGCGAAACCCCGGCTGGGTTTCCCGAGTCTTTCGACGACGGAGCCGTCCGGATCGGCCGGAACCTCTGACAGTGCAGGGGGTGGGTTCAAGCAGAAGATCGAATCCTTCCTCGCCAGCAAGCCGCGTCAACGCACGGCGCGTTGCTTCGAGTGCAGTTCCGCCCATGAGGTGAGCAGCACCGCGCAGTCGAGCACTTGCAAGGCGTGCGGTGCATACATCGACCTTCAGGATTACAAGATCAGCGGCAGTTTCAGCCGCAACATCAAAACGCGCGGGTCAGTGTATCTCTCGTCGAAGGGCGACCTGAGCAGCAGCAAGATCGTTTGCAGCCAGGCCACCCTCCACGGCAAGATGCGCGGCAACCTGCATTGTGACGGCATGGTGACCCTACGGATGCAGGGGAAATTGCCGGGTAGCGTCGAGGCGGGAGAGATGATCATCGAGAAGGGTTCCGAAGTCATCTTTACCCGGCCGCTCAAGGCGTCGTCGGTGGTCGTGTATGGTAAGATGAGTGGGCCGATCCAATCCGACGGTCATGTGGCGATCCTCAAAAGCGGTTCGCTTGATGGCGCGGTGACGGCCAAAGGATTCACGGTGGAAAAAGGAGGGGTGTATCAGGGAGAACTGACGATCACACCCCGGCTGAACCCGGAGTTGTCCGCCTCCGAAAACTCGGAGGGAGACTCGGAAAACGGGGCCTTACCCGCCCGCTCGGCACCCTCACCGATTCCCTATTTTCTGGGTGGCGAGCGCAAGCCAGCCCACGGCTGAGCGGCCTTGGGATATCCAAATCCACAGACTGCTTTGACAAGGTTTCTGCCTCTTGTTTCCGTCCTGACAACGCTTTGTACTGGCGTTGCGTGCATTTTGGGGCTTGCGCTGATCTGGCTGCCAGCGCAGTCTCGTCCCGACGCATTGGGGCGTTTGCTCTGGTCATGCATTGCCTTGGCGGTGTCTGGCGGTTTCATCATCGCCGTACAAGACGCTACCGTCCGAATCAGGCTTGCCGCTGACGGGCGTCCCACAGCAGTCGATATCCGCACAACCATCCGCCCCGGCGACACCGCTCCGGCTGACTTAGAGCGCGTCCCGATGGAGTAAGCCTGTGGACTGTAGGGACGGCGCTCTGTCGCCGTGTCCGCACGGGACCAGACACGGCGACAGAGCGCCGTCCCTACAACCGGAACTGGCCGCTCATTCCTTCGGGACGCGATTTAGTGCTTATCCGGTTAACCCCTGTTTCCAGCCCCGGTAGGGGCGGCACTCAGCCCGGGCGTGAGCCCCCGGGCAAAGCGTTCCCGGCCAAAGCTCCGGCAGGGGCGCAAGATCGCCTGCCTGGGGTTTTCAGATTGGCTCTTATCAAGGAGTCGCTGCCGGCGTTGGTGTCGGCGCGCTGGGCGTAACTGCGGCGGGCGCATCGACGGTCGGCTCAGGCGTCGGCGTAGTGGCCGCTGTCGGCGTTGGGCTGGCTGCCGCTGAGGAGGCCGCCGGGGTCGCCGACATCTCAGGCGTTGCAGCCGGGGTGACGGACATCGCGGGTGTTGCCGCCGGAACCGCTGGCACCACGACCGCTGCCGGCGAGGGCTCGGGTGTCGTCGCTACGGGTACTGTCTCCACCGTGGGCGGAGGAGTCGCCCCCGCAAGGGGCGGCAACGCTTTCAAATGGGTCATCTCTTCCTGAGCCTGCGCGGCAGCAGGGGTTTTCGGATACGAAGCGACGACGTTTTCGTAGACCCTCCGGGCCTCGTCGGTCTTGCGTTGCGCGGCGAGGAGGATGCCTTCCGCCAACCGGGCGAGGGGTGCGATGTAGCTCTTCTGGTAACTCGTGGCCGCGCGCTGGTACGATGCCCGCGCCTGGTCCAGCTTTCCGGCGGCCTCGTACGCACCGCCTTGACCGAGCA
>CAXUHC010000087.1:0-5771 GCA_964250705.1 uncultured Chthoniobacterales bacterium | reverse complement strand
GCATAGTCCTTGGTGTCGATCTGGGTACGCCCCAGCAACAGATAAGCATTGGCGGCGGCATCGCTCTCGGGGAACTCGTTGATCACCGCTTTGTAATCGTCGGCGGTCTTGGCGGCGTCCAGTTTGGCGGCGGCCCTGGCGGCGGCGCTGCGGCGGCTGCCCTGGTAAAGCTCCGACGCCACCAACGCCAGGATGAGCAACAAAACCGCGCCGATGACCGGCAGCTTGTACTTGTCCCAGAAAACGTTGGCTTCCAGAAATTTTAGACCTGGGTCTTCCATCGGCTGCTCGCCGCGTGGCGGGGTCGGGGCGACGTGGTTCGGGGAAGGGCGAAGAGGAGAATCTTTACTCACGGCAAAAGAAAAGGATGAAGGATGAAGGATGAAGAATGAAAGATAAAATCGGAAAGCAAGACCGGCGCATGGCGGAGCGTGAGGGGACGGATCGGAGGGGAGACGGATGCCGGCCCATCGTTTCTGCCTTCATCCTTCATCCTTCATCCTTTCTTTTCAGCCGCCGACTTCCGCGCGGGCCTCAGCGGCCAGCGGGGTGCTCAGATAGCGCTCGCCGGTCGAGCAGCCGATGGTCACGATCAGTTTGCCCTTGTTTTCGGGTCGCTTGGCCAATTCGATGGCGGCGTGCACGTTCGCGCCGGAACTGATCCCGGCGAGGATGCCTTCTTCCTTGGCCAGACGGCGGGCCATGGCGAACGCGTCGTCGTTCGACACGGTCAACACCTCGTCCACGACGGCCATGTGCAGGTTCTCCGGGATGAATCCCGCCCCGGTGCCCTGGATCTTGTGCGGCCCCGGCTTGAGCGGTTCGCCCGCCTTGGTCTGGGTGATGACGGGCGAGTCCTTCGGCTCGACGGCCACCGCCTTGAAGTCGGGTTTGCGCTGCTTGAGCACTTCGGCCACGCCAGTGATGGAGCCGCCCGTGCCCACGGCGGACACGAGGATGTCCACCTTGCCGTCGGTGTCGGCCCAGATTTCCTCGGCGGTCGTTTCCCTGTGAATTTCCGGGTTGGCGGGGTTGGTGAACTGCATCGGCATGTACGCGTTCGGCGTGTTGGCCACGATGTCGTTGGCGCGGGCGATGGCGCCCTTCATCCCCTCGGTGCCGGGAGTGAGCACGAGCTTGGCCCCGAGCATGGCGAGCAGCGTGCGTCGCTCCAGGCTCATCGTCTCGGGCATGGTCAGGATGCACTTGTAGCCCTTGGCCGCGCAGACGAACGCCAACGCGATGCCGGTGTTCCCGCTGGTCGGCTCGACGATCACGGTGTCCTGGTTGATCTTGCCGTCGCGTTCGCCCGCCTCGATCATGGCCATGCCGATGCGGTCTTTGACGCTGCCGAGCGGATTGAAAAATTCGCACTTGAGCGCGATGGTGGCATCAAGACCGGCAGTGACGTGGTTGAGCCGCACGAGCGGCGTGTGGCCGACGGTCTGGACGATGTTGTCGAAAATCTTGCCGGAAGGCATGGGGTGCGGGGAATTAAAAGTTGGCGGTAAACAAGTGGGCAGGCACCCTAACGTAGGGTGCCGCGGTGTTCAAGGCTCAAGGTGCCGGTGAATTTAGGTCCAACCAAGCGGGCCACCGCCAACGTAAAATGGACCGTATGAAAATTTGAATTCGCGGGCGGGAGTGCTATTTCTCCCCTCGGTTCGTGCGCCGAACAGTTCCACGCACCCAAGTTTTCAGCATCCGATCCTTTTATTTTATGGCCGACCTACTCGACGCAGCAGAAATCAAGAATTACCTCAAAAAGGTTCCCGAGTGGGAATCCGACAAGAAGCGGATCGAACGGGTGTTCGAGTTCGACGATTTCACGGGGGCGATGGATTTTGTGAACCTCGTGGCGGAAATCTCCGAGGAGCAGGAGCACCACCCGGACATCGACATCCGCTACAACAAGGTCAAGTTGAGCATCTACACGCACAACAAAAACGGCCTGACCGAGTTGGATTTCCAGCTGGCCGAGAGGATCGACACGCTGTCGGAGGAGTAGGCCCGATTTATGCGGGACCTTGGATGCCAAGGTCCTTGCAAATTTTCTTGGCTAACAAGTCGGGCACCTCGGAGTGCCGTGGGACGGCTGAACGACGGTTCTGCGTCGGATTGTCCCACCAAGAGTGGTTGCTGCCTTCGCGGATGAGCACGCAGCCATGAGCGTTGAGGTGCTGAATCAACGCCCGACGTTTCATACCGTCAGCAACTCTTCCGCGAAATTACCGGAAGCCGCCTTGCGTGCTTCTTCGCGGTTGAATTCCAGCGCCTCCGTCAAAACCTCTCGCAACGAAGCGAGCAATTCGGCCTTGGTTTTTTCCTGGGCGTTGACGCCCGGAATTTCCTCGATCCAACCAATCCACCAGCCTTCGTCTTCCTTGATGATCGCGGTGTAGGTGCCGTGCATATTTGGATGGTAGCGATTGGTTGAAGCTCCGGCAAGAGGAGGCTCATATCATCTTTCCTCGCTTCCAAGCCCTGCTTGGGAACGAGGGATGAAACCTATGAGCAAGTCCAAAGCCAAAAAGCGCTCGGTGAAATCTCTTAAATCTCCTTTTGCTGCGAAAGCACTCAAGGCGATGCGGCAGGCTCAGCGAACGGCTGCGCGCGAGGACGCACGCTATGGCCTGCCGCTCCTAGTGGAGAGCGCACCGTCGAAGAGCCATTCTGGAGGCGGTAAATCGAAAGCGCGTGCGCAGGCAGCGCCCGAACAAAGAAAGGCTGCGGCCAATATCACCAAGTAGAGGACGCTGACAATTCCTGCGTTCACTTTCTGCTTCCGATCAAAGCCTGTCCGGCTCGGAGAGCAATTTCACCAAGCGCGCGAGCAGACGCCCCGCACCGCCGCCGTCCAGCGAACGGTGATCGAAACTCAGCGTGATTTCCGCTTCGGTTGCGGGGACGAAATCGCCTTTTTCCTCGTCCCAGACCGGCACTTTTTGCCCAGCCCCTAAACCGAGCATCAGCGATTCCTCGGGCAACGGAATCGGCGTCGCCCAGACCAGACCGAACGTGCCAAAATTGGTCACGGTCGCCGCGGCGTTGCCAGTCGTGCCGGCAGGCAGTTGACGCCGCCGCGCCGCCTCGACGAGTTCCTGATACTGCGCGTTCAATGCGTTGACCGAAGTCTTGTCCACACCGCGTAAAACCGGGACCATCAGGCCGCCGTCCACCTCGACCGCGAACCCGATGTCCACCGAGGCCGCCGACACCAGACGTTTGCCGACGAGTTGGGAGGCCAGCGTGCCGTCCTCGGCCAACGCCAGCCCGAGCGCACGGATCACGTACAGCACCACGCCGGGCTTCGGGTCGGGCTGCGTTTTGCGGTGGGCAAGCAGCGCGTCCAGCCGAGCGGAGCGTCCCACCGTCGCCAGCGGGCGCGCCCAACTCCGGCGCATCGCGTCGCCGACCGCCACGCGCATCGCCGAGGCGGGTTGGGTGATGCGGGTATCCAGGTCGGCGAGAAATTTTTCCAGGTCATCGACCGTGACACGACCACCCGCGCCCGTTCCGGCGACCCCGGCGAGATCGGCAGCCTGTAAGCCCAGTTCCGCGACGCGCGCCTTGACCCTCGGCGACAGATAGCCCGCGCCGGTCAAGCGCGCGGGCACCGGCAGCCCGCTGCCACCGCCGAGCCCCACTTTCGCCAGCGTCGGCTGCGCCACGGCGGGTTCGCGCCCCCCGGCGCCGTCAGTCGGCTCCTCGGCGCGGAGCGGGAGCGACGGCGCATCGTGCTGGCCGTTGCCGTTTTGCGTGCCGGGCTCGACAGCGGGCCTCGGTGCGGCGTCGCTGCCGTCGTCCGGCGATTTCAGACCCAGCCGTTCCGCTTCCTCGGGGGCGGCCTGCACGTAGCCGAGCGTCGCGCCGACCGCGTAGGTTTCCTGCGGCTGGACAACCAGTTCGAGCACTTCGCCCGCGCAGGGCGTCGTGACCTGGAGAAGCGCCTTGTTCGTCTCGACCTCGATGATTTCCTGGTCCGCCGTGACGTGGTCGCCCACCTTCACCGCAATGGTCACGACCGTTGCCTCGGCGATGGACTCGCCGAGCTGGGGCATGATGATGGGAACTCGGATGGGCCGGGGGAACATTAGAATTTGAGGAGTTCGCGCAGCTCGCGCGTGATGGCCGCTGCGCCGGGCCGGTGGGCCTGCCAGAGCTGCGGATGATAGGGGACGGGGGTATCCTTGGCGTTGAGCCGCCGGGGCGGGGCGTCGAGGAGCGAAAAGCCTTCCTGCGCCACGCGGGAAACGACCTCCGCCGTCACGCCGCCCCAGGGGAACGCCTCGCCCACGCAGAGCAACCGCCCGGTGCGCGCCACGCTGCCGAGAACCGTGTCCATGTCCAGCGGCTTGACCGAGCGCAGATCGACCACCTCGATCCGCGCGCCGTCCGCCGCGAGGGTGTCGGCCGCCGAGAGCGCTTCGTGGACCATCGCGCTGTAGGTCACCACCGTGGCGTCGCGTCCGGCGCGGGCGATGCGTGCGCGGCCCACGGGCAGCGCGGGTTCGTCGTCCGTGGGGAGGCGTTCGGCCTTGAGGTGGTAGTAGAGAAACTTGTGCTCGCAGAAAATGACGGGATCGTCGATGGCCACGGCTTCGAGGAACATGTGGTAGGCGTCCTCCACCGTGGCGGGCGTCATCACGACCAGTCCCGGATAGTGGGCGTAGATCGCCTCCACGCTCTGCGAGTGGAACGGCCCGCCGCCGCTCGTCCCGCCGCTGGGCAGGCGCACCACCACGGGGCAAGGCACCTGCGTGCGCCAGAACTGCGTCGCCGCCTGGTTGACGATCTGGCTGAAACCCACGCTCGAAAAATCGGCGAACTGCATTTCGATGATGGGCCGCATCCCTTCAATCGACGCGCCGATGGCCACGCCCACCTGCGCGTCCTCGCTGATGGGCGAATCGAGCACCCGTCCAGGAAATTCCTTCGCCAGTCCTTTGGTCGCCTTGAACGCGCCGCCAAACACGCCCACGTCCTGTCCGTAGATGAACACACGGTCGTCCTCGGCCAGCACGCGGGCCTGGGCTTCGCGGATCGCTTCTAGATAGGTGATGCTCATCCTTGGGGAAGGGGAATGCACGCCGCCTCAATCGGCGCAGGGAAAACTCAGGCTGCCGAAGGATCGCCCGCCAGCCGCCGGGTGCTCAGTGCGGACCAGTCTTCCCGGGCGGGGTCGGGCGGGGCCTCGGAGGCGGCCGTGGCGAACGCGGCGTCTACCTGCGAGACGCACCGGGCGCGCCAGGCGTCGAGTTCCTCGGCGGTGGCCCAGTCGCGAGACAGAATTTGCTGACGTGCCAGTTTGACGCAGTCGCCGCCGACCGCCGAAGCCCGCAGGGTCGGGTCCACGTAGGAAGCGTCGTCGTGTTCGCCGTGGCCGGTGAGCCGGAGCAGCCGGGCAACGACCATCTGCGGACCGTTGCCCGCGCGGGCCGCGGCGACGGCATTACCCACGGTTTCCAGGCAGGCGCCCAGATCGGTGCCGTCCACGGCATGCCCGGCGAAGCCGTACCCGGCGGCGCGGTCGAGCAGGTCGGCGCAGGCGTATTGCCGGCTGGTGGGGGTGGAATACGCGTATTGGTTGTTCGCTACGATGACGACCAACGGCAGGCGCTCGACCGCCGCCATGTTCACGCCCTCGTGAAAGGAGCCGGTCGAGGTGCCGCCGTCGCCGATGCAGGTCGCGCCCACCACGCCGTCGAGGGTGCCCTGGAACCGCTTGGCCAGCAGCGCGCCCGCAATCGGGGCAACCATCGTGCCGAGGT
>CAXUHC010000086.1:5416-15847 GCA_964250705.1 uncultured Chthoniobacterales bacterium | reverse complement strand
CTGGGGGCGCTGCTCTGGCGCGGCGGCCAGCAGGCGCACGCCGTCGTCGGGCTCGACCGCTACGTCATCCACCCGCCGCCGCGCGTGGACCTCCTGGGGCGCTCGCCCGCCGTGGAAGCGTTGCTGGCCCGCCAGCGCACGGAGCCGGGCCGCTGCTTCGGGATCGGCGACAACCTCGTGCCGGGCTTCATGGGGGTGTACGGCCTGGAGGCCATCTGCGGTCCCGACGCCCTGCAAAACCGGTATTTCCACGCGCTGCTGGTGGATTCCCAACTGCCGATGCTCTGGCACTGGCGCATGGCGGCAAACCGGGAACTCGTGACGGCAGTGCGTCGTTTTTACGACCTGCTCAACGTGCGTTTCTACGCGGACGCCGTGGCCGGCCCCGCGCCTGCCCCGTGGCCGGGCACGCACGGGCTGGGGCGCTACGATCTCGATCTTTACGAGAGCGACACCGCCTGGCCGCGCGCGTTTTTCACGGACGCGCTCACCGTGTCGCACGGCAGCAAGGAGCTTTTCGCGCTGCTGGGCGCGGGGGACGGGAGGCCCTTCGCGGCGGCCGCGCCGGAAGCGTTCGACGGCGCGGCGGGGGGAGCGTTGCGCGCGCTGCTGCGCGAAGGCGGCCGCGGCGACGGCCGCACGGTCGTCCCGGCGACCGGCTACCGGCTGGGCAACCACGCGACGAGTTTCCGCGTGCGCGCGACGGGGCCGGGCGTGGCCACCCTGCTCGAAGGGTTTCAGGACCCGCCGAACGTCCGGGTGGAGATCAACGGGAAACCCGCGTCGTGCTTCCGGGTGAACGAGGCGTTTGCGGGGGTGTTCCTGCCGGGGGCGGGGGATTATGAAGTGAGTTTCCGGTACGGGCCGCGCGACCTGCCCGCCCTGCTCGGCGCGAGCGCGCTGGGTCTCGTGCTGCTGGCGGCCACGGTGGTCTGGGCGCGGCGGTCGGAGGATCGTCCGCAGATGACGCAAATTCCCGCAGATTAGGAAACAGAGGAGATGGCAGGTTTTCCTCCTTCCCCCTCTGCAATCTGCGTAATCTGCGTCATTTGCGGACAACTTCTGACTTCTGCCGGAAGTTCAATGCGCTTTACACCCCGCGCTCTGGCCTGATAGCCTGATTCCCCTATGCACAAGGTTTCCCTGCTCCTCGCCTGCGGGCTGTTCGGTCTGGCCACCGCGTCGTGGGCCTTCGACGCTGCGACCGCCGAAAATCCGCTCACCGTCGCGGAAATCTCCGCCAAGCTCAAAGCGGGCACCCCGAGCGCGGACCTGTTCACCGCGCTGACCTCCCGCCGCCTGCTCGAAAAACCCACGCCCGCCGATGATCAAGCCCTGCGCGCCGCCGGGGCCGACGCGCACCTCGTCGCCGCGCTGGATTCCGGCAGCTACACGCTCTCGCCCTTCGACGCCAACAGCGCCCGCAAGCGCATGGCCGCCGCTCCCGCCGGGGGGCCGTCCGGCGTCGCCGCCAACCCCAACCACATGGCGAACCTCCTGCGCGGCAAACTCGTGACGTTTGAAAACGGCTCGCTCAAGGGCTACGACGATTCCAAGCTCGCCGGGAAGCGGTATTTCGGCCTCTATTACTCGGCCAGTTGGTGCGGCCCCTGCCGCGCGTTCACGCCCAAACTCGTCAGCTTCTACCAGCAGGTGGCGCAGCGGCACCCGGAATTGGAAATCGTTTTCATCTCCAGCGACGAGGGCCCGATGGACATGCAGAACTACATGAAGACGGACCGCATGCCCTGGGCCGCGCTGCGTTTCGAGCGCAAGGCGACCGAGCGCGAGCTGACCCACTACGCGGGCAGCGGCATCCCCGATCTCGTCGTGGTGGACGGCGACGGCAAGGTGCTTTCCGACAGCTACCAGGGCAAGCAGTACGTCGGGCCATATAAGGTGGCCAACGATCTGGCCAAGCTGATGGGCGACGCCGCGCGGGTCGAGTAGGCGGTTCCCCGCCGCCGCGGCCCGGCATGGAACCGGCTCCATTCCGGTGCCATGAACCTGCTTTTTTCCAGGCTCGCCCGCCCGGGCCCGCTGGCGCTGTGCGGCCTCTGGCTGTTGCTCGCGTCTGCCACCGCCGGCACCCAGCCGGTGACGGTCAAGGAGCTTTCCCTGATGCTGCGCGGTGGCTACACCGGCGCCGACGTGCTGCACGAAACCGCCGGTCGTCCGCTGCTCGAACCGCTGGACGCCGCCGCCGAGAAATCGCTCCGTCAGGCCGGGGCGGATACGGCCTTTATCGACACCCTCCGGACGACCCGCCACGCGCTCACCGCCGACGAGGCCGCCGCCGCCCGGCAACGTCAGGAAACCGTCGACCAGCGCACTGCCGCCACACGGCAGGCCGAACCGCCCCGCGTGCCATCGCCGCCAGCCGCGGCCCCTGCCGTCCCCGCCCCCGCTCCGACCGCCGACCGCTATCTCGAAACCCTCCTGGAAGGCAAACTGGCCACCTTCGACGACGGCAGATTCAAACCCCAGAACGGCAGCATCCTGGGAAACAAGAAAATCATCGCCCTGTATTACTCGACCTACGTCAGCGCCGGGGGCCGCCGGTTCGCCCCGGAACTCGTCAAATTCTACCGCGGTTTTCGCCCTGCTCACCCCGAATTTGAGTTGGTGGTGATCAGCGGCGACCGCTCGGTTTTCGACCTGGAGAACATGATGCGCCGCGAGAAAATGCCGTGGCCCGCGCTGATCTTCGACCAGTTGGGAACCGCGCCGATGAAACCGCTGATGAGCTTCATGGACCGCAGCGGGTCGTCGCGCTTGATACTCGCCGATTCCGGCGGGCACATGCTGGCGGATTACGCCATCACCTTCACGGAGAACAACGATGCGCTGGTCCTGGCCGACGTGCCGAAAGTCGTGGCTGATCCCACGAAGGCTTCCACGTTCGCGCCGCCGCACCCCGCCGCCGCGCCGGCGGCGTCCACACCGAGGTAGGGATGCCTCTCCGAGGCACTCCCTTGCTTCTCTGATTTTGACTCCTCAATAAATCAGGTACGGCGCGCGCTCCCGCCGGAAACGCTCCACGCCCGCCGTCCATCCGGCGACGATCTCGCGCGGCGGCGTGCCCCCCTCGATCTGCGACGCCAGCGCGCGGCTGCCGTAAATCTTGTAAAGCATCTGGTCCGGGTCGCTCGCCGCGTGCGCGAACAGCCGCGTGCCTCCGGCGCGATACAGCGCGGCGGCGAGATACACGTTGATCGCCGTCAGGTTGGTACCCGCGTGCGGGTCGATGGAGAGATGCGCGCCGCCCGCGCCCGCCGCGTGGAACGGCGTGGCGCGCACCCCCGGCAACCCGAGCGAACGCACGTAGTCGGCGAACTCCTCGGCGTTCACGTACCCCGCGCCCACGCGCTCGAACGGTACGTCCGTGCCGATGCCCAGGTCCAGCCCGCTCAGGTTGCCAACGATGCCCGTCGCCACGTAGTACGCGGGCGAATTGCCGCGCGGGATGTTGGGCGAGCTTTTGATCCAGCGCAGCCCGGTGTCGCCCCAGGTCATCTGCCGCTGCCAACCGCGCATGGGCACGACGGTCAGCTTGCACTGCGCGGCCATCCAGTGTTCGCCGTTGATCATCTTGGCCAGTTCGCCCGCCGTCAGGCCGTGCACGTACGGCACGGGAAACTGCCCGACGAAGGAGATCCACTGGCTCTCGATCCCCGGCCCCTCCACCCGGTTGCCCCCTAGCGGGTTGGGCCGGTCGAGCACGATCAGCTCGACGTTGTTCTCGCCGCAAGCCTCCATGCAGCGCGCCAGGGTGGAAAGATACGTGTAGGAACGGCAGCCCACGTCCTGCAAATCGAAGACGAGCGCGTCGAGTCCGCGCAACATGCCGGGCGTCGGCTTGCGCGTGGTGCCGTAGAGCGAAAACGCGGGCAGACCCGTCACGGGGTCCTTGCGGGACGCGACGTATTTCCCGGCGGGTTCGGTGCCGTCGAGGCCGTGCTCGGGGGTGAACAGGGTGGTGAGTTTGACGCCGGGCGCGCCCTGGAGGATCGCGCGGTCGCGCTGGCCGCGGGCGTCGGTGCTGGTCTGGTTGGTGACGAGGCCGATGGTCTTGCCCGCGACGGCGGAGAAGCCGGTGTCGCGCAGGGTGTCGATGCCGGGCTTGACCGACTGGGCGGAGGCCGGCGCGGGCAAAACGAGGAGCATGACGGCGAGGCAGCGCCAGGTTTTTGTGGAGATCAGGGTCATGACGGCGAAGCGGAACGGTCCGCAGATTACGCGGATTTTCGCAGATTAAGAAGGGAGGAAATTTTCCTGCCTTCCTTTTCTGTCAATCTGCAGAAATCCGCGTAATCTGCGGACGATTTAACAATGGACGCCTCACATCCCGGTCACCTTCTGCTCGTCGGCCTGCCCGGCCCGGAACTCGACCCCGTCACCGCCGCCACGCTGCGCCGCGTGCAGCCCGGCGGCTACATCCTCTTTACCCGCAACATCGTCTCGCCCACCGGCCTGCGGAAACTCCTCGACGATCTGCGCGACCTTTCCGACGCCGAACCCATCATCACCATCGACCAGGAAGGCGGCCGCGTTTCCCGGCTCAAGGCCATCGGCAGCGAGCCGCCCGGCGCGACGCAGCTCCGTGCGCTCGACGACGCCGCGCTCGTCGCCCGCCACGGCGATCTCACCGCCCGGCTGCTGCGCCTTTTCGGGTTCAACCTCGACCTCTGCCCCGTGCTCGACATTTGCCTCAATGGCGACGAGACCGTGGACAACAGCTTGCGCGGTCGCTGCTACGGCGTCGATGTCGAGCAGGTCGTCCGGCTGGCAGGGGCGTTCAACGCGGCCTTGCGCGCGGGCGGCATCGCCAGTTGCGGCAAGCATTTCCCCGGCTACACCTCCGCCCGCGCCGACGCCCACCACGAATTGCCTGTCATCGCCCGCACCCGCGCCGAACTCGACGCCGAGGAACTCGCGCCCTTTCGCGCGCTGGCCGCCGAACTCGACAGCGTCATGGTCTGCCACGCGCATTACCCCTGCCTGGACCCGCAGACCGTGTTTCCGGCGTCGCTCTCGCGCAACGTTATCACCCATCTCCTGCGCGGCGAACTCGGCTTCCGGGGCCTCGTCATGACCGACGACCTCGACATGGGCGCGATCCTCGACGGCTACACCCTGGAGCAGACCCTGCACCTCGCGCTCGCCGCCGGGGCGGATATGGCGATGATCTGCCACCGCGTCGAACAACTCGAAAATGCGCGCGCCTTTCTGGAAACCGCCCCCGCCGCGCACCTCGACCGCGCCCTGGCCGCCGTGGCCGCCACGCGCGCGCGACTGGCCCCGCCGGTTTCCGATTTCAGCGAGGACGCCTTCCGCCGACTCGACGCCGAGGTCTGGCAACTGCGCGTGGACGTGATGGGCGAGGAAGCCGCTTCGCACCGCGCCCCCGAAGACGGCAAACGCTCGCCGGTGGAGATTTATTAGCGCCTCTCCGGTTGATCTCCCAACCGCTGTAGGGACGGCGCTCCGTCGCCGTGTCTGCGCGGACCGGACACGGCGACGGGGCGCCGTCCCTACAGCCGGAATATTTTTCGGATAGGGATTTCGAACGACGCCAAGGTGGCAAGCATAGGCAACCGGTTCATCGCCGGACACATCCTAAAGTATACTTGTTGACCGTTGGACAAGCTTTTATCATCCTCGGCGTTGCGCATCCTCCGTGTCAGGGCCAGCCCCCGTGGCTTTGCCCGGGCTCCGGGCGGGAGGTTTGCGGCTCGTTACGGCAATAAACAGAAAATATAAATGAATCGTCTCTGCAAACTATTCCTCGTCAGCCAGGCCGTTTGCGCCCTGGCCTCGTCCTCGCTCGCCGCCACCATCACCGTCAACGGCACCGACGATATTTACGGTGCCGGTCACGCCGCCAATCCGGGTGGCACGCAGCCTTCGTCCTTCAGTTTCCCCGCAGGCAGCTTGCAGCTCACGTTTTCAAGTGTGACCGGCACGGTAACCCTCAACAGCGGCGGGAATTTCAACGACCCGGATGGCATCGGGGCCGCCGTGACCGGTTCGTCCACCACGTCCTTCAACGGTCTGTCCGGCATCACCGCGCCAGGAGCGGGCGGGTTGGTCGGGGTATTCGAAACGAATGCGGAACCCGCCGATCCCGCGCCGGCATCGTTGAATTTCATCAACTCCGGCACCAACTTTTCCAGCCTTTCGCCGTTGTTGAACCAGGTGTTCTTCATCGGTGACGGCCGCACGGGCGACGGAACCGGCGCCATCCAGTTGTTCAACGTGCCCGCCGGCGCCACCCGCCTCTTTCTGGGGATCGCCGACGCCCCCGGCTACAACGGCTCGCCGGGAGCCTATGGGGATAACGCTGGAGCGTTCGTCGCCACGTTCAACGTGGTGCCCGAACCGGGGACCTACGCCGCCGTGGGCGTCGGGTTGGCCCTCCTGTTGGTCGTCCGCCGAAGCAAACCGCGGCTGGCCCCGGAAGTCCGCTGAACCTCTTGGCGGGGCCGCCGTTTGCCCCGGGAACGGCGGAACTTGATCCCGCGTCAACCCTGCCCCGTCCCGCCGGGCAGGGCGCGCGTGTCGCCCCGGAAATTGGCGTAGGCCATGTAACCCAGGAAAAACGCGATAAACGGCTGACCCACCTGGAACGCCAGGACCGCGCAACCTGCCGCGCAGACCCCGCCGACCATCCGCGTGACCCCCAGCAGCCGGGGGCCGAGCACGTCGCGCAACACCTGGCCGCCGTCGAGCGGCAGGATCGGCAGCAGGTTGAACAGCGTCCAGAAACCGTTGATGTAGGCGAGGTCATTGATCGCCTCGCCGATGAGCAGGCTGGTCATCGGGCCGGACTCCACCCAGTCTCCCGCGCCGGTCGTGCCCAGGAAATACCTCGCCGCCAACACGCATCCGTAGCCGAAAAACCCCGCCGCCGGGCCCGCCAGGCTGACGTAGATATGCTGCGCGCGGGTCATCGCCCCGCCGGGCAGAAACGTCAGCCCGCCCATCTGGTAGAGCACGACGTGCGGCGAGACGCCCACCTGCCGCCCCGCCAGCGCGTGCCCGAGTTCGTGCAGCACGATGGACACGAACACGCACAGCACCCACACCGCCAGCAGCGGCAAGGCATTGGGTCCCCGCGCCGCGCCGGAGCCGAAGATCGCGCTGCCGATCCAGAAATAAGGCGTGACCGCGAACGGAATCCCCGAGAGCCGGAAGCGTAACATGGCAACCTTAGAAAAACCGCCGCGCCGCCGCCGCCAACAGGCTCAGCACCACCGAGACCACCAGCATCGACACGAACGGCACGTACACCCGCGTGTGCTCGCCCTCGTAGCGGAAATCCCCCGGCAGCCGTCCGAAAAACCCGAGCAGCCCGCTCCACACGAGCGCACCCGCCAGCACCAGGACCAACCCCGCCGCGACGAGCATCAAACCGTTGTGACGTGAATCCATAAGCGCGTGAGTGTGCCGACAATCAGGCCGCCGACACCGGAAATCAAGGGTGGATGGCACCCGGGGGCCGCCATCCACCTCTGTCCGGGAAAGCCCTACCCAAAAACCTCTGGCGGGGGCAACCTGCCTCCTTTATAATGGACAGAACGCCTCTTCTCATGACCGAGACTCCCCCGCCCCCCGTTGCCGAGCTTGCCGTGCCGCCCGAGCCTGCGCTCGCGCCCGCCGGACACACGCTGGCCCTCGCGTGGGCACGGGCCAACCCCGCGTCGGCGGCCTTGGCCGGGACATTGCTGGTCACCCTCGGCGCTTTTTACGTGGGCGTGCCGCTGTTCTACGTCCCGGCGGATCACCGTTTCATCACGGCCTGGCAGTGGATTCGCTCGGCGTGGACCCCGGAAACCCATTACGAGCACGGCCCGCTCGTGCCTCTCATCATCCTTTTCCTCCTCTGGAACGCGATCCCCAAACTGCGCGGGATCGTGCCCAAGCCTGCTTCCGTGGCCGGTCTGGCCGTCATGGGCTTCGGCGTGCTGCTTTACCTCGCGTCCGCACGGGCCTTGCAGCCGCGGTTCGCCTGGGGCGCACTGCCGTTCATGCTGCTGGGCCCGATCCTTTTCGCCGCGGGCTGGCGGGCCGCGCAGGTGCTGTTTTTCCCGGTGGCCTGTATCTTCTTCATGATCCCGGTGCCGGACATCGACCAGGCCACCGTGAAGCTGCAAGTCATGGCCACCGCCGCTGCGCGGATGGCGTGCAACCTCATCGGGATCAAGATGATTTCCATCGGCACGAGCCTGCGCGCCGTGGATGAAAGCTTCCAGTTCCAGGTCATCGGCGATTGCAGCGGGATCAACTCGCTCATGGCCATCACGCTGATGACCGCCGTCTTTGCCCACCTGACGCAGGACAGTCTGTGGAAAAAACTGGTCCTTTTCGCGTCTTCTGCGCCGGTGGCCATCGTCGGCAACTTCGCGCGGCTGACGGCGATCATGGTCGTCGCTAAATGCTTCGGTCAGAACGTCGCGGGCGGCTGGTTCCACGAGATTTCGGCCTATGTGGTGTCGTTCCCCTTTGCGTTCGGCGCGCTGTGCGTGGTGAACAAACTGCTCAACTGGAATCAGCCCACCCTTCCGCGCCCTCCTTCGCGCCCGGGCACTCCGCCTCCTTCCGGCGTGAGCATCACCACGAGCCCAGCCTTGCCTGGCAAAACTCTCAGCTATGATTACTAAACGGCTCGTCATCTTGCAGGCTCTTTTTGTGCTCGGCCTGGGCCTCGTGTTTTTCCTGCCGCAGAAGACCGCCCTCGGCCCCGCCGGGATCGCTCTGGCGCTCCCGGATAACGTCGGCGCCTGGACGGGCCGGGACGCTCCCGTCAGCCCCGAGGAACTCAAGGGCCTCGCGCCCGACACCGGCTTCGCCCGCCGCTTCTACAGGGACGACAAGGGCAACGAAATGTACGTGTCCATCGTGCTCAGCGGCGCGGACATGGCCAACAGCATCCACCGGCCCGAACGCTGCCTGAGCGCCCAGGGCTGGACGGTCGAGCGTTCCGACAAGGTGCGTATTCCCCTGCCCGCCGGTACGCCGCCCCTGACCGTTACCAAGCTCTCGGACGAAAAGGAGATGCACCCCGACGCCACCCACACGCTTGCATGGCGCAACCTGAACTACTACTGGTTCGTCGGCGAGCACGACGTCACGGCTTCCCACTGGAAACGCACGTTCATCGACGTAAAGGACCGCATCCTCTTCGGCGAGGCGCAGCGTTGGGCCTACATCACCGTGGCGGCCAGCGTGACGGACAACCTGCCCGCCAACCTGCGTCCCGCTGACGGCCTGAATCCGGTGGACACCGCCCGCCTGGTGGAAGGCTTCATCGCGCAGATCGTCCCGCAGTTCAAGAAACCATGAACCGCCGCGCAACGGCGGTAAAATTCAAGGGTCAAGAACCAGGCTTCAAGGAAGCAGCCAAGAGAGACTCCGTAATGTTCCGACTTGAACCTTGAACCTTGAACCTTGAGACTTCCGTGAATCTTGATTCTTGAAACCTGAATCTCACCGCCCCCGTTACGACTATTTGATCGTCGGCGCGGGCTTTGCGGGGGCGGTCCTGGCTGAACGTCTCGCCAGCCAGCTCAACAAGCGTTGCCTCGTGGTGGATCGCCGGGGCCACCTCGCCGGAAACGCTTTCGACTTCCACGACCGCGCGGGCGTCCAGCTCCACCGCTACGGCCCGCATTACTTCCGCACCAATTCCGAGCGCATCCGCGCCTATCTGAGCCAGTTCACCGGGTGGCGGCCTTTCGAGTACAAAATCCTTTCGTGGTCGGATGGCCGTTTCTGGCAGTTCCCGATCAACCTCAACACGTTCGAGCAGTTCATCGGACGATCCTCCACCAGCGAGGAAATGGCCGAGTCGCTCGCCAGGTGGCGGGTGCCGCCGCCGAGCGGACACGCGCGCAACTCCGAGGAAAAGATCGTCTCGCAGGTCGGCCCGGCGCTCTACGAGAAATTTTTCCGCAACTATACGCGCAAGCAGTGGCACCGCGACCCCCGCGACCTCGATCCGAGCGTGTGCGGGCGCATCCCGATCCGCACCAACCGCGACGACCGCTACCTCTCGGAAAGCTTCCAGGCCATGCCGCGCGACGGCTATACTCCCATGTTCGAGCGGATGCTCGCGCATCCGAACATCGAAGTCCGGCTCAAGACCGACTACCGCGAGGCCCGTACGGAGGTGGAGTACGACCATCTCATTTACACCGGCCCGCTGGACGAATATTTCGACCATTGCCACGGCCCGCTGCCCTACCGCTCGCTGCGGTTCGAGCCGGAAACCATCGAGCAGGAATTCTTTCAGCCGGTGGTGCAGGTCAACTATCCCAACGACCACGACTTCACCCGCATCGTCGAGATCAAACACGCCACGGGACAAAAACTCCCCGTCACGACGGTCGTACGAGAGTATCCGCAGGATTACCTGCCGGGACGCGAAGC
>CAXUHC010000086.1:0-5406 GCA_964250705.1 uncultured Chthoniobacterales bacterium | reverse complement strand
TACTATCCCCTCCCCGCGCCGGATGCCCAGGCGCTCTGCAAAAAATACGAGGCGCTGGCCCACGCCGAGCCGCGCACCAGCTTCGTCGGGCGGATGGCGACCTATCGTTATTACAACATGGATCAGGTCGTCGGCATGGCGCTGGCGGAATTCGACCGGTTGAAAGCGAAAACCCAGGGGACCGCCGCAACGATTTCGGTCCCGCCCGCGCCGGCGCCGGAATTGCTCGTCGTGATGCCCGTTTACAACGAATCCGCCTCGGTGGGCAAGGCGATCCTGGAGTGGTTTGCCGAGCTGGAACGCCGGACGCCCGATTTCGTGTTCCTGGTGATCAACGACGGCTCGACCGACGGCACGCTGCCCCTGCTCCTGGAACTGCGCGAACGCCTCGGCGCGCGGCTGGAAATCCTCGACCGCGAGAACCGGGGCCACGGCCAAAGCTGCCTCCAGGGTTACCGGATCGCCCACGAGCGAGGGGCGCCCTGGGTGTTCCAGATCGACTCCGACGGCCAGTGCGACCCTCGTTTCTTCGAACGGCTCTGGCAGCAGCGCGACACCCACGACGTCGTTTATGGCCGCCGCGTCCAGCGCGACGACGGCTGGCAGCGGGTGGTCGTCAGTCTGGTGGAACGGGTTTTTTTGCTGACGTTTTTCGGCGTGAATTGCGTGGATGCCAACGTGCCCTACCGGCTGATGCGCACGGCGCCGCTGGGTCCGGCGCTGGCGCGCATCCCGGCGGATTTCAGGCTGGGAAACATCGCGCTGTCGGTCTTGTTGCGGAAGGATGGTTCCATCCGCGAAGGCAGCGTTCCCATCCATTTCCGTGCCCGCGACGGTGGCGAACCGATGGTCCGCCTCACGGGCTTCGCGCCGAAAGCCGTGGAGCTGTACCAACAGCTCTGCTCTATGTTGCGCCGCCCCCCTGCCTGACTGCCTACTTACCCCCTGCGCTTCTCTGCTGAAGAAACTGCATGTCTCTAAACTCCGTTAGTAGCCGTCGGCTCTCCGCGTCATCCCGTGACGAATCGGCGAGCAGCGTCTCATCCATATTGGCTGACAGAGAATAATAATTCATCATCACGGCATTGACCTCTTCCCAAGTTTGTTTGTCGTAAAATTTGGTAATTCTTTCGGCTACCTCCATGCGGTATTGGTCCAGCAGGAAATCGCGTGATTGGGCGTCATATCCGGCGTTTTCGATCATTTGCACAGTTGTTGCCTGGTAGCGTGCCTGTGCGCCCTGTAGATAGCTGATGAGTTCCGTACTCGATGTAATGGCCTGTACCCTCCGAGCAGCTTTCTCGTCATTGAACATCGTTTGTTCGATGTTTGTGATGGTGTCACGGAACCATTCGAAGGTTGGTTGATGGGAGAGTTCCTGCCGTGCGAGGTCCTGCACCGTCAGGGAGCCACCGACTGGTGTATTATCACTGAGTGCGCGACCGTAAGCAGCGTATAAGTGCATCTGCGCTTGGTAGACAAATGAGGTCTCCATTTTTACCCCGAATAATCCGTACTGCTCGTTTTTGTGCCGTCGCGCTTCCGGGTCATGCACGCTGCTGTTCTGGAGATAGGTCCGTGGGAAAGCGAGGATGTCGTCGATGTCAGGGAAAGCGGCTTTTCGGCGAGCCAACGCGGCTGGATAATCTTCTGCCAACGCACGTCTAACCTGTTCCTTGCGCTGGTCCCACACGCTGGCCATCGCTTTGATCCTCCGCGTTTTCTCTTCGAGGCTCAATTCGCAAGCGTCTTCCTCTTCTAATGACGGCGAGTTCACCGCAATGGCGCTAGGTCCGGCATGCGGACGCCATTTCTTAGCGGTGCGTGAGCCCAACCAGAAGAAGCCTCCCACGCAAATAATGCCTGCAGTGATCACGAGTCGCCGGTCTGTCAACAGGAAGACTCTTCGCCGTTTTAAATCAACCGGGTACATATCTTGCGCTCGGCCTCATCGGTAACAAGCTACCCGGACGCCGTCAAACAAAACGCGCAAAACGCGGTTTCTCTGTTTTCTCCTACCCAAAAGCAAACGGCCCCCAGGAATCTCTCCCCGGGGGCCGGTGCAAACTCAAAATGGCAAACCGCAGCCGTTATGCTTCTTGCAAGACGTCCACCGGGCGCTCCTTCTTCTGGAGCGCGCGGCGCAGCTTGCTCAGGGCAATGTTCTGCAGTTGGCGGATGCGCTCGCGCGTCACGCCGAACTTCTTGCCGACTTCTTCCAGAGTCTTCGGCTTGCCGCCGTCGAGGCCGAAGCGGGAGAAGATGATCTTGCGTTCGCGCTCGTCGAGCACGTCCAGCAGACCGTCCACCTCGTCGCGCAGGTTCTTGTCGCGCAGCAACTCGAACGGCGTGAACGCGTCCTCGTCACCGACGATCTCGCCGAACTCGGTCGAATCTTCGTCCGAAATCGGCGCGTCTAGGCTGGCCGGACGAATGGAAACCGTCTTGAGCTGCGAAACCTTGCCCGCCGCGATGCCGATTTCCTCGGCCAACTCGTCGTCGCTCGGTTCACGGCCCAGTTCCTCGCTCATCTGCAAGGAAACCCGGCGCATCTTGCTGATCTTGTCCACGAGATGGACCGGCAGCCGGATCGTCTTGCTCTGGTTGGCCAGCGCGCGCTTGATCGACTGCTTGATCCACCACGCGGCGTAGGTCGAGAGCTTGCCGCCCTTGGCGGGATCGAAACGCTCGACGGCCTTCATCAGGCCGATGTTGCCCTCGGAGATCAGGTCCAGCAGCGGCAGGCCCAGGTTCGCGTAATCGTGCGCAATTTTGACGACCAGGCGCAGGTTGGAACGGATCATCAAAGACCGGGCTTCCTTGTCGCCCTTCTTGATGCGCGCGGCTAGCGTGATTTCATCCTGCGGAGTGAGGAGAGGGATCTGGCCGATCTCCCGCAAGTAAATTTTGATTCCTGTATCAGAGTCTTCAACGCCCATAGGTGTGAAAAAGGTGAGAATTCTTCGGTTGATTTCGCCAGCGCACCGGCGATGTTGGTGCAATCCTTCGTCCTATCTACGCACCGGAGATGCGCTCCGGCTCTGTCTATCCCCGTGTATCTGGAGACACTGTCGACAATTCTGCACGTCCAGAATTGGACAGAGATTCACAGGTATTGTTCAATTTTTCCAGAACGTTTGGAGCATTCGCTCCAGAGATAACATAGGCTTTTAGGAATCCCGCTTTGTTCGGCGGGGTGGTGACTTAATCAAGCTTTACGCGCCTCGTCAACTAAAAAGCTGCATGAAAGTGAAAAAATCTTCGGCTTGTGGGAGTCGGACGGAGTCTCAACGCGGAGGACGCCAAGAAAAGCAGGAGATTCGCAGGGAAGAAACGGGGGAAGAAAAGTTCCTTCCTTCTCTTCTCTGCATACCTCGTTCCGCTCTCTGTGTCCTCTGCGTTGAGACCCCCGCGCCCGTCGTAAGCACCGCCTCTCACGCCATCCGTCTTATCGTCGCCTCGATCTGGCCGTGGGGTTCGTCGGTCGGGTAAAACACGGTGTTCGTGTTTTCCAGGCCGAAGGGACTCAGGTTGAAGGGAAGGTAATGCCGGTTGGGCATCCGCAACGTCACCTGACCGATTTCCGGCACCCTGGCAAGCGCGGCGCTGGCCATCGAAAACAAGGTCGCCTGCACGGAGACACTGTGCTCGCCGGCAAATACTCCCACCATCGCGTCCAACGCCACCGCGTTCGCCGTCTCGTAGGAAGGCGGCGCGGAGGTGTACAGCCAGCGTCCCGTCAGCAACGTGGAAAAAATCCGGTCGTCCGTTTCCGGCAGCGTCGTCAGGTCGTCCTGCAAGAACCCTTTGAATTCCGACCCCGTGGTTTTGAGCAGGCACAGGTCGTTTACCCCGGATTCCACCTGCGATTCCGCTCCCCGCGCCACCGTGACCCGCGCCATCGGCACCCCGAACCCCGGCGCGCGGAATCCGTGCGGATGCGGCGCTCCGTTGACCGTCAGGCGTTCCCAGCGGGTTTCGCGCAGGGTCAGTTCCACGCTCCGCATCGCCGGGTTTCGCTCCAGAAAATGCTGCCCCACCAGTTGCCCGAAAGTTTCCGCCCCCTCGATCCCATGCCGGGCGGCGAGCACGTAAACCGTGTTTTTCATGGTGTCCGTAGGCAGCACCAGCGCGTTGTCGCCCCCGGTGTAGCTGTCGGCAAAATCTCCCTCCACGAGCACGTCCACGCTCAGTTCACGCAGCCCCTGCACTCCGTCCGCACCCCGGACCACGCTCGCCACCCGCACCCGCGCTTTCCCGTAGCGGCTGCCGATCAACCGGACGCCAACACCGCTTTCACGAAAATCCGTATCACTCTCGCCCATGAATTTCGATTGTGTTGAGTCCACGCTCCCCTTAGTCTACGAATAGTCAGTGCAAGTTTCCCGATCTTTGTATGGCTACTCATCCTATCACTCGCGACGAACTCTTGGAAATTGAATTGCTCGAAAACACCGGGCGCGGAGATCGAGAAAGTTTCCGGCAACTTCACGAACGTTATGCGGGCGTGCTCTTTTCCACGGCCTACCAGGTGCTCAACGATCAGGCGGAAGCGCAGGATGTCCTCCAGGACGTTTTCGTGCAAATCTGGGACAAGGCCAAGCTCTACGACCGCACCCGGGGCAAGCCGCTGACCTGGGCGCTGACCCTCACGCGCAACAAGTCCATCGACCGTCTGCGCAGCGCGCAACGCCGCCACCGTCTCAAGGACGAGGTGGAAAAGGAGACCGCTGTTTCCGAGCAGCGCGGCGCGGGCGACGGCCAGAGCGGCGGCGACTCTTCGGAAAAGGTGTACGCGCTGGAAAAGAACCGCATCGTACGCAATGCCGTGCTGCAACTCTCCAACGAGCAGCGGCAGGCCATCGAGATGGCGTTTTTCAACGGCCTGACGCAGAACGAAATCGCACACCGCCTCGCCGAGCCGCTCGGAACGGTGAAGGCGCGCATCCGCCGTGGGATGATCAAACTCAAGGATATCATCGAGCCGCGGCTGTGAAGAGGCCGGAAACGGCCTGAATCAGTCGTAATCAGCCGTAATTAGCAGTCTAAATCACGGGGAGTTGGTGTGGTCTCATCCGTGAGCTTTGATCGGTCGGTGCGCAAAGCTATTCGTTGGTCGTTGGCTTGGGACCGTTCCGCCGCTTCCACGCGGGCATTTTGTATCGCCATTTTCCATCGCCGGGCTTATATCCGTAGCCGCGCTGCCTTCCTTACCCACCAACGAGGAATTGCCTTGAGACCATTCTTGATCCTGTTCGTCGGCACATTGCCGTTCCAACCCTTGCTTGCGCAATCGCCGAATTTCTTCGGCGCGGGCGGCACGACGAGTTCACCCGCACCGGCGTCCACTCCGGCATCCGCCCCGGCGGCCACCGCACCCTCCATCCCATCGCCCGCGGCTCCGGT
>CAXUHC010000085.1:4935-15865 GCA_964250705.1 uncultured Chthoniobacterales bacterium | reverse complement strand
GCAGCTTCCCAAGCTGCATACGAGGGTTCGATTCCCTTCACCCGCTCTCCTTTGAGAGTTCCCCAAGTGGGAAAAGCTTCCCACATTTCATGGTCTCTGCGGTCCGAAACTTGGCCCCCGTTCTGGTACTTTGCCCTCCGAAAGGGCGACTGTCGGCTCAAGAAATCCCTCGGCCTGTGCGCCGATAACCCCCGCGAGGTGCTGCTTGCCCGCGAGGCACGCGCCCGGGTGGAAACCCAGGAAAGTTCGCCCCGCCTAAGACCAAGCATCCGCTGGCGTTGTTCTGGGGTTTGTTTCGCTGAGCGGGTCCCGTGTGACCATTTCAACCGTGTGGCAGAAAGTGCGTGCGCTCGCCCTGACGAGTTGACAACGCTCCAGGGGACATCAAACGGACGCGGATCACGAGGGTTTGTGCATCACGCGAAGGCTCAGCCGCGCCAGGCTAAGAAGCAGGAGACCACTGCCGGCGGCGAGCCCCCAGAGCGAGGGTTCCGGCACGGCGACGAAGCTGAAGTCGCCGACGGTCTGGGTTGCTGCCAGCAAGCCGGTGCTCCCCGTAAACCCGATGTACGCGCTCTCGCTGCCGAGCACACTGGAGAGACTCCCGACCGTGTAGGAGTACGTGGGGGAGGACACCCCGCTGGAAAGATTGGTGAGCGTCTCGGTCAGGACGCTGCCGTCGTAACGGATGTACACCTGGATGGGAGCGCCGCCGCCCAAGTTCGCCGAAGTGGGTAAACCGTACGTATTGCCAGTCAGCGCGCCGTTGGTGGCAAAGCCGGTGCTGCTCGCCGTGACACCGGCGACGTTGAGGAGGTTGAACTCGACGGCGGCGCTCGGACTAACTGCCGCTATCCCCCCGCTACCCGCGTAGCCGAGGGACGTGCCGTTTCGTCCGAGCGCCTGCACCTGACGGCTGTCGTTCTGCACGACGAAAGCGATCCCCTCGCCAGTGGCGACCACGCTGGCACTCTCTCGATAGGTGAAGGAAACGTTGAAGGCGGCGATGGGCTGGCGTGTGCCATAGAAGATGCTGCGGGCTTCGTTGGTCCCGCCATCGGTCAGCGTGGCCACGCCGTTGCTGACCGTGGTGCCTGAGTTCAGGCTGAAGCCCGCGCCTGTGGTGCCGAAACCACCAATGTCTGCGTGCAACCGGTCACTGGAAAAAGTGACGGCCAGCAGCGGGAGCATTTTGAACAGGAGGCGCGGCTGCAAAAAAGGGATGATCATAAGAGGGAGGGCGATTTGATCGCTTACTCACGCTCGACATTGCCCCGTTCGTAAGGTGGGAACCTTACCCATCTTGAGTCAGAAAACTCCCCAGACCGCACCAAGCAGCGACCGGCCATCACGGCTACAATCGGACGCGGCTCCACGGCGCGCCCGGTTTTACTCCCCCCGTGGACTTCGAGCACAATCTGGACTAAAACATCACCAACCCCGCACTCCGCCGGGTCCTCAAAACCGGGGCAAGATCATCTCCAGAGCAGCAAACAGGGGGTTAGCAGCACCAGATCGGCGAGGACGCGTAGCGCGTCTGTGGAGAGACTGTTTCTGTGGTGATCCAGGGCCGCGAGCAGGAGAGCGCTGACGGCGATTGGGACCACAGAAATGGACCGCGCCGCCAACGCCAATCCGGCCAACAGCAGGCAAAGCAATCCAAGACGGGCCGATAGACGTGGGAAGGCATTCAACAGGGACGAACGTTCGCTTAGGTCTTCAGCGTGACGTTCCCAGAGCGTGATGAGCGCACAATTCAGAAAGCAAACGCCCGCAAACAGAATGATCCCAAGCCAAGGAGCTCCCGCAAAATGATGTGACCGGTAAGCGACGAAGAACGCGCTTCCGGCGCTAAACATTGCTCCCACCACGGCTTCCTTGGGGACGTACGCCGCCCATCTCCCGCCCGGCCAGCCGTGCGTCAGCCAGAAATGTCCGACCATCAACGCCAACAGGCCAACTCCCGCCAGAAATTCCGGCAGCGGCAAGCAGGACGGCGCTATCGCTACCAAGGTCAACGCGACGGCGACCGCCAATGGAAGGAGGAAATGTCGTTGGTGGGCAGAAAAGGCATGCCGGGTCGCGCTACACACCCTTTCGCCGCCTGTCGTGTCGGCAAGGCGGTCTGTCAGGTAGATGAACCAAACACCCAAGCCGAGGATCACTTCGCGGGAAACGGGCATCGTCACTCCCGCGCGTTGCGCCCACCAGCGTTGCCAGACCAGTGCCACCAGCGGCGCGTCGAGACTTAGAAGGTGGGGCCATAGCCACCAAACTGGTCGCATACGGACTGCCGAGCCGGCTGGAGTGGATACCGGCAGCCAGTCGTCGCTTGGCAGCCGAGCCTTTCGCACTGCTGCCGCCCAGCGGGTCCCGGAACGCGCGTTAGTGAGCGCAGCATTCATGTGCGGACGGTTTACTGGCGGGATTTGCCCGGGCGTAACGCCACCACAGACCGCCCGATATGGCGAGCGCCACGAGGTCGAAACAGGTCGTGTAGTTCCAGGCAAAATGGGCGTTTTCCATCATTGATTGCGGCCGCGGACCGGGCGGAAGCAGGTGCAACGCGTTGAAAAGCACGTCTACGACAATCCCCGCGCCGGCCATGGAAACAAATAACAGCGCGGTAAGATAAGCTGCCATGCGCCCACCGTAATATTTCCGGTAAATGAAGATAAGCGGCAGGATAAGCAAATCCGCAAAGATGAATGAAATGACGCCTCCGAAACTGATACCGCCGCTCCAGAGCACGCTGGCCAACGGAACGTTCCCGACCGAACACACGAAGCTGGCAACGGCGATCAGCGGACCGACGACGGCGTTTTCCGCAATCTGCAGCCAACCGGCGCCGCCTTGGAGAAACAGCGCTTTCCAGCCATCCATCGGCACGAGCGCCATCAGGTAGCCGGCGATCAAAAAACCGACGGCGATTTCCTTCCAGAGCATCAGCCAATCCATGACAAACGCACCGGCCATGCGAGTCAGGCGGTCGGTATGTGCGCCGCCGGTTTCGTGGTGGTGGCCGTGGTCATGATGACCGCTGGAGTCGTGAGCCTCCTCTCTGTGGTGGCATCCGGCGTGTGGCGCCGGTTCGCCCTCGGCGTGCGCGCGGGCCGCTTCCTCCAAACCGGCAGGGAGGAACAACCGGGCCAGCATCCAGAAGAGCGCAACCAGCACGAAAGCGCCTATTGCCTCTGCCAACACGAAACGCCAGCCCAACAGGAGCCAAAGCACCGCTCCGAGTTCGATGACCAAGTTGGTCGAGGCAAACATGAACGCCATCGCGGGGACCAACGCCGCCCCTTGGCGAAACGCGCTGCGCGCCGCCGCCGCCGCCGCATAGGAGCACGAACTGCTCGCCGCGCCAAGCCCCATCGCCAGCGCGACCGCCCGCAGGTTCGTGCGTCCGAAGTGCCGGGCCATCTGGCGTTTGCTGACGAAAACTTGCAGGGCTGCCGAGACGAGAAATCCGAGGCAGAGCGCCCAAAAGGTTTGCCAGCCCATCAAAATGGCGTTGTAAGCGCCAGCCCAAAGCGTGTGCATCATAAATGTCGTCCCACCGTACGGTTGATTGAAAATCTAGCAGCACATCCGGATGTTGGTATCTGATTCAGCGTCGCATGCCAAGCGGCACGGCTAGCGGGGAAGGACTCCGCGCCAATGCAGATGCGAGATAATCTCGCGCGCAATAGTCCAGGCATGCGACAACCGCTTCCCGGGCGAGCGCATCGTCTGGAAAGCCGGGCAGCATGACGACCGGGTGGCCGTCCGTTGGCCCGGTTTCCAGATGGCCGGACTCGGCCACTTTGGTTTGCAGAATTTTCATCGCAGGAACCACTGGTTCGCAGACCGTGCCACGGCGGACTTGTGAGTTTTGGCGCCGGATTTTGGGAAAGTGAGCTGAGTGGTCAGCGTTTTCGCTTGCTCCCGATCCGGTCAAGTGCATAATAAACACCTGCGCGTGGACGCGGACCAAAGGTGTGGTGACGCCGTCGCTTGGACATCGAACGTTCAAGGCCGATGGAATGCTGCCGACCTGAGAACCCTGCTCGACCCGCAACGATTTAGCGCGATTAGCTCAGTGGTAGAGCGCTTGCTTCACACGCAAGAAGTCGCAGGTTCGAACCCTGCATCGCGCACGGATCGGGCGACGAGCTTTCGGCTTATCGCGGATCGAAGAAATTGGCCGAAGCAGAAGAGACGCTCGCAGCCGACGTCGGTCAGGCTAAACAGAAAGCGGAGAAACTAGCGCAGGCAGGACTTGATTCCGTCCGAGCGAACTTTGCTGAACGCGTGAGAGGGTCCCAAGCCCGGGCGCTAAAAGCGCATCCCGATCTGATGCAAGCCCGGGTCGGCACTGAACGCCAAATTTTTGGACGCCTACAAGACGCTCACGGCTAAAAAGACGCGCGTCTCAACGATCCTGATTGGCCGGAGAAACTCGCCGACGAATGTGCTTACAGAGCGGCGGCTGTCTCAAACCGCTAGAGGTTAAGCTGGTGCTATGAGCATTCCTCGGGTCGATTCAAGTGCTTGCTGCCATTTTGTCCCAACAACAGAAAGAATTGCTTAATTTTAATCACTAAGCGAGAAACTAAAGTGCATCGGCGGGGTTCAACCGGGGTCAAGTTCGTCCGCGCGCGCACTGGCTCGCGGGGTGCTTCCAAATAGCAAACTGTCCCCGCGACCAACGTCCATAAGCTCTCCCCAGGCCCGAAATTTCATCTGTGAAGTCGTCCTCGCAACCAGGGCGTTCACGTTTACTCATCCTCCGCATGTTAGACCTTTTGTTATTGATCGGAATGATCGCCATCATCGGCACCGGATATTTTATCTGGAGAGTCGGGAAGAGAGGTGGCGGACAACGTCTGGAAACAACGGCGCGGCGGCGGGAGGATGCGCGCGACTGGCAACGCCGCTTCGGCGCCGACTCCCTTTTGGCCGCTAATTTCCTCCAGCCCACGCAAAACGAGATTCTCGAAACGCTCTCCCTGCTGGACCACCTGACACCCGGTTGGGAAACGGGCGGACAGGATTCGAGCGAAAGCCACTTTCTCAGTGAACTGGCGGTCAGTTTTCCGTCGCTGCGCAAACCGGGGTGCGCCTTTCCCTTGCCCTTCACAGAAATACTGACCGCGAAAAACATATCCGTTGCTGGTCGAGGCAAGCGTCCGGTAACAGAGGAAGAGTTGGCCGCCCGGCGCGAATCATTCCGGGCCAGCCGCGCTCAATCCAACGCGTTGGAACAAATTGCGGCAGGGGCGGGTGGATCGGTGGAAACCGCGCCAAGTAACCTGCCGTTCCGCGCTCCCACCGAGATACTGGTCGCGCGTGGCAGAAATCCCTGGCCCGTCCGGTTTGCTGCCGCCGCGGTCCTGATCGCCGCGTTGCTGGGCGTCTCCTATTCTCACGATAGAAAGCCGGATCTCAGAAAAGTTTCCAACTCACGTGTCGAGCGGGACGCACCCCAGACGACCGTGCCCGTCGAACCCGCGCAGGCGACGCCAGAGCCAGATTCACCGCAGCCCGTGGTGGCCGCTTCGCCTACCCCTACGCCGGAACCAGAGGCCGCTCCCTCGCCTGTCGTCGTTTCCACGCCGGCCCCGGTCAGCGGACCCTCGCCGGGAAAAGCGGCGCTAAACGCCCAGATCGCGGCCTCCCAACAGCGCGCCATCGGCAAATACCCGGCGCTGGCAGTCGAGGGATCGGAAATCAATCTCCGGTTCGTGTTCCGCTACAAAAATCTGGTGCATGAGAACAGCCCCCGTCTGCTGGAGCCCACCTGGCCCGAACAGCTT
Source organism: uncultured Chthoniobacterales bacterium (assembly GCA_964250705.1). Lineage (GTDB taxonomy): Bacteria > Verrucomicrobiota > Verrucomicrobiia > Chthoniobacterales > SZAS-18 > CAHJWO01. The sequence goes on along the minus strand of CAXUHC010000085.1, from coordinate 10,067 downwards.
GCCGAGGAATGCGCCGCCGCGGCCTTGTCGTCCAAACACAGCGCGCTGACGCAGGTCACCGGCGCGCGGCGCTGACCGCAGCGGGGGGGTTTTCGCGGATCGCGGCGGCGGCGCCTCAAAAGCTCCATTGCCGAAAGCACCGGTGTGATTTATGACGCTGGATGCCATCTTCCGCCGTTTCCGCGCTTTTGACCCCGCCTGCGACCGCGCACGATGCCATCACCGCGGAAGCGATGCTGGCGCACATTGAGGTGCTCTCGTCGGATGATTTCGAGGGGCGGGCGCCGGGATCGAAAGGCGAGGAGTTATCCGTTCGCTACATCACAGACCAATTTCGGCAACTTGGACTGAAACCCGGCAATCCCGATGGTACCTACGCGCAGGAAGTGCCTTTGGCAGGAATTCGTCCTTCGCCGACGCTCACGCTCGACTTCGGCCAGGGACCGGAGCGGTTGCGCTATCCGGAAGATTTCGTGGCAGCTACGTCGCGATTGGTCCCGGAAGTTGCGGTGGATCATTCCGAGATCGTGTTTGTCGGATACGGAATCGTCGCCCCGGAATACGGCTGGGATGATTACAAAGATGTCGACGTACGCGGCAAAACGATCCTGATGCTGATCAACGATCCCGTGCTGCCCGATCCGAAAGACCCTGCGCGCTTTGACGATGCGATGTTCAAGGGCCGGGCGATGACCTACTACGGACGTTGGACCTACAAGTACGAAATCGCCGCGCGGAAGGGTGCCGCCGCCGCGATCATCATTCACGAGACCGGACCGGCCGGATACCCCTATTCCGTCGTGGAAACCAGTTGGAAGAGGGAAATCTACGAGTTGGACGCGCCGGATCGGAACCTGGGGGCGGTAGGTGTGCGGTCCTGGATCAGTTTGGACATCGCGCAACGATTGCTGGCTGGCTGCGGCCATGATTTCGAGCGGCTGAAGGCCGCCGCCCAGCAGAAGGATTTTCGACCCGTCGCGTTGGGGACAGAGGCGAACTTTACCGTTCAGAGCGAGGTAAGGTCGTTCAAATCCCGGAATCTCGTCGCCCGGATCGACGGCGGCGACCCCACCCGCCGTGACGAATGGATTATTTATAGCGCCCATTGGGACCATCTTGGCCAGAGCCGGGATGCCGATGGGGAGACGCGCATCTTCCGCGGAGCAATTGACAACGCGTCCGGCGTGGCGGCTCTGCTAGGGCTAGCCAAGGCCTACATGACACTCACGCCCGGGCCAAAATGCTCCGTGTTATTCATGGCCCCGACCGCCGAGGAATCCGGGTTGCTCGGTGCGCGTTACTACGCGGCCCATCCCCTCTATCCGTTGGCGAAGACGCTAGCCAACTTCAACATCGACGGCGTCAATCCTTGGGGGAAAACCCGAGAAATTGAAAATATCTGCTCGGGCAGCAGCACGCTCGACGACTTGCTGGAGGCGCTCGCCGCCGAACAGGGCCGGACCGTCCTACCGGCCACGCAGCCGGAGAAAGGATATCTCTACCGCGCCGACCACTTCGAATTTTTCAAGGAAGGTGTCCCTTGTCTCTATCCCAACGGCGGCAAAGACGTGATGGGGCAGACGCCGGAATATGGTCGGCTCAAAAGCGACGAATACACTTCCAAACACTACCACCAGCCGTCAGACAAGATTGATCCGACCTGGGATTTAAGCGGTGCCGTTCAAGACACGCGATTGCTTTTCGATGTCGGTTACCAGATTGTGGTCGGCAACCACGTTCCTGAATGGAAACCCGACGGCGAGTACAAGAGCAAACGTGACCAAGCTCTGGGCCGGTGACGGCACCCGGGCCCAGTCGGAAGAAAATACCGGCGGTCGGGGTCGAACCGACACTCCCTTACGGGAACAAGATTTTGAGTCTAGCGCGTCTGCCAATTTCGCCACGCCGGCTTTTTCGTTTTCGTTTTCCGTAGGGGTCTACGAAAATCTGTCGATCAGCTCAGAACCGTGGTGGCATGATCGCCAGTCAGCAGCTACCGCCACGATACCGAACCAACATGCTGAGTTTGGTTGCGGTCCATTGAGGTCGCAAGTGAAAATTGCAAGACCCAGGCAGCGCGGCCGCTTTTCCCTGCGAGCCGGCAGGAAAATTCCCCCTACGGGGCCAGAAGATCATCCGGTTTCACGCCACCGAGAAGCCATGCATACACCCGGTCGATCTGCCCGATCACCGAAGTCAACGAGTAGTGCTGTGCGACCCACCGCCGACCGGCATCACCCATCCGCTCAAGCTCGGGTTTCGAGGTGTCCAGCGCCGTTTCTAGAGTGGCGGATAACGCATCGACGTTGGTTTCGGCAATCCACCCGCAGCCTTGTTCCGGCAACCCGGTCCACGGAGTATGAACCGTCGTCACAACCGGCGTCGCGTGTGCCAATGCCTCGACGACGGTGTTACCGAAGTTTTCGGAGTAACTTGGCAGGACATAAATGTCCGCGTGCCGGTACAACCAACTTTTCTCGGCATCGTCGACTTGCCCGCACCACACGCAACTCTCTCCGAGGCGAAGTTCTTCGGCCAACCGCTCACAGGCTGCGAGATAATCTTTGTCGCCGCTGCCTGCGATAACGAGCCGGTGAGCCGGGAATCTCCGTTGAAGACCGGCCCAGGCTCGGAGAAGCATTTCGATCCCTTTCTTGGGATGAATCCGCGCGAGGTAAAGCACGAAAGGCTGGTCGCCCAACCCTCCAAGGGACGCGGGTACGGCTTCCCCAACGTCGTCTGCATCGATTGCACCCGTATCCACTCCGACCGGAATCACGGCAATCGGCACGCGAAAACCCAGTTCCCTCAAAGCACGCGCCTCGTGCAAGGAGTTGACATGCAGGCAGCCAGCCCGGCGCAGCAGGGCATCTTGGAACCAGTGACGCGAGATCCATTTGACGAGCCACTTCTGACGCAGGGGATGTTTTTCGTAAGCGCCCATCAACTCGACCACGTAGGGGCGGCCTCGGCGGCGTGCTTCCACCGCGCCATAATGCATGGCGCGAAGCCACACGCCGTGCAGATGATAAATGTCCGGTGTCGGGTCGGCGGCAAGGAGGCGTTTCAAGCCAGCCGATGCGCCCAGCCGCGTTGGCGGGTCCACAGGCCTAACCTGCATGTCGACCGGGAGCTCCAAGCGCAGCGCCGGTGAAGTCCCGGGATAGCCTTCGAGCACGCGTAGCGACACCTGATGCCCCCGCGCGACCTGTCCCCGGCAATAGTTTGCCAACGAAAAACAGGGTCCCCCGTGCTCCGGTGAAAAAATACCCTGGACGTGAGTGATGCGGAGGCTAGATGAGGCCATGTAGATTTCGTGCGGAAAGGACGGCATCACACGCCTGGCAGACCTGCTCGACCGAAATATTGGTCAGGCAGATCAAACCTTTGTCGCAAACCTCTAGTTTGCAGACCGAACACGGCACATCGAAACGGAGAACCCTGTGCCCCGAGCCATAAGGTTCCCACCTGCCCGGCCAGTCCCGCGCGGAAAACACCGCCACGCAGGGCAGTCCCACGGCGGCTGCCAGGTGCATCGCGCCCGTATCGTTTCCGAGGTAGCAGCGCGCCCCACTCATCAGCGCAGCCGATTCCCGCACGCTCAATTCACCGGCGGCACAGAACCCGACCTTCCAACGCTCCAGGAGCATAGCGGCGTCGGCCCGATCTTCCGGCCCACCGACGATCACCGGGAGGACGCCGTGGTCGCGTATCAGTCGTTGGACAACTTCCGCGTAACGTTCCAATGGCCACAGCTTCGAGGGGACCTTCGCACCGGCGCAAACGGCGATCCAACCGTGCGGAAGGGATGGGTTTCCTTGCGCGCGCCACCAGTTTTCGGCCCGATCCCGCTCCCCCTGGGTGATTCGCAAGTCCATGCTGCCTCCACCGGCGGCAGGAACTGTGATCCCGTCCTCCTTCAACCTCGCCAGCAAAGCGTCAGCCTCGTGGATATGTCTCAGAGGCATTCCGTTCACATGGCGCGCGCCATCGCGGAAAAACCCTTTCGTTCCCAGCAGTTGCTTCACACCGGCAAGCCGGAAAAACGTTGCGTCGCGCATCCGCTGTTTACGCGAACGCTCGGACGGAACCAGATACACCAGTGTCCGGAATCCCCTTTTACGCAGTTGTACGATGCAACGCCGCGCGGCGAGAATGCCACGGAACGACGTGCCGGCCGGATACTTTTCGAAACCGTCCACCAGACTCGTGGCGGGAAGGACCGTTTCGGGTGGCAGATGATTACTTTTGCCCGGGACTTCGCTCAGAAGCACGATTTCTGACTGCGGAAATTGCTGCCGGATTGCCCAGAGCGCCGGCAATGCCGCCACGGTGTCGCCGATCTGGCCGAAGCGGTAAACGATGATTCGATCAATAAGCTGACTCATGGGAGCAAAAGGCCGTCCAGTCACTTGCGGCGGGAAGGTTCGTGTTCAGGCAGCTTCGAGAGCGTCCAACGCGGAGAATAATCCTTTCGACGCGTTCGCGTAATCGTACCCGGCGACGATCTCACGCCCCGCCTTACCCCACCGTATAAGCCGCGCCGGGTCCGACAAGGCCGCACGCAGCGCATCGGCGAGCGCGTCGATGTTTCCAGCCGGAAAAATCAGTCCGTTGCGCGCTGGCTGGACGAGGTCCCGGGCACAGCCGACATGGCTGCTCACGATCACGGGCCGACTCAAACACAACGCTTCGTTGATCGCCAGCCCCCAAGTTTCGCCCGATCCGTAACTCGGAAGGACGACGAGATCCGCCGCCGCGTAGGTGCGCGGCATCTGGCTTTGGTTTTGGAACGGTGCGAAACAAACGTGAGGAATGCCGGTGGCATGGGCGCGCAGGGCCTCCTCCTGATGACCGGCGCCCGCAAAAAGCAGGGCGGCGCGGCTGTCGGCACCTAGTTGGCGAAACGCTTGCAACAGGTCGAGGGGCCGCTTTTTCTCCTCGAATTTTCCCGCAAAGAGGATCAATTGGCGGTCTGGAGACACGCCCAGTGAACGCCGCCATTCCGCGGCTGCACGGGCCGTGCCCTCGGGTTCGGCAGAGAAGCGTTCGTTATCAACCGCATGCGGCGAGAAATGAAGGCGCTTTTCGGGAACGCCGTGCGAGCGGAAATACTCTCGATTGGCCCGCCC
>CAXUHC010000085.1:0-4925 GCA_964250705.1 uncultured Chthoniobacterales bacterium | reverse complement strand
AAAGTGACCGGACGCGGGAAGAGCCGGTGCGAATCGCCGCGAAATAAAAGTGGGATCGGCGGCGGCAAAGGCCACCGGGCGAAGATCAAGCGCAGAAAGCTCGGATAGTTGTATCCCAGAAGCAGCGCCGCAGTGGGGCAAAATTCCGCCAATCGGCGGGGCAGAGCCGGGTTGCGAATGCCGGAAAAATGGTCTGCCCCGGGCCGGGCGCTTTCGTTGGGCACGAATTCGTGTGCGTAGCCATCGAGCAGCGGCACGTCCCAGCGGACTTCCTGGCCGAAGCCGGTGTCACGCCGCGCCCGTGCGCCGCCATCCCACAAATAAAAGACCTTCAGGTCAAAGCGGGCGGTCTCCGCCAGCGAGCGGAACCACGGTGCGTAGTACTGAATCGGATGGGTCGTGACAATCGCCAGGCGGTGAGCGGTCATGCGGATGCCGGGGTCGTGCCCGGCTCAATCCAGGAGGCTGGCCTGGGTCCCGGCGAGCCGCCGGGGGCGCATGAATACCGCCGCAAACGCCAACAAGACCGCCACGGATTGGAAAAGCGTCGTGGCGTAGGAGGTCGCGCACAACTCCGCCTGGATGGACATACTGGCCATCATGATGCTGAACAGCGCGCGGAGCGAAAGGATAGGCATCCCGCGAGCCATCTGCGCCGCCTTGCCATAGCCCGCGCCAATGATCGCCGCCAAGACGCCAATCCCCAGGTAACCGAAGTTCGCGTACGCCTCGCTCGTCAGGCCGAACGCGATGCTGGTACGTTCCGTGTCCTCGCGCGTTTGAATCCCGTAATGCATGGACAAGATATTGTTGCCTTCGTTACCACGAGGCTTGTCGGGGTCAAGGAAGCGCGGGATGAAGAGACGCGGGATCAACGCGTAACTCTCACCGTTCAAATACGGAAACCCATACGGGGTGCTGGCCTCAAAATAAAGCAACCAATGCATGAGGCTGGCTCGCTCGAGCAGGTCCGCGGGATTGTCCTCGTCGGAATTCGGAGTCCTGACGACTTTGAGCGATTCATGCGCCCAATCCGAAAAAAATTTCGGGTATTCCCATGGCGCGACCGGTTTGCGGACCTCGTCGTCGTTCCAGTACAGATCGCGCATACTGGCCTTGCCCAAGTGGAGGAAGCCAAAGATGCAGATGCTCACGAGACCGATCCGCCACGGCAATCGCTTACTGGAAACCAGATACGCCAGGGCGCCGATGGCGGTCAGCGACATCGCCCCGATCAGCAACAGGGAGGGTAGCGCGGCGAGCAGCATCATTGAGAAAAGCGCGAAGAACGCTATCTTCAACTCGCCCGTCAAGCGCCCGCGCCCCAGAAGATAGCTGAGCACGAAGCAAGACACGGCTCCCGCCGCAAGGGTGATCGCGCGGATGATGGAATCCAGTCCAGCGGGAACGTTGATCCAACCTGCGGTGTAAATCACGTTCCACGCCGCACAAAAACCGAGCGCGGCAAGCAGGGCGATACTTCCCAAGCGTTCATCCATCATCCAGCAAACCGCCGGGACCTTGACGGGTCGGCGCGCCACCAGGTACCAGCACAGGGTCCCGATCAGCAGATAACCGGTGACACTCATCGCCGCGACCAGTTGGTTCCAGCCAGGAAACAGCAGCACGATTGGGTGCTCGGAAACGAGCGGCAAGGCGAACGTCCAAGTGCTGGTGAGGGCACAAGCGGGGAAGATGGGTAAACCCTGCACCTTGCCCATTACCCACAGATATGCGGGCAGCAGGGCGGCGCCGATGATCAACGTCGCGCCGATCAGGCTTTCGGGCGGCTCGGTGTTTGCTTTTCGAGCGACCAGTGAAAAGAACCAGATGGACCCCAGCCAGAAGATCCGCCGCAAGGCCGCCTGATGTGGTTGCCCTGCCGGGGCGCGTGTTGGCACGGATCGAGTCACCCGACCAGATTTTCGTCTGATCGGCGCAGGCACAACGGCTGGAACGGGGATGGTTGGCACCGGCGGGGACATTGCAAGAGTCCATTATTACGGTTCGCGCGGATCGAGTGCAAGCCGCATCACCGCGCGGTCAAAAATCTCGCATTGCCGGGCGGTCACGGCTCTGGCGCCATGCTCGGCAAAAAAGTGCGCTTCATCGAGCTCTGCCGGCCGTTCGGCGGCGGCGTGAGAAAAACAGGTATCCAGAACTTCGCCGAGAGCTTCGGCGGCTTCCTGGACGGCGCCGGGACGAAAAGCGACGACCTGCCCGGCGTGGCAACGCCGCAAAATATCCACCGCCGGGCTATCCGCGTGCAGAAGCGCCAGCAGCGGGCGGCGGGCGAGCATGCATGGATACAATTTTGAGGCGCTGTAGGCCGGTGAATCCGAGCTGACGATCAGGATGGCGTCGCTCTGACGCAGGAGTTGCAACGCCTCGAAATACGGGACACGACCGGTGTGTTCGTCGACGAGATCGGCGACGCCGCATTCACGGGCGACCGGTTCTATCGTTTTCTCCGCGCGCCCGGCGGGAGCGTAGCTCGTTCCCACGAAATGCATCCGCAAAGCAGCCCATTTCTGTGGGTCATGCGTGCGGGCCGCCGCCACCGCTTTGAACAACACGCGCAGGGCAATGGCCATATCCCGCCCACCCCTGCCCACGTACACCCAGTGCCTGAGCCCATCCTCCGGATCGAAGATTGTTTGACGCACGGTCAGCGCCGGGAGAGCCGCGAAATCCCGCTCGGGAGCGCCGAACGGCAACACGGTGAATCGGTCGGCTCCGAGCCGTGGGTAACGGTCCCGCAACGTTTCCACGTAGGCCGGGGAAACGGCGATGACCTCGCTCGCGTCACGCATCGCCCGGGGTTCGAGGCGCCGGGCCAGCCATTGGTTGAAACCGTGTTTGAATTGTCCGCCGGGCGGCGGGCCCGCGCCGGGTTCGTCGTAAGAATCATCGATCCACGGGTCTTGGAAGTCGAGGATGTAGGGCACCCCAAACCGCCTCCGCCAGAGCGGGCCCAGCGCCATGACCGCGAACATCGTCGTGGAAAAATAGACCGCGTCGAACCGTTCGCGTGACAGCAACCTGTTACCCGCGCTCCAAAATGCCGGCAGAACGCGCAACGCGAGACTGCCCAGACCCACCCGTCGCGTCCATTGTACGGGTAGCGCCCCGGTGCGGACGACCTCAAGACCGGCGGGCAGCGTTCGTTCCAGCAGCGGGTCGTCCGTTCCTTCGACGGTCTCCGGGCCTGCCGCCAACACCGTCGGCCGCCAGCCGAATTCCTCGAAGTACGGCAGCGACATGCGCACGCGCTGATGGTCCGGCGCATTGATCGGCGGAAAATGCGGGCTGACGATCAAGACGCGCCGTGTCACCGGGTCCCTGCTCATATCATCTGCGGGAGTTCGGGCTGCTTTGCTTCCTGCGATCCCCGTCCCTGCCCCGTAACCGAGCCGGAAAGGATCGTCGAGTTCCGCCAGCGCGGGCAATCGGCCCCGGCCACAGTCGCGCGGTCGGATTGGCCACAATGGATCATCGGGCGATGTTACGTCTGACTAGCTCCGACAACAAGGGAGCTGCGGCGGCGCGTTTTTCGCCGTGGTCGCCGAGGGTCTCGCGGATCAGATCGAGGAACCGGATTTGTTCGACGTCCCAGTTATAGCGTTCGCGCCCAAGTTTCCAGGCCGTGGCGCGGGCGGCCCGGAGGGCGGCCACATCGCTTGCGAGTTGATCCAGACACCGTGCAGTCCCTTCGGGATCGTCGAGATCGATCAGACGCGTCGCATCCCCCAACTCCCTGGAAAACGCTTCCTGCGCGGGTGTGCGGCTGAGCAGCGCAGGCAGCCCGGCGAGCAGATAAACGAAAATTTTGTTGGTCAAGCAAATCGCCCGGTTCCGGGGATGGTTCATCTCCAGCCCTAATCCGAGATCGAAAGCCGCCGATTCGCGGATCAAATCGCCAGGCGGGGTAGGAGGCAGAAGCTGGATCGCATCACGCAAACCCGCCGCTTGCGCCAGCCGAAGGAGCTGAGCCGGGAACCCATCCAAGGGAGACCCACGCAGGAACAAACGCACGGGCTGCCGCATCCGCCCGAGTGCGACGATGAGCGGTTCCAGCCCCCGCCCCGCTCCGACGGTCTGCGAAAACCAATACAGCCGCAGGATGCCATCGCCCGCCGGTTCCACTGGTTGTGCCGGAGCTTCCGCCAACGGAAACACGTTGAGGAGAGTTTCCATCGTCACTCCGTAAAAACGGCGGTATTCCTCGGCGATCCCGGGCGAGGCGGCGGTGAGCAGGTCACAGCGCGACAAGAACACCCGTTCGAGGATGCGCCGCGCCTCGTGGCTGCCACGGCTTTCCTGTTCCTCGGTCAGTTCGCCCGAGTGAAAATCTTCCGCGTCGAAACCGAGTTTCGCATCGTTCAACCTGGCGGCGGCGGCGGCGGCAGGCAGCGCACCCAAATTGTGGGCGTGGTAAAGATCCGCCGGGATGGCCGCCGCCGTCTTGCCGAGCTTGTTCGTCAAGCGATGATGCGCTGCCCGGGCCAGGGGGACGCCCGCCCATTTGCACAGCCCCTTCTCCAGCAGCCATTGTGCGGAACGTTGCAGGAAAGTCAACCAGGCGTAACCCGGCAGGCTGCCGCGCCCCACCAGCGTGCAGGTCCACTGCGCCCGGGCCAGGATGGTCTGGTCCATCCCCCGTAGCGACCGGGCGAGATCCGCCGCCACGACGTGCGTACGGAAACCCGCCGCCTGCAAGGCATCCGCCTCCTTGACCAGACGTGGGTTGGCGGCGAGATGGGCCGGCGTGATCAGGCAAACCGACGCGCGCGATCTCGTGGCGGCGACGGCGCGCGACACCGGCTGGTCGGGGTCGGTAAGTCCGGCGCTCACGGCTTCTTGGAGAGTCCGGCGATAGTCCGACCATTGCCAGCGTCCGGCGGCTTCGCGGGCGCGCCACCCCA
>CAXUHC010000084.1:15673-15882 GCA_964250705.1 uncultured Chthoniobacterales bacterium | reverse complement strand
AGCGGATGATGTCCACCTTCTCGTTGTTGAGTTCGCGCACGATGTTCTTGACCCGCGAGCCGCGCATCCCGACGCACGCGCCGACGGGATCGACCTTTTCGTTGGCCGAATGGACGGCGATCTTCGTGCGGTACCCGGCCTCGCGGGCCAGCCCCCGGATTTCCACGGTGCGGTCGTTGATCTCGCTGACCTCCATCTCGAAGAGGCGG
>CAXUHC010000084.1:10071-15663 GCA_964250705.1 uncultured Chthoniobacterales bacterium | reverse complement strand
CAGCGGATGATGTCGACCTTCTCGTTGTTGAGTTCGCGTACGATGTTCTTGACCCGGCTGCCGCGCATCCCGACGCACGCCCCCACCGGGTCCACCTTCTCGTTGGCCGAATGCACGGCGATCTTCGTCCGGTAACCGGCCTCGCGCGCCAAACCACGGATCTCCACCGTGCGGTCGTTGATCTCGCTGACTTCCAGCTCGAACAACCGCCGCACGAAATTCGGGTGCGAACGGCTCAGGATAATCTCCGGCCCGCGCATCCCGTTCTCCACGGCCATGACGTAAGCCCGCAACCGGTCGCCGACGTTGTAATCTTCCGTCACGACGCGCTCCTTGCTCGGCATGATGGCGTCGAACTTGCCCAGGTCCATGATGACGTCGCTGCGCTCGAACCGGCGCACGGTGCCGCTGACGATCTCGCCCGCGCGGTCCTTGAACTCGTCGTACATCATCTCCTTCTCCGCCGAGCGGATGCGCTGGAGCATGGCCTGTTTGGCCGTCTGGGCGGAGATGCGCCCGAAGTCCTTGGGCGTCACTTCCACTTCCAACGCCTCGCCCACCGCGACGTCGGGCTTGATTTTCTGCGCCTTGGACAACAGCGTTTCGCTGAACGGGTCCATGACCTTATCGACGACGGTCAGGTTGGCCATCGCGCGGATTTCGCCAGTCTTCGGGTTGATATCGATGCGCAGGTCTCGCGCCGGGCCGACGGACTTTTTGGATGCCTGAAGCAAGGCATTGGAAACCGCTTCGATGAGGATCTCGCGTTTGATCCCCTTCTCGCGCTCGAAGTAGTCCAAGGCTGCAATCAGTTCGCTGTTCATAAAAAAAGAAGTGCCCGACCGGTGACCGGGGCGGGCGGAGCCGCCGGGCAGGGCGTGCAGGTCAAGGAAAACGCTCCGTCGGTTCCGCCGGAATCAGTCGGGCCGCCCAGTATAAGGGCAAGCGCGCACAGCGTCAAGCGGCGTGCGCGGATGGGTAACGTGGGGCGTGGCTGAGGCGAGGGCTGCTCCTCGATCCGTCCGGCGCACCGGTCGGGCCGTCAGGAAAAAGAACGTGCAACTCCGGCGGGAATGTCGCGTTATATCTCTTGAGATGAACAACGAAAGCAAAACCGGGTCCGATGGGTTGGACCCGAAAGACGACGAAGCGCTCTGGGACCTGCTGGGATGGCAGGCACCGCCCGTCAAAGCCAGCCCGTATTTCGCCCGCCGCGTGCTGCGCGAGGTGGCGCTCGCCGAGGAACGCCGTGGCGGTTGGGCCATGTTTTTGCGGAGGTTCTGGCTGCCGACGCCCCGGCATGCGGCAGCTTGGTCGGGGGCATTTGCCCTCGGGGGGTTGTGTTTGTCGGCGGTTCTGACGATTCCCGCCAGCCGTCCGCCGCTCGCGCACCCGCAGGTCACCGAATTGCCAGTGGAAGCTCCCGCTCCTGCGGTCGCAGCCAGCAAACTCCCGCCGCCCGCCCCGGAAGCCGTCCCCTTCGTCGAAGCTGCTCCGGCGGCGCAGGATGTGGAGATGATCGCCGATCTGGATAACCTGCTCGACCGGGAGGAAAGCCGTTTATGGACCGAAGAATCCGACACTGCGCGGTTCTGACCACGGCTGCGTTCGTGGGCACGGTCTCGCTGGTCAACCTGTACGCCCAGAGTCCTTCGCCCGCCTCCTCGTCATCGACCGCGGTCACGGCAACCCCCTGGGTGCAGGCCTCGCCGCCCCCGGCAGCATCGCCCGCCAAACCCGCCGCCGTTTCTCCGGTCAAGGCACCCTCGTCGACTCCCAAACCATCCGCGACCCCTACCCGGGAGGAAATCGCCAGGGCCATGGCGCGCAAGCGCGAGGAAGAACTCGCCCGGGACCGGCCCATGCCCGCCAAACTCCAGCCCCCGCGTGACAGCCCCCAGCTTGCGCCGGAAGAGCGCGAAGCCTACGAACGCAATCTGAACGTCTGGCTCACCATGCCGCCGGAGGAAAAACAGACGATCCGGGGGCTGGCCGCCGACCGGACGCGCGAGGAAATCGCGGCTGCCTACGAAGGGAGCGGCCTGAACCTCAACGACGACCAGAAGGAGGTATTCGCATTGCGCTACCGGCAGGAACGCCGCCGTCTGGAACGCGAGATTCAGCAAAAAGCCAAAGCGGAGCGCGCCCGCCGGTTGCCCGAGATCATGGAGCGGCTCAAGCGCGAATTCCCCGCCGCCAGTCCTGTCGTCAGCACTCCTGCCAAACCGACACCCAAGCCCGTGTTGACTCTCCCTGCTCCTCCGCCTCCGGTCACCCGTACGAACTAACGCGTGGAAAAGAAACCCTCGTCAAAAATTGTCCGCAGATTACGCAGATTAAAGAAAAGGGTTGGCATGATCTTCTTCCTTCTCCTATCTGCGTAATCTGCGGACAATTTCTTCAAGCCAATTTTCCAGTGCCCAGTTTCGCCCGCAAAACCTCCTCGATCTTTCCCAGCGGCAGGCAATTCACTACGTCAGCGCGCGTCAGCCACCCCTTGCGCGCCTGGGTCACGCCGAACCACAGATCCTGCAAGCCTTCCGTGCGGTGCGCGTCGGGGTTGATCGCGCATTTGACCCCTTTTTCCTTGGCCAAGTGCCACCAGCGCCAATCCATGTCCAGTCGCCAGGCGTTTGCGTTGAGTTCGATGATCGTCCCCGTCGCCGCCGCCGCGTCGATCACCGCCGGGATGTCCACTGCGTACCCTTCGCGCTCCAATAACAGCCGACCCGTCAGGTGCCCCATCATCGTGACGTGCGGATTCTCCATCGCCCGGATGATTCGCCGGGTCATCTCGGCCTGGGGCTGCGTGAACGAGGCGTGGATGCTCACCACCACGTAGTCCAACGCGGCGAGCACCTCGTCGGGAAAATCGAGCGCGCCGTCCTTGAGCAGGTCGCACTCGACGCCCGAAAACAGCCGGAAATTCACGCCGTCGCGCCGGTAGCCCTCGTTGAGCCGCCGGATCACCTCGCCCTGTTCGGCCAGCCGACGCTCGTCTTGCCCGTTTGCCTGGAAGGAGCTTTTGCTGTGGTCGCCGATCCCCAGGTATTGCAGGCCGAGTTCCTGCGCGGCGTCGGCCATTTCCTCCAGGGTGCCGTGCCCGTCGCTGGCGGTGGTGTGGCAATGAAAGGTGCCGCGCAGGTTCTCGGGAGTGATGAGGTCGGGCAGCGTGCCGTTGGCGGCGGCCTCGATCTCGCCGAGGTTTTCGCGCAGTTCGGGCGGGATGTAATCCAGGCCCAGCGCGCGGTAAAACTCCGTCTCGTCCGTGATCGTGGGTAACGGCTGGTGCGGCTTGGATTCATTGGCGATGCTGATGCGGTAGTCGTTGATCGACCAACCGCGCGTTTCCAGCGCCCGGTTGCGCAACGCGATGTGGTGTTCCTTGCTGCCGGTGAAATGATGCAGCGCATACGGGTATTCCGCTTCGCTGACCAGCCGCAGGTCGCACTGGATGCCATCCTGCAACCGCACGGAAACCTTCGTCGGCCCGTGCGCGATGACCGCCTCCACCTGCGGCAGCTTGACGAAATCCTCCCCCACCGCCTTGGGATCGCTCGTGGACGCGACGAAATCCAGATCGCGCACCACCTCCTTGCGCCGCCGGAAGCTACCGCCCTCGCTGGCGCGGTTGACGGCGGGGTGCGCGCGCAGGGTTTCCACGATCCGGAAGGCCTCGCCCGCCACGTCGCCCAACCGGTGAAACGCGGCGTTGCGCTGGCGCTGCTCGATGTTGGCGAGCAGGTTGCTGGCCGTCTTTTCGCCGAAACCGGGCAAGGCGGCGACGCGTCCATCGCGGCAAGCGGCCTCCAGTTCGGCGAGGCTGCCGATTTGCAGCTTGTCGTGGAGCGCCTTGGTCTTCTTCGCGCCGAGGCCGTTGACCGTGAACAACTCGAAGATGCCGGGTGGAAAACCGGCCTTGAGTTCGTCGAAATACGCGAGATGCCCCGTCTGGATCAGTTCCGCGATCTTCTCGGCGGCGGATTTGCCGATGCCTTCGATCTCGCCGAGTCCGCCCTTGGCGGCGGCGGCTTCCAGGTCACCCGCGTAGGTTTCGACGGCGCGGGCGGCGTTCTGGTAGGCACGGATCTTGAACGGATTTTCACCCTTGAGGTCGAGTAGTTGGGCGATCCCTTCGAGCGTGTGGGCGATGGCTTCCTTGGAAATGGGCATGATACAACTCCACCATAAAATGCGGATGTCTGCGGGGCAACGGCTGTCAGGTGATCTTTACGCGGATGCCGGAGTTTTCTCCACGCGAGAGTGACGGAATCCAGACCGCGGGAACGGATGCTTGCACGCTGGATGAATAAAGTGGATCATCGACCACGCCTTTCCTGAAAAGGCTAGAGCGCATCCCGATTGGGTAAGCCTGCGGGCTATAGGGACGGCGCTCTGTCGCCGTGTCCGCACGGAATCAGATACGGCGACAGAGCGCCGTCCCTATAGCTGGAACTCGCGGCTCATTCCTTCGGGACGCGCTCTAGTCAGGCCCCGATCAACCGAGGTTGAGCGCCCACACGCAAGGCAGAAAGATAGGAACGAGGCTTCCTTTATTTCGAGACCCAAAAAAGCAGAAGGGGCAGACCTTGCAGTCCGCCCCTTCGCTAGACTTCGAATAATTCCCGAGGAATCAGGCTTGGTTGCGGCGCAAGCGCAACGCACCGACCATCCCGGCCACACCCAGAGCCATCATGGCATAGGTCGAAGGTTCGGGCACGGATACTGCCAAGTTGTCGAAGACGAGGTAGTTATCGTCCGCATTCTGGTAGCCGCCATTGGCAACCGTGGTCCTGTCGCCCACACTCCAGGTAGCGGCAACCTGCGTGATGCCGCGTGCTCCGGTCACAGTGCCGGCAAACGTGGCGTTGTTGATCGTCGCCACCATTGACCCCGTCGTGGTATTGATGTTCAACGCCAAGTGGTAGTTACCGTTGAGGATGATCTGGTTGCTGGCGGTAAAATTCGTGCCGTTCGTCGTGAAGCTGATATTGTCTCGCGTGGTCGGAGTGGTCGACGGAGCGAAGTTGAACGAAACGAGCGAAACACCTGCCGCGTTTGACAGCGAGAACCCGAAGGTATCGCGATTGGTGAAGGCGTTCGGCGTGGTCACCGCAAAATCCACGTCCAGGGCCACGAACGTCGCAGTCGTCGGGATCGTCACCGCATGGAACAACGAAATGAGGCCACCGGTCGTTGTGGAAGGAACCACGTCCGGCGCAGGACCGCTACCCGCCGTGGTGCGATAGACACCGCCGAGCACGCCGTTTTGGGCGGTGAAATAGGCAGTGGGAGTCAAAGCGCCGACAAAGTTCGACCGGCCAACCAGCTGGGTGCTCGTGCCAGGGGTTCCCGTCTGGGTGGCATCGTTGGTGCCCCAGCCGTTCTGACCGTCGAGCGGATCGGTCGGGGTGGTGGTGGGGCTAAGATACGTCACCGTTGTCGCCCTGCCGTTGATGGTATCCGTGTTGTCGAAGTTCGTGCCGTAAGCGGTGAACGGAGTCTGGGCATGGGCCGCAGTGGCTACGACGAAAAATGCGGCGGTCGAAAGGACTGCGCGCCGGGTCCAACTGGAGTAACTATAAGAGGTCT
>CAXUHC010000084.1:0-10061 GCA_964250705.1 uncultured Chthoniobacterales bacterium | reverse complement strand
TTCATATATGACGGAAAGGATGATGGAAACCGCACGGCGACTAGCTGCCGCTGACCACCGGGGCCGGGGTCGGCGTCGGCGCGACGATAACGCGTGCTTGGGCGGAGGAAGGGAGCCTCGAGAGGAGCGCCATCGCAGCCATGGCCGCCAAGATAAACAGAGCAATCTTTTTCATTTTCGTAGGTGTGGGAGAGTCGATGAGGTGCGGAGGGTGTTCGGCGAGGGGACATCTTGGTCACCGCAAAACAGGAGCAGTGATATTGAAGAATGCGGTGCCGGTCAATCTTTATTTTGAAGTTGTTTAATTTTTCTGTCCAGATTCGGCCGGCGTGCCGTAGACCGCGCCACCGTAGCCGTGCTGCGTATAGTAATAGTAATGCCCGACACCCGCCGAGCGCGGCAGCCGGTTGAGCACCAGGCCAACGGGGCGATTGCCGACCTGCTCGAGCAGGCTCACCGCGCGCTGGACGGCGTTGCGCTTGGTGTGGTTGGAGCGAATCACCAGACAGAGCGACTGGATGTAGGGCGTGATGATCAACGTGTCGCTGACCGCCAGGACCGGCGCGCTGTCGATCACAATCCGGTCGAACCGGGCCATGGCGTCGGCCAGGAGTTCGGCGCAGGTGTGGCTGGAAAGCAGTTCGGCGGGGTTGGGTGCCTTGGAACCGCCGGGCATGACGTGGAGATTCTCGATCTCGCAGGTGATCGTGGCGGTGTCCATGTCCGCCTTGCCCACGAGGTAATCGGTGATGCCGGGCTGGGTGCGGTCGATGTCGAAAACCTTGTGGACGGACGGGCGGCGCAGGTCGGCGTCGATGAGCAGGGTGCGGTGGCCCTGCTGAGCAAGGGAAACCGCGTAGTTGATCGAACTGAAGCTCTTGCCTTCGCTGGGGATCGCACTGGTGAACAGGAGGACCTTGCGCTCGTCCTCGGGGCCGAGCAGCGCGAGAGAGGCCCGCAGGGTGCGGAACGATTCCGACGCGGTGGCGTTCGGCTCCTTGACCATGAGCAGGTAGCTTTTCTGCGCCGGAAACTTCATCTCCGGCACCGCGGCCAGGACGGGCAGACGGATGTGATGCTCCGCCTGATCAACGGTCTTGAGGGTCCGGTCGAGGAACGTAATCAGCCCGACGATGCCGACGCCCAGCGCCAGGCCGCCCAGCGTCGAGAGCAGAATCGTCTCGAAGGGCTTGGGGCTGACGGGCACGTTGGAGAAAGTGGCGATTTCGCTGACGTGCACCGGGTCGGACTGGATGCCCTTGGTAAAATCCGTCTCGCCCCGGCGTTTGATGACCTGCTCGTAGAGCGCGCGGTCGGCTTCGAGGCTGCGCTGGAGCTCCGCGAACTGGATATTCTTCTGGTTGACGTCGAGGGAGGCTTTTTGCTGGTCGGCGACGGCTTTTTCGAGGTTGGCGACGTTGGCGCCGCTGTTTTCGTACTCGGTTTGCAGCAACGGAGGCAGGCGCAGGACGGCGTCGCGCAGATTCTTCTTGAAGGCGTCGAGCTGATTGCGAGCCTGGATCATCTTGGGATGCTCGTCCTTGTAGCGCTGGGAGAGGGCGGCGATCTGGCCGGTGACGATGCCGACCTGGGTCTTGATCTCGATGATGCCGGGGTTGTTGGCAATCGTGGGGATGGTCAAAAGCTGTTCGGGATCGTTCTTGAACCGGGCAATCGTCCTGGCGTCGTTGTCCATGCGCAGGCGTTCGGACTTGGCCTGCGTGAGACGGGTAGTGAGGTCGCGCAGCTTGGCCTCCGCGTTGTTGCCGCGTTCACCGAGGTCGGTGATTCCGGTCTGGTCGCGGTAGGCCTGGACCTTGTGATCGTCGTCGGCCACCTTCTTCTGGAGCGTCTCAGCCTGTTCGCTCAGGAAGTTGAAGGCGAACATGGCGGCGTCGCGGCGTTTTTCGATGGATTGACGGATGTATTCGGTGCAAACGGTGTCGGCGATCTTCTGGGCGAGGAGGGGATCGGAATGCGTGACGAACACGTCAATCAGCCGGGTGCCGCGGCGAACGGTCGGATTGACCATCCCGCTGAGCGCGCCCGCGAGGCTCTCAGGACTGTAAAGATGCCCGTCCTCGGAAGGCGGCACGAAGTTACGCGTGTGGACGAGGTCGGCGGCCCGGACCACGCGTTCCATCAGGGAGCGGTTGCGCAGATTCTGTTCGATGGTGCGCAGCTGTTCGAGACTCTGGTAGGTCTCCTGGCGCGTGTTCGGGACGGCGGCGATGCTGTCGCCGACGGTGTCCACTTCAAGGACAGCGCGGGAAAGGTAGAGCTTGGGGGTACGGTAGAGATAGCCGAAGGCCAGGGCGAGGGCCGCCGCCAGACAGAGAATCACGATCCAGGATTTGGAAATCAACTGGTGCAGGAAGACGCGGAAATCGAAGCCCGAGGAAACGTTCTGGTGATTGAACTCGTCCAGCGCGGAGGCGGGACCGGAGGCAGGGGAATCCATAGGGAAGGGAGAGAAAGGCAAAATGCAAAAGTCAGTAAGCGGGGCGCAGTTTTAACGCGAAGACACGGAGGACGTAAAGGCTTGCCGGGAGAATATTGCGAACGGGAAACTCGCCGGGCAAATGGGTCCGGGCGTTCCGCCGCCGGTGCGTCAGAAGATCGACTCGGGAACCGTGATGGAATCGCCGGGGCTGACCATGAAGCGTTCGGCGTCGGTTTTCTTGGCCATCTTGTCGGCGTTGAGCGTAAAAATCTTGTCCGAATCGCCGACGTGGCGACGCACGGTAACGCCGGAAGCCTTGGCGATGCGGGTGTAACCTCCGGCCATCGCGATGGCCTCCAGCAGGTCGATCTTTTCCTGGGCCGGGATCTCGTAGGGGCCCGGGCGGTTGACCTGTCCGAGGATGGTGAAACGCTTGGAGGCGAAACGGACGACGGTGACGGAAACCTGGGGGCTGACCAGAAAGCGGGCGCGGAGCAGGTCGGCGATGCGGTCACGCGCCTGGGTCTGCGTCAGGCCGCCGACCTTGACGGTGCCGATGAGCGGAAAGCTGATGGTGCCCTCCTGGGAGATGACCGTGGCGGAGCGCAGGTCGTCCTCCTGGTAGACCTCGACCTGGATGGCGTCGTTGGGTGAAAGCGTGTAGGATGCATTGACGCCCGCCGCAGGCTGGGCGGACGGCGGCGGGGCGGATGACGATGCCGCCGCAGGCGCAGGATTGGCCGGGGAAGGGGTAAAGGCGGAGATCACCGGGCGCGGGGTCGGGGTCTGGGCGCGCACGAGCGGGGCCGCCAGGACGGAGCCGGTCAAGATAGCCAGCAAGAACGCGCCGGCAAAGGGACGCCCAAGACGGGGGAGGGAGCACCGCAAAGAAAGCATAATCTGCATCATGCCACAGCCCGAGGAGACAAGCCAACCGATTTCGGGTCGTGCCAGGAATTGACTAGCGGCGGGGAGCCGCTCCGGCCGAAGCACGTCAGGCCGCTCCAGGGCAACCTCTACGCGCGACGCCCGGAGGCCGCGATCCGGGCGGGCGGGCCACCGGGAAGTCCGTTCAGAAGTTCACCGAAACCCGCGCGCCGATCTGGTTGTCGCTGAAACCATTGCCGGACTGCGAAGTCGTGTTCTGACGGCGGATGTAAAAGATGCCGGCGGAGAGATTGTCGCGGATCGAGTAGTCGATGGCGGGCTGCACGAAGTAATAATTGTCGTTGCGGCTGAATTGGTATAGCCGAAGGAAAGGCGGGCGTAGGCGCGTTGGAAAAAACGCTGGCTGGCGGAAATCGTGAAGCCGGTGGTGTCGAAGTTCTGGCCGGTCAGGACGGCGCTGGTGCTGACACGGCGGGAGGCGGCGAAAGAAAGCGAGGTGCTATCGAAAGGAACGTAGTTGATCGTCAGATCGAAAACGGGGGTGACGGACACGCCACTGGCGCCGTTGGATTCGCGGAACTCGACGCCCACGGTGCCGGCAAAGTTCAGCTTGCTCGTGGCGGCGTAAGTCAAACGCAGGTTGATTTGCTCGTAGAATTCGTTGGGGGCGGGATCGCTCTGGATGACGTAGCCGGCGGTCGCGCCGAGGCCGAGGGTGATCTTGCCGGTGGGCGAATAGTTAAAATACAGGTCGCCGCTGATGGTCTCCGAACTGATGAGGCTCTCGTAATCGTAGGCGGAGAAGTAGCCGCCCAGGTCGAACGACGTCTTTTCGGAGATAGCGTAATTGAGCGAGCCACGGGTCGTGTAGACGTTGAGTCCGGTGCGCTGGCTGGCGTCGAGGTTGACCTGGCTGGAGTTTTGACCCGGGTTCGTCGGCGCGCCGCCGAGTTGGCTGCCGGAACCGCCGGCGGAGCCGAGATCGGTGCTGTTGAGGATTTGCACCCCCTGGGAAAGCGAAAGGGTGATCTGAGCGAAGTGGTAAGCGCCTTGCAGGCTGATGAAATGCTGGACGGTGTCTTGATCGGTGTTGTTCGTATAGAGGAGGGCGTCGGCGGTGTAGTCGAATTCGACGTAGTTCGTCACGCGGGTGAGGAAGTCGCCGTAACCCAGGGAAACGGAAGGTTGGATGAAAAAGAGCACGTCCGCGCGGGAGCGTCCGCGCAGGTTAGGGTTGTTGGCGCCTGCGGCAGTGGCGAGGAAGATGTTGTCGTCGTAGGTGAAGCCGGTGGAGAAGCGGAAGGCGTACTGGAACCGGCGGGCGGCGTCGGTCGTGCCGGTCGCGGTGGCGCCGCCGGTGAGCGCGGTGGCGGGGGTGGTGCCGGGCGCGCCGTTGGTGGGGAGAGCGTCGGTGGCCGCCGGGGAGAGCGTCGGGCCGGTTTGCGAGGGGACGGGCAGCGGCGCGGGCGTCGTGACGGGGCTCGGCGTGCTGTCGGGCAGCAGGGAAAGGGTAGGAATGCTCGGGCGAGGGGCTAGCGGAGGGGAAGCGGGCAGCAGGGGGGAGGCGGCGTTGTTCGACGGGGCGTACGGTGGCAGGGGAGGGTTGGCGTCGCTCGAAGGAGCCGGGGCGGACGCGTCGGGGGAGGTGGCGCCGCTCGGCGTATCGGGCGAGGCCGACTGGGCGGGCAGGTGGCCGGGGCCCACCGCCGCCAGGATGGCGAGCAGGCAAAAGGCGGCCAGCGTGGCGGCAGGGGCGCCGGCGGCCCGGCGGGGGTAGGCTCCGATCATAGGAAAAGCGTGGGCCGACCGCGAGGGGGACGGCCGGCAGCGGGAAGGATTGAAACGCGAAATTCGCGCACAAGTAAAGCCCGGACGTGCGGCGCGTGTGGCGACAGGGCTTGAATCCTCGCGTTTATCGCGCATTTTGGGCGCACGGAAACCACTTTGCCAACCGCTGTGACCCCCGAGGCGCAGACGACCGTTCCCACCCACCGGTGGAAGCGGCTGCTGCCGGGCGCGATGGCTTTGCTCGGGGCGTGGGTCGCGCTTTGGGACCGGCTGCGCATCGACTGGAGCGTCAACGACCAGTACGCCTACGGCTGGTTCGTCCCGCCATTGGCCATCGCGCTCTTTGCCTTGCGCTGGCGGGATCGGCCCGCGCCGCAGCCTCCGACGAGGAGCGCCGGTCGGGCCCTGGCGCTGGCGGCGGGCGTGGGGTTGGCGCTGCTGCTGCCGGTGCGGCTGGTCGAGGAATCCAACGGGGACTGGCGGTTGATCGCGTGGACCCACGCGGCGCTGCTGGCGGGGGTGACCCTGGCGGTGCTGGGATGGAGCGGCGGGCGGCGGTGGGCCTGGCACTTTGCGTTTCCCGTCGGTTTTCTCCTGCTGGCGTTGCGGTGGCCGAGCGGCCTGGAACACGCGCTCATCCAGGGGCTGCAACAGCACGTGGCCGCGCTGACGGCGGGCGGGATGACGCTCCTGGGCATCCCGGCGGAACAGGCGGGCAATCTGATCCGCGTGCGCGACCAGACGGTGGGGGTCAACGAGGCGTGCAGCGGCATCCGCTCGCTCCAGACCGTGCTGATGGCGGCGCTCTTCTTGGGCGAGCTTTCCCGGATGTCGTGGAAGCGGCGGGCGGCGCTGCTGGCCGGGGGCGTGGCGGTGGCGCTGGCGGCGAACGTGTTCCGATCCTCTCTATTAGTATGGATCGCCGCGCAGCACGGCACGGCGGCGCTGGAAAAGTTTCACGACACGGCGGGGGTGTCGGTGCTGGTGATCGTGTTCATCGGATTGCTGGCGCTCAACACCTGGCTGGAACATCCGGGCCCGGCGGCCCCGGCGGCGGCGCGGCCGGGGGACAAGGACGCGTGGGCGCTGCCGACGTGGATGGCCGTGGTGATCCTGGCCTGGCTGGCGACGGCGGAGGCCGGGACCGCCGCGTGGTACCGGCTGCACGAACATGGCCGGGTGTTCCGCCCGGCGTGGACCGTGGCGCTACCGACGGACGCGCCGGGATTCAAGGCGCTGCCCATCGACGACGTGAGCCGGGGGCTGCTGCGTTATGACCAAGGGTTCTCCGCGCGCTGGCGCACGCCGGATATCGATGGCGCCGGCCCGGGCGACTGCACGCTATTTTTCTTTCGTTGGGAGCCGGGGCGAACCTCCGCGACGCTCGCGGCCATGCACCAGCCGACGACGTGTCTCCCGGCAAGCGGACTGACGCAAACCGCCGACGGCGGCGTGCTCGCCATGCCGGGGCCGGGCGGGGTGACGCTGCCGGTGCACGCGTACGAATTTCTGCTCAAGCGGCAGCATCTCTTCGTGTATTACGTCGTGTGGCAGGATCAGACCGGCTACGAGCTGCCGGATGCGGGTGCGGGATTGAGCGTGCGCGAACGGCTCGACGCGGTCCGGCGAGGCCAGCGCAACCTGGGGCAGCAAACCCTGGAACTGGTGCTGACCGGCCCGGCGACGGCAGCGCAGGCGGCGGCTGTGGCGCAGAGACAGATCGAGAAAATAACGACCGCCTCGCGGCGGTAAGATTCAAGAACCAAGAACCAAGATTCAAGAATCAAGGTCCAAGGCGGAACATCCAGCGAGAGCAGTGGTGATATTTTTGCGGCCTTTCCTTTGCCTCCGGAATCTTGTATCTTGAGCCTGCCTTGAATCTTGGTTCTTGAATCTTGGAACTTCCCGCCGCAAGGCAGGCCTTATGGCGCTTTTTCGCTCCTCTCACCGCCAAACTTCCGACGAGATCGAAGCTTACGACTTATCCACGCCGGAAGAAATCGCCCGCCGTCGGCGGCGCAAGCGGCTGACCGTCTGGGGCGTCTTGCTGGTGCTGTTGGGGACGGGAGCAACGTTCGGGGGCAAACCGGCGTACCGCGCGATCCGTGATTGGCAAGCGCGGCGGGCCGCCCACGGAGCCCAGCTAGCCATAGACGCCGGACGTTGGAACGAGGCCATGACGAAGGTGCAGGACGCGCTCGCCCTGTCACGGATCGAGCCGGAGGTGATGCGGACGACCGCCGTGTTCCTGAGCCGCACGGGGCATGGACGCGAGGCGCTCAGCTTCTGGAAGCAGGTGGAAAAAGTGCGTCCGTTGACCGCCGACAACCAAAGGGACTACGCCGCCAGCCTGGTAGCGACGGACGAGCTGGATGCCGCCGAGGCCAAACTGCGCGCCGTCTGGCGGCCGGGCACCGAAGGCACGCCGACCGATTGGCGGCTGGGACTGCAAATGGCGCTACGACGGCGGCAGAACGCGGAGGCGATCTCCCTGTCCCAACGGCTCATCAAATCCCCGGCCAGCACCGACCAGCAACGCTTTGACGCGGCGCAGGTGCTCGTCGCGTCGAACTCGGCGGAAGTGCAGAAAACCGGGTGGGACGTAGCGGAAAGGATTTCGCAAGGTTCCGGCCCGATTTCTCTCGAAGCACTGATGCTGCTGGCGCGGCGGGAGGCAGGCCTCGTCGACCTGGCGCAAAAAAATAAGGGCCTGCCTACCCGGACGGCGGAAGCGGAAACTCTGGCCAAGCGCATCGAGGCGCATCCGTTGGCGAAGACCTCGCAACGTTTGATGTCGTACGACCTGCTGCTGTCGGCAGCGCCGGGGCGGCGCGAAGAACTGGTGAAAGCGGCCACCGAACGGTTCGGGAACGGGGACGACGAAACGCTGACCAGCCTGGGAGCGTGGCTGTATGCGCAGGGGGAATACCGGCGCGTGCTCGACCTGATCACGCCGACGCGGGCGACGGCCAACCGGGCTTTGTACCTGCAATACCTCGACACCCTGGGGGCAATGGGTCGATGGCAGGTCATCAAGGATACCATCGAGGGGCAGAAGTTCAGCCTGGACCCCATCCTCGAACAAATGTACCTGGCGCGCTGCCTGGAACAGTTGGGGCAGGTGGAAGGCAGCGCGCTGCACTGGGACTCGGCGGTGCGGGCCGCGGAGACGAACGTGGACAAGTTGCTGACGGTGGGCCGGTACGCGCAGCGCAACGGGGCGATGAAACCGGCGGAGGCAGCTTTCCGGGCAGCGGTGCAGGCGGCGCCGGATTCGCGTCCCGCATCTGAAGCGCTGCTGGAATCTCTGCAAATGCAGGGACGCACGGCGGCGATGCGGGACGCCCTGGCGGCGATGCTCAAAACCTGGCCCAACGACGCGTCGGTGCGCAACGACGTAGCGTATCTGGGCGCGCTGCTCAACCAGAACGTTCCCGCGAACCGGGACGTCGCGCGCGAGCTGGTGCGCGCGGAGCCGAACAGCCTGCCGCACCGGGTCACGCTCGCGCTGGCGGAACTGCGGATGGGGCACGCCCTGACGGCGCTCGATGCGCTGGGCCAAGCGCCCCTGTCTTCCATCGCCACGCAGGGACGCTACCTGGCGGTTTACATCGCGGTACTGCGAGGGGTCGGTTCCTACGACAAGGAGATCCAGGCGGCGACGCAGGCGCTCGGCCAAGTGCGGCTGCTGCCGGAGGAACAGGCGTTGGTCAAGGAGGCATCTCCGGCCGGATAAAATAGTTGTAAATACTTATTGTAAGGGCGCTTAAAATCTCATGGGCCGGCAAGCGAAGGCGGCGGGTCTGACGCCCGCCGGCTTCCCGCAAGTCACCAGCGTTTTCAAACCGATGTGGCCCGACAGGCCGCTGCTTCGGAGCAGGTGTCCAGCGGCATTGCACTTCGCGCCGGCTGGCTGCACATTGGGAGACCAGCCGCGCCCTCCGCGCAGCGAATCGGAAACGCCGTGCCTCCTTTTACGTGCCATCGACGCAATCTCGCGGCAAGTCGCTGTTCGTCATCGCCGGGCTGCTCATCTGCGCCGGGCTCATCTCCTTTCGCGCGAACGTCCGCATGGTGATTCACTCCACCGTTCCCGCCGTCCGCCCGTCGTCCCCGGGCGCTTACACCGTCGATGATCGCCTCATGGAGTACGGCGAAATCGTCCGTCAGCGCCTGGAACCCGACTTCCGACGCCAGAACGTCCCGTACCCTCCGGCCAACTTGGCGTTGGTCGTGCTCAAGCAGGAAAAATCTCTGGAAGTCCACGCCGCCGGAGCCGACGGCAAATTCCGCTGGGTCCGCTCCTACCCGGTTCTGGCGGCCAGTGGCCACCCCGGTCCGAAACTCCGCGAAGGCGATCTCCAGGTGCCCGAAGGCTTGTACCGGATTGAAAGCCTGAACCCGAACAGCCTTTATCACCTCTCGCTGCGCACCAACTATCCGAATGATTTCGACCGCTCGCAGGCCGCCCGGGAACACCGCGAGAATCTCGGCGGCGACATCATGGTTCACGGCGGCAACGTTTCGGTTGGCTGCCTGGCGACGGGCGACCAGGCGGCAGAAGATCTGTTCGTATTGGCGGCCCTCACCGGCCTCCCGAACATCCGTCTGATCCTCTGTCCCTGCGATTTTCGTTTGCGGCCCGCGCCGCCTGCCGCGCCCGCATCGCCGGACTGGCTCCCGGGTCTCTACGAAACCGTGGCCACGGAATTGCAACGTTACCCCAAACCCGGTTGAGTGCCCGACCGTTCAGCCTCGGCGGAGGCGTAAGTGCCTATCCGATGAATCCCTTGCTTCGGCTGTAGGGATGGCACTCTGTTGCCGTGTCCGCTCGGTGCAGCCACGGCGGCGGCCGGAAGGCTGACCGAAACTACCCGGCTTTAAGTGTAAGAACCTGTGGAGTTAAAGGAGTTTGCCTTAGCGGGTGACGCTCTGGCAAGCT
>CAXUHC010000083.1:0-15903 GCA_964250705.1 uncultured Chthoniobacterales bacterium | reverse complement strand
CTGCCCTGCACGGCGGCGGCGGTCGCCGTGAACAGCTTGGTAAACCGCTCCTGGCTGCCGAAACCCGCGTCGATGGCGGTGGAAAGCGCGCCCGTTGGGGTGCCGCCGCCTTTTTTCAGGTTGTTCCAAAACAGCGTATGCAAAGCGTGGCCGCTGCCGTGGAAAGCGAGTTCGTTGTTCCAATGGCCGGTCAGCGAAGCGTCGCCGGTCCCGGCGGCAATGGCAGCCAGGGCGTCCAAGGCGGTGTTGGCCCCTTTTACATAGGCGGCATGGTGGATGTCGTGGTGCAGCTTCATCGTCTGTTCGTCGATGGCCGGCTCCAGGGCGGCGTAGTCATACGGCAAAGGCGGCAGCACGAATTTGCCGTCCTTGAAGCCGATTTCGCTGTCCTTGAGGTCCGTGGTGGGGGTCCGCGGCTCGGGGGCCGCGCCCAGGAAGGAAGTGCTGGCGGCGAGGGCCGCCGCGGATAAACCGAGGGTTTTGAGGGCGTCGCGGCGTGGAATGGGATTCATGAGCAGGAAGTTGTGAATGTTCTTGATTGCTAAAGCGGGTCCGCTTGCTTTACAAGCTGTCCCCAGGGAATAAGACGGCGACCGCCGTCAAGAACGCCCCTTTTTGTCTGGTTGGTTGCCGGACAGAAAGCGTTAAACCCCCAATTTCCCGGAAGTTTCTTCGAGCAAGCGAATCATGATTCAACGCGATTACCTGGTAGTCGGCGCCGGCATAGCAGGCGTCAGCGTGTGTGAGGGCATCCGCCTGCACGATAAACGGAGCAAGGTCACGCTCGTGGGCAACGAGATCCATCCTCCCTACGACCGCATCGCCTTGTCCAAGCGGTTCCTGAGCCACAAGGATTTCAGCCTCGAAAGTACTTTCCGTCATCCCGTGGAGTGGTACGCGCAGCAGAAAATCGAGTTGCGGCTCGACACGATGATCACGCAGTTCAACCTCGACCGCCGCCTGGCCGTCCTGAGCAACGGGCAGACCATCGAGTTCAAGAAAGCCTGCCTGGCAACCGGCAGCCGTCCGCTCCGTCCCCCGGTAGCGGGCACCAACCTGGGCAACATCATTTACCTGCGCAGCATCGGGGACGCGATGGCGCTCAAGGAGATGTCCGGCCTGGAAGGTGAGATCATCGTGTTGGGCAGCGGTTACGTCGGCGTCGAAGCCGCCGCCGCTTTGCGCCAGGCGAAGTGCAAGGTTTCCCTGCTCACGCGCGATGCCGCGCTCTGGACGCAATTTCTCGATCCCGAAACGTCGGCCTGGCTGACCGGCCAATTCAAGAGCCACGGCGTGACCCTGCACCTCCAGGAAAGCCTCAACGGCTTCGAAGGCAAGACGGTGCTGCGCAACATCCAGACCAAGAACGGCAACCGCTACCCGGCGGCGCTCGCCCTCGTGGCCCTGGGGTCCGAACTAAACCTGGAACTGGTGCGCAATACGCCGCTGAGCAGCCCCAAGGGCACGCCGGTCAATGAATTTCTCGAAACCGACGAGAAGGGCATCTACGCCGCCGGGGACATCGCGCTCTATCCCGACCGTCTCTTCGGCGGGGTGCGGCGGACCGACCACTGGGAGAACGCCCGCCAGCAAGGGCTTTTCGCCGGGGCCAACATGACCGGCAAAAAGCGGCAGCGTTATGATCACCTCCCGGTGTACCGAAGCGAATTGTTCGACCTGCAGCTGGATTTCATCGGCGATTTCACCAGCGGGCCTCCCGGGCGTTTCGAGTTGGAAGGCTCGCGGGAGAAGAAATCGTTCAGCGTGCGTTACTACGCAGGGGACAAGGTGCGCGGGATCTTGCTTTGCAACCAGAAGGAAGAACACGCGCTGGAAGCGGCGAAGATGATCCGCGCGCAGTACACGAAAGCCTGACAGTACTTTTCAGCCGTGCGGGCCGGATCCGGGGCCAGTCCCCCGGCGAAATCCCGTGCTGGCCGGGTCGCGTGGGCTATGTTACAGGTCGATACGCCGTCACGACTGCCATGTCCGCCCTGCCCCGCCTCACGCTTTACGACACCACCCTGCGCGACGGCACGCAAGGCGAGGGCATCAATTTCAGCGTGCTGGACAAGCTGCGCATCGCTGGGAAGCTCGACGCTTTTGGGATGCATTACATCGAGGGTGGGTGGCCCGGCTCGAACCCGAAAGACGTGGCGTTTTTTGACGCTGCCAAGCAGCACCGGTTCGCCCGGGCGAAACTGGCGGCGTTTGGCAGCACCCGACGCGCCAGTCTCAGCGTCGAAAAGGACCCCCAGATCGCGCTCTTGCTCGAGGCGCAGACGCCCGTGGTAACGATCTTCGGCAAAAGCTGGCGCTTTCACGTCACCGAAATCCTCGGAATCCAGCCCGGGGAAAACCGCGCGATGATCTCGGACAGCGTGCGCCACCTCAAGTCGCACGGGCGGGAGGTCATCTACGACGCGGAGCATTTCTTCGACGGCTACAAGGACGATCCCGATCATGCCCTGGCGTCCATCGCCGCCGCGCGTGACGGCGGCGCGGACGTTATTGCGCTGTGCGACACCAACGGCGGCACGATGCCAGACCACCTCGAAACCATTTTCCGCGCGGTGACGGCGCATCTGCCGGGAGTACCCATCGGCATCCACACCCATAACGATTGCGGCTTGGGCGTCGCGAATGCCCTGGCCGCCGTCCGGGCCGGCGCGGCCCAGGTGCAGGGAACGGTGAACGGCTACGGCGAGCGCACGGGCAACTGCAACTTGACGACCATCATCCCGTGTCTCCAAGAGAAAATGGGCCTGCCGGTGGTCGCCGAACTGCCGCAATTGACGGAGCTGTCCTTCTTCGTCGACGAACTGGCGAATTGCCCGCACGATTCCCGCGCGCCGTTCATCGGTTCGACCGCCTTTGCGCACAAGGGCGGCGTCCATGTCCACGCCGTGCAAAAGTTTGCGCGCAGCTATGAGCACATGGACCCGGCGGCAGTCGGCAACCGGCAGCACATTCTGGTTTCCGAGCTTTCGGGGCAGAGCAACGTGCTCGCCAAGGTGCAGGCACTTGGATTGACCCTGACCAAAGGCAGCCCGGAAGTCGCCGCCGTGCTGACCGAGGTCAAGCGTCTCGAAAAGGAAGGGTATGAATTCGAGGCGGCGGAAGCCAGTTTTGAACTGCTCGTCCGCAGGCAGCTCGGTCAATACCAGCCGCTTTTCACGTTGCAGGAGTACCATTGCAACTACCGCCGGACCGGCAACCGGCAGTACGAAACGTGCGAAGCCACCGTCAAGCTGCGGGTCGGCGACCGCCCGGAATACACCGTGGCCGAAGGCGACGGTCCGGTGAACGCGCTCGACGCCGCCGTTCGCAAGGCGTTGCGCCCGTTCTACCCGCAGATCGACGGGATCGCCTTGCAGGATTACAAGGTCCGCATCATCGACAGCCATCAGGCGACGGCGGCCCGCACCCGCGTGCTCATCGTCAGCAGCGACGGGCGCGACGCCTGGAGCACGGTGGGTGTCAGCGGCAACATCATCGAGGCAAGCTGGCTGGCGCTGATCGACGGCCTGGAATACAAGCTCGCCTCCAAGCAAGGCCATTCCTGAAATATCTGATGATCCGACGCAAAAATCCCTTACTTCCGGTTCGCATCGCTGTTTGTGTGGGCGCGGCGATCCTCCTGTCACCCACCATCACATCGTGGGCGCAACGGGGTCCGGTCACCAGCGAAGCGGAGATTGCCGCCACCCGGAAGCCAGCGGACGCTTTTTCGTTCGAGATCGGGCACGCGGCGAAAGCGGGTGCCGTTTACACGATCAACGCGACCCAACCGGCCACGTCCAAGCTGACCAGCCAGAAAATTCGCTTGAAGATTGTCGAAAGCTCCGGTGTGGGGATTACCACGCGTTACTTCACGTTTGCGACCGGCAAGTACAAAACCGTGGCCCAACTGGACGCCACCCTGGCGGAAGTATTCCACCGCTTCCTGGCGACGCCCGCTCCGGCCACCGGCCAGGAACTCGGCAAAATCGGCGACGTCAAGCACGGCGGGGAAGTCCGTTTCATCGTCACCGCCGCCGACATCCTCCGGTTCGACAACCTGAGCCCGAACGAACCCGTCCGCACGAGCGAATACACCCGTACCGACATCGAAGGGCTGTTGGCCGCATTGACCGGCCCGCCTGCAATCTAGAAGAAAAGCGGGATGATCAGGATCGCCACGATGTTGACGACCTTGATCATGGGGTTGATCGCCGGGCCTGCCGTGTCCTTGTAGGGATCACCCACCGTGTCGCCGGTCACGCTCGCCGCATGCGCCGACGAGCCCTTGCCGCCATGGCTGCCTTCTTCGATGTATTTCTTGGCGTTGTCCCAGGCGCCGCCGCTGCTCGTCATCGAGATGGCCATGAACAGGCCCGTGACGATGGTCCCCAGCAGCACGCCGCCCAGAGCCAGTTTGCCCAGCGCGGGAATCGCTGCCACGGCGATCACCACCACCACGGGCAAAAGTGCCGGAACGATCATCTGGCCCAGGGCCGCCTTGGTGACGATGTCCACGCAGGTGCCGTACTCCGGGGTATCCTCGCCCTTGAGGATGCCCGGTTTGGCGGCGAGTTGACGGCGCACCTCGCGCACGACCGCGCCCGCGGCGTTGCCAACCGCATCCATGCTGAAAGCGGAAAACACGAACGGCAGCGCACCGCCGATGAACAACCCGACCACCACCCGGGGATCGCTCAGCAGAAACTGGGTGGCGGAATCGAGCGCGGCCCCGGTCAGACCGTGGTCGAACAGGTGCTGCTTGAGTTCCTCCACGTAGGAGCGAAACAGGACCAGCGCCGCCAGCCCGGCGGAGGCGATGGCGTAGCCTTTGGTGACGGCCTTCATGGTGTTGCCCACCGCGTCGAGTTCGTCGGTGACCGCGCGCACGCTCTCCGGCAGGTCGCTCATGACGGCGATGCCGCCCGCATTGTCCGTGATCGGGCCGAAGGCGTCGAGCGAGATGATGATGCCCGACATCGACAACATGCTCATCACGGCTACCGCGATGCCGTAGAATTCACCTGCGTAGTAGCTCACCAGAATCGCCAGCGCGATGCAGATAACCGGCAGCGCGGTCGCGCGTTGGCCCGTGGCGAGACCCGCGATAATGTTCGTAGCATGGCCCGTTTCGCTGGCGAGGGCGATCTTGCGCACGGGAGAAAAACTCGTCGACGTATAGTAATTTGTGATGAGCACCACCGCGCCGGTCAGAACAAGACCGACCAGCGAGGCGAGGTAGATCCCCCCGGCGGTGTAAGTATAACCGTTGAAGGTCTGCGGGGTGTGAAAGAGCCAGAAAGTGATCGGCAAGTAAAGCACCGCCGATAGCAACGCGTTGACGCCGACCGCTTCGAGCAGCCGGCGGCCCGGCGAACCCTGTCGTTTGTTCACCAGGAAAATGCCCAGGACAGCACCGATGATCGAAACGCCGCCGAGGAGAAACGGATACACGATGGCGGCCGTGCTGCCCTTCAAAGTCAGTGCGCCGATGAGGACCGCGCCGATGAGGCTGACCGCGTAGGTCTCGAACAGGTCGGCCGCCATGCCCGCGCAATCACCGACGTTGTCGCCGACGTTATCCGCGATGGTCGCCGGATTCCGGGGATCGTCTTCGTCGAGATTGCTCTCGATCTTCCCCACGAGGTCCGCGCCCACGTCTGCCGCCTTGGTGTAAATGCCCCCGCCCAAACGGGCGAAAACACTGATCAGACTCGAACCCAACGCCAGACCGACGAGGCTGTTGATCGCCGGGGTCTGCGATCCAAAGTGCTGAAACATGAAAAGGTAAAAGATGCCCACCGACATCAACGCCAGACCGACCACGAGCAGGCCCGTAACCGCACCGCCGTTGAAGGCCATGCACAGGGCCGCGTGACGGCTCTCGCTCGCGCCTTGCGCGGTGCGAACGTTCGCAAGCACGGCGATCCGCATCCCGATGAAGCCCGCCGCCAGCGAGCAGACCGCGCCAATTAGAAATCCGATGGCAGTCGGCCAGCCCTTGAAATACGCCGCCAGGAAAAAGATGACGACCGCGATGACGCCAATCGTGGCGACCTGCCGGTTCAAGTAAGCGCGCGCGCCTTCCTGGATGGCTCCGGCCACCTCCTTCATGCGTCCGTCGCCTGCCGGGGCCGCCACGATCAACTTGATGAGGTAAAACGAACAAGCCAGACCGACCGCCGCCAGCAAAAGGGAAATCGTAATACCGAATGACAGAAGGGAATCACCTAGGAGCATAAACCAGAGGGAAAACGGGGAGTTTCGGGTTGGACCGTCAGGGGAGCGGCCAATCTAGTAGGTTCCCGCCACACCGCAACGCTTTTCATCTCGGATGCGCCGCGGTAAGTCCAATGGTCCTATCTGGTTTGCTTGGAACGCAGAACGCCGCGATTCGGGCACGTCAAGCGGCGGGTTCGTGCGCGTCGGCCAGCAGGCTCAGGATCGCCTTTTGCACGTGGAGCCGGTTCTCAGCCTGGGTGAAAATGGTGTCCGCATGCGCTTCCAGCACCTCGGCGGAGATTTCCTTGCCACGATAGGCAGGCAGGCAGTGCATGACCAACGCCCCGGGCTGGGCGCGCGCCGCGAGATCGGCGGTGATGCCGTAGCTTTGGAGGTCCGTCAGGCGGGTGCCAGCATCCGCTTCCATGCCCATGCTCACCCAGACATCCGTGTAGAGCACGTCCGCCCCCTCGACCGCAGCGTGAGGGTCTTCCTCGCAACGTACGTTGGCAGACGCACCCAAATGGGCTAGTAGTTCGGGCCGGGGTTGATATTTCGGCGGCGAGGCGATGACGAGTTCGAAGTCACCCAGCCGGGCGGCGGCCCACAGCCAGGAAGCGGGGACATTGCAGGCGCCGTCGCCCAGGTAGCAGATTTTTTTGCCGCGCCAGTCGCCGAGACGTTCTTGGATCGTGAAGAGATCGGCCAGAATCTGGCAGGGGTGCTCGGCGTCGGTCAACGCGTTGATCGTGGGCAGCCCGCTGAATTGCGCAAAGATTTCGACGTCGCGCTGGGCAAAGGTGCGGATCACCGCGCCGTGGAGCATCCGGCCCAGCACCCGCGCGGTGTCTTCGATGGGTTCGCCGCGCCCGAGCTGCAGGTCGTTCGCGTTGAGAAACAGGGCATCGCCGCCGAGTTCGCGGATGCCCACCTCGAAGCTGACCCGCGTGCGCGTGGAGCTTTTCGTGAAGATCATTCCCCAGCAACGATGCCGCAACGGATGGCGGCTCAGGCGTCCACGGTTGGCCTTCATCTCGCCACCCAGGGCGAGGACGGCGAGAATTTCTTCCCGCGTGAGGGACTCCATCGAAAGCAGGTTTCTCATGGCTCAGCCAGACCGTTCAAAACGGACTCCAGGATCGAAAGGGCCTGGTAAACTTCCGGCCGGGACACGTTGAGCGGCGGCAGCCAGCGAACCACGTGAGTACCGGAAGGCACCGCCAGCAGCCCCGCCCGTTGCAAACGGTCCACCACCAGTAAAGCGGGCGGACGCGGGTTGTCCCGTTGCACCGGGTCCGAAGCGAAGGCTTCGGCGCGCAGGACGATGCCGATCATCAAACCGACGCCTCTCGCCTCCTCGATCCACGGCGAGCAAAGCTTCTGGATGGACTCCCTGGCATACGCGCCCACGGCCGTCGCGTTGGCCAGCAAACCTTCGTCTTCGATGATGCGGAACGTTTCCAGCGCGACCATGCAGCCCAGCGGATTGCCGCCGAACGTCGTGCCGTGGGTACCGGGACCGTAGAGATCGCCCAAGCGAGCCTCCTGGCCATCGGCCAGCGTGATGGCGCGGTCGCGCACCCAGATTGCGCCCATGGGAAAGCTGCCCGCCATCCCCTTGGCCCAACTGATCGCATCCGGAACGATTTCAGGGGTGCCGAGCGAATGCCAGCCGCACCAATCGCCTGTCCGGCCGAATCCACACTGGACTTCGTCGAACATCAGAAGCAAATTCCGCTCGTCGCAGAGTTTACGCAATCCGCGTAAAAACTCCGGCGTCGCGGGCAACACCCCGCTTTCACCCTGAATCGGCTCCAAGAGGATCGCCGCCGTCCGTTCCGTGACGGCTGCTTCCACCGACGCCAGGTCGTTAAACGTGGCCTGCACGAATCCAGGGGTCAGCGGCTCGAATCCCTTGCGCACTTTTTCCTGTCCGGTGGCGGCGATCCCTCCCAAGGTACGGCCATGAAATGAATTCTGAAACGTGACGATTTCGAACCGTCTGCCCGGCTGGGTCAGGTTGCCAAACCGGCGCGCCAATTTGTAGAGCGCCTCGTTTGCCTCCGCGCCGCTGTTGCAGAAAAAGCAGCGGCCAGCCACGCCTACCAGCTCGACGATCTTACGGGCGAGCAACCCTTGGGGTCGGGTGTAATAGAGATTGGAAGTATGACCGAGCGTCTCTGCCTGCCGGAGCAATGCCGACGTGACGCGAGGATGAGCGTGCCCGACCGAGCAGACGGCGATGCCCGCCCCGAAATCGAGATATTCCTCACCGGCCTCGTCCCACACACGGCTCCCCTGCCCTCGTGCCAGACACAGCGGGAACCGACCGTAGGTCGGCAGGACGTATTCGTGAAATAGCGCCTCGGTGGACCGGGGGTCTTCGGGTTGAGCAGGTTGCATGAATCTGGAAAACGGAAACCCGCACCATGCGACGCAAGCCAAGGCGACGCAACGGTGAATCCTCTGTCCTAAAGCAGCGTTTTCGGGTCGTGATAATCCATGCCGACCGCTTCGGCGACGGCCTGCTGGGTCACCTTGCCATCCATCACGTTGATCCCGCCGAGCAACGCGGGTTGCTTCACCACCGATTCCACGACGCCGAGGTCGGCGAGAAGCTCAAGGTAACGGTAGGTCGTGTTGGCGAGGGCCTGGGTGGCGGTGCGGGCGTAAGCTCCCGGCATGTTCGCCACGCAATAATGGATCACCCCTTCTTCCACATACACGGGGTCGTGGTGGGTCGTCGGGCGGGAGGTCTCCGCGCAACCGCCCTGGTCGATGGCGATATCGACGAGCACGCTGCCGGGCCGCATCTGCTTGAGCATGTCGCGGGTGATAAGTTTGGGAGCTTTGGCTCCCGGAACCAGCACCGCGCCGATCAGCAAATCGACCGTGGGCAACAGACTCGTGAGATGCGCCTCGCTGGAAAAAAGCGTGTGCGCGGAGTGCATGGTGATGTCAAGAAAACGCATCCGCTCCAGGTCCACCTCAAGAATGGTTACGTCCGCGCCGAGGCCGGTGGCAGTCCGCGCCGCGTTCACACCCGACGTTCCCCCGCCGATCACCACCACTTTCCCGGGCAGCACTCCCGGCACGCCTCCCAAAAGCACGCCCGCGCCCCCGGCGTGCTTCGCCAGGAAATACGCGCCGACGATGGCGGACATGCGTCCCGCGATTTCGCTCATCGGCTCGAGCAACGGCAGGCGGCGGTTGACCTCCACCGTCTCGTAAGCAATGCAGATGGCTCCGCTTTTTGCCAAGGATTCCGTCAGCGGTTTGTTCGCCGCCAAGTGCAGGTAGGTAAACAAAATCTGACCACGGCGCAGGAGCCCGTATTCCTCGGGAAGGGGCTCCTTGACCTTGACGATCAGGTCTGCCTCGGCAAACACGGCGGCGTGCTCACCGACCATGATCGCGCCGGCTTGCTCGTAATCAGCGTCCAGGTAACCGGCGCCGACTCCAGCCCCCCGTTCCACGAGGACACGGTGGCCGCGCTTGTTCAACTGGTACGCGGCTGAGGGCAGCAGCGAGACGCGATTTTCCTGCTGTTTAATTTCTTTCGGGACGCCGATGATCATAAAGCTGAATACGAAAGGTAGAGGAAGCGAGGCCGTTAAACACGCCCTGGTTTTGCTGACACTATCGCGCGGTCCGTGTTCCGCGTCTAATATTTGGCGGGGCGGCGTCAGTTCAAGCCGGGATCATCCGGGGCGGCGGCGAGGAACTTATACACCGGACCAAGTGAACTCATGATCTTGAACCAGAGTTTATCCTGCGCGCCGGGGTCCGTGGCGGCCCGTTCCGGCTTGAGCAATATCCAGGCTTTTTGCGCGAGTTCGCCTTCGAGTTGACCAGCCGACCAGCCGGAGTAGCCCACAAAAGCCCGGACGCTCCCCGGCCTTTCCTCCAAACGCTGCTCGACTTCGTCCAGAGACAGATTGGTTTCCAAGCGAACCTTGCGTCCGCCGCTGTCCCAATCGACCTCTGCAAAGCCGAGTTGGTCGTGTCCGACCGGTCCACCAATGTAGACCGGCACGCGTTCGAGCAGAGATCGACGCTCATGCTCAGGCAGCAGGTCCGCCGCATTTTTGCCCAGCGGACGGTTCAACACGAAGCCAAAAGCGCCTGCTTCCGCCGCGTGCATGGTTAGAAAGAGCACGCTGCGCCGGAAATTCGGGTCCTTCAGAGCCGGAAGCGCCGCCAGGAGCAAGCCCTGATAGTCACCGGGGTCTTCTGTAGGATCGTGCACGCGCATATTCCAGGATGGAAGCAGCTTTCAACCAATCATATCGCGGGAGCAAGCGATTCAGAGCGGGGGAATTTGTGGCACGGGCACATTCAGCGCGAGGCTGCCGCCCGCCCGCCCGCCCGCCGGCGCGTCGCCGGGGTAGACGAGCAGCTGCGGAGCATCGGTCTTCTGGCTTACAAAAGCGGGCACACCGTAACCGCCTTCCATGTGGCCGCGCCCCAGGAGGACGATCAGTTTACGCTCGGGGTGCGCGTGGAGGTAATCCACGATCCGGGTCGCCATGGTTTGATCCCAGAGCAATTGCGCCTTGTAATAATTTTCCAGGTTCGCGCCGGCGTGGGGATTCTGGCCCATCTGCTCGGTGAAATGCTCGTATCCCCCCGGCAACGGATGGTAACCCGTGGGGAGCATTTGTTGTTCGGTGGGTTCGAGCGGCTGGCCCTGCGCAAGTTTACGGCTAAGCGTGGCTGGCGCGTTGAGGGCGAGGCTCGGGATGCTCTCCGATTGGCTCCAGCGCAGAATTTTCTCGTACATGACGGAGTAAGTCCCCCAATGACGCTGAAAATCCGTCTTCTCTAAAAGCCCATCGGTGCTCACCCGATGCAGCCCCCAAGCATCAAGGAGAGTCTGCTGGGGAGTCTCGAACATTTCCCAGGCAATCGTGCAAACGACCCCTCGGGCCCGCAACCCCTTGAGAACATCAAATTGATATTCGTGGTCCGCATTGCTGGTGTGGGTTTCACCGATGTAAATGATCCGGGCTGGCGCGAGCTGATCCCAATACGCTTTCTCAGCGGGCGTTTGTTCGTGCGGCGCACTGACCGGAATGGGGCCGCCGACTTTGGGCAAAGGCAACCGGGAGTTGAAGTTGTTGCAAGCGGTCACGCCGAGCGCCAACACCACGCAAGCGACGGCCCTTACCGGATGGAACCGAAAGGTTCGCAACGCTTCCAAAGGGCGGCCTGACGGCAGGGCGCGATTGCGGGGGCACAATCCAAGCATGAGAGATTTCCAGCGTATCATGGCAAGCCGAGCGTTGCAAAATCCCGTCAACGGGACAGTACACGCGCAACCTGCTTGCGAAGTGCGAAACTTCTGAAAGGTTCATCCAGTAAACACGCGTTATGCACTTCGACTCCTTCGCCACTTCTCTCCGCCGATTGGCGGTTCTCTCTGCCAGCGTCTTTGTCGCAGGGACGCTGGGTGCCCAAACACCTGCCACCCCATCCCCGGCCCCCGTTTCGACCCCTGTCGGCTCCACCGCAGCAACGGCAAAAGAAGATTTGTTTGGCGTGATCAAGGCGGCGGGCAATTTCAAGACGTTTCTCAAAGCCGTAGAAGCCGCCGACCTCACTGCTACCCTGCAAAAGCCGGGCCTGTTAACCGTGTTCGCTCCTACCGACACAGCTTTTTCCAAGATGTCGGCGGGCACCTTGGATGATCTCTTGAAGCCAGAAAACAAGGCGAAATTGGTCAAATTGCTCTCTTACCACCTTGCCCCGGGCAAGTTGACCGCCGTGGAATTGGCGAAAGCCGACGAGGTCAAAACCTTGGAAGGCACGGAGATCGATGTGGATACGTCGACGGACGGTAAAACGATT
Organism: uncultured Chthoniobacterales bacterium; assembly: GCA_964250705.1. Classification (GTDB taxonomy): domain Bacteria; phylum Verrucomicrobiota; class Verrucomicrobiia; order Chthoniobacterales; family SZAS-18; genus CAHJWO01. The sequence continues at coordinate 3,831 of CAXUHC010000083.1, read as the reverse complement.
GAACTGGATTCGGCCAAGGTGTTGGGCAACGACATCGAAGCGAGCAATGGCGTGTTTCACGCCATCGACCGGGTGTTGCAGCCTTGAAGCCCGGGGGCCGGTAACCCCCCCGACCCTAGAGCCTATCCCGCTTGGGTAAGCCGCGCGCTTTCTTCTGCGCTGTCATCCTGAGCGAGAGCCGAAGGACCGGTAAGTTATCCAGTTGGCGCACAATGATCTTCTCCGGCTGTAGCCACGGCGACGGAGCGCCGTGGCTACAGCCGGAAACTCGAATTTTGAGGCTGTGTGTTACATGGATAATTACCGAAGGACCTTTCGACCGCCGGTAGGCAGATCGGCGGTGTCTGCCGACGGCCGGAAGGTCCTTCGGCTGCGCTTAGGATGACAGAAAAAGACGCGGAACAGCTTACCTAAGCGGGATAGGCTTTAATCGTTCACGAAGAAAGCAAATTTCCAGCTGCCGTTGAGCAGGCGAATTCCGGCGCGGTAGCCAGCGTAATTATCGTAGTTGGTGACGTATTCCGAGGGCGCGACCATGTACTGAGAACCTTTCGGGACAAAACGGTCTTGTAGGATGAGTTCCAATTCGGGCCAGAGGTTGCGTTCGTTCCAGTACTCGAAGACACCTGGTCCCTGGAGGGGCGGTTCGTTCTGGTAGCCAAAATCCGTGGTCATCATACCGGCGATGGTGTCGGCGTCTCGCGCGCGTATTGCCAGGCGCAGGCGGCCCAGGAACGCCAGGAACGCTTGGTCCCCGTTCTGGTCGGCCAAGGTGGTAACCGGTGGCTTCCTCTTCGGGGTCGTTGCCGGTTGGGCGGTGCGGGAGGTCTCGGGAGTCGTTTTGCAGGCCGTGAGTTGGAGAGCGAGCCCGGTCAAAACGCAGACTAGAGGACGGTAGAGGAGATTCATGGGGCAAAAAATTCAGACGGTGACGCGGCGGTCGGTACGCCCCTTCACACCGCGAACGGTGGCGTCGAGATGGCGCGCCTGCGATTTCTTCGAGCCGGGAAGCAGCGTTAAAACCGGGTGAACCAGGAAAATGAAAGCCATCAAAGCCAGGAAGCGGATGACCCCGCCCGTCGGGCTGACGCGCTCGATTTTGTCGGCGCGGAGAGCATCGAAGACGGTTTGCAAGGTTGGTAAATCCGGTGATTTCGGCACGCCCAGCAACGAATAGTGCTCTCCGAAAAATTTCAGCCGGTGGGCGTCGGAAGTGGCTAGCAGAGGTTTGCCGGTCTTCGCAGCGAGACGCACTGCCGAGGCATTGGGATTTAGCACCGGCACGTGGAAATGACAGTATTCGATGGCGTCGAAACAGTCGATCACTTGCATCAAACGACCGCCGATGGAACCGCCGAAGCGATAAAAAGGATGCGGAGCAAAAACGAACAGCGTTTTTCCCCGTTGCGCACGCAGTCGGCGAAGGTCGTCGAAGTCGTTTATCCCCGCCGCCTCCCCGGCGCTGATGTTCAGCAAAACGGCATCGGCTCCCTCGATCCGGAGTTCGGCCGCCGGAATCAAGAGAATACCCAGCTCGCGAGCCTTGGCAAAGATGGCGGCGTCATCGAACACCTTGTCGTGCAGCGTGATGGCGAGGATGCGAAACCCGGCTTCCTGCGCACGGTCGAGCAGTTCCGAAGCCGTGTAATCGATTTCGTCGAACGGATCTTCAGCCGTGTGAAGATGCAGGTCGGATTTGACCCAGTCGAGCGAGGAATCCGCCTGAAGTTCGCCGGTTGGTGACGCCGTCACGGGAGGCATTGTAAATGCATGGTTCGAAGTCCTGCAACCGTGAAAGCATGCCACGAGCCACGCCGGAACGCTTCGCACGGTCGCCCGTCGCTGCGATCAGCGATTCGCGCAGTTGAAAGCGGAACCGACGCCCCCCCGGAACAAGAAAGATCGCTTGCGCGCGTGCCGCTCCATGATAAAAATGTAGCTCCTCGCATCACAAAAGCTCGGGTGGTGAAATGGCAGACACGTACGTTTGAGGGGCGTATGCCGCAAGGCATGGGGGTTCGAGTCCCCCCCCGAGCACCGTTTTTTCCAGGGTTTTGCGCGCGTGCGACCCGACGCTTCAAAGATTGTTCCCGCTCCATTTCAGTTTGCGGCGAGCTAGTTCAAAAAAAGGCAGGTCGGGCATCATCGCCAGCGGGAGCGTCTGATCGGCCCGCCGGATGCGCACCCAATCCTGCGATTGCATGGGAATAGCTTGTTGCCCGTCGACCGTCAGATAAATCTCTTCCTGCTGATCACGAAGACGGACCTCGATGCACGAATCGTCGCTCACGATGACCGAGCGATTCGTCAGGGTATGCGGACAAATCGGAGTGATGGCGAATACGTTGGAATCCGGGGTCAGAAGAGGCCCCCCCGCCGACAGCGAATACGCGGTTGATCCCGTCGGAGTAGCGACGATGAGTCCGTCCGCATTGTATTCGGTCATGAGCGCACCGTCGACGCGGGTGTCGAGCCGGATCAACCGCGAGAGCGCCCCCCGGCTGATCACGGCGTCATTCAGGCCGAGGTGCCGTTCAATCCGTTCCGCCGCCCGGAAGACCTCGACGTCCAGTAACGTGCGTTGCGTGAGCACGTAAGTCTGGGCGATGATGCTGCGGACGGCTTCGCGGTAGTCCGCCGGGCCAAGACAGGTCAAAAAACCCAAGGTGCCTAAATTGATCCCGAAGATCGGCCGGAGATGAATACCCAGCGCGCGCACCGTGCTCAGAATGGTGCCGTCCCCGCCGAGCACCAGGATCATGTCGCAGGTCTCGCCGAGAGCGGTGATGGCGTGACCGGCGGCGTTTTCTCCGACCAAGGCAGCGGTGGTGGAGTCCAGCCTGATCGAGATGTCCCGGCGGGCGAATTCCTCTCGCAGCGCGATGGCCAACGCAGCAGCCCCCTTTTTCTTCGGGTGCGCCACCAAGCCAATCATTTTTGCAGACATGCCAGGAACTCCTTGTTGCCTTCCGCGCCGAGAATCGGTGAGTCCATGACTCCCGTCCAGCGCCAATTCGGCAGGTTGGTGTCGACAAACCGCCGCACTTTTTCGACGGCGCGTTCGTGCAACTCGGGCTCGCGCACGATCCCACCACGACCGACATCGCCGCGCTCCAACTCGAACTGCGGCTTGATCAGCGCCAAGAGGGCCGCTGTGGGCATGGGAGCCGCATCGAACATCTGGACGGCGGCAGGCAAAATGGTCGTGAGCGCGATGAACGACACGTCGATGACGCACAGGCTCACCGGCTCCGGCAGATCGGCTGGAGCGAGGTAGCGGGCGTTGAACTTTTCATAGACAACCACGCGCGGATCGCTGCGAATTTTCCAGTCCAACTGCCCGTGCCCCACATCGAGAGCATACACGCGGCGGGCACCGTGTTGAAGCAGGCAATCGGTGAACCCACCCGTGGACGCGCCGATATCCAGACAGGCCCGGTCGCTTGGGTCCACTGAAAAATGGTGCAATGCCGCTTCGAGCTTGGTTCCTCCACGGCCGACATAACGCTCCTTCTGCCTGACTTCGACAGGCGCGTCACTTGCGAACCGGGCACCAGCTTTGTCGGCCCGGGTGCCGCTGACGGCGACATCACCGGCCAAAATCGCCCGCTGGGCCTTCTCGCGCGAGGGGAATAGCCCGCGCTCAACCAGCAGGCAATCGAGCCGCAACTTGGCAGGCGTTTTCATCCGTCAACCAACCAAGCCCAGACTCCTGGAAGTCGCAACCGGCACCATAGCCGGGCAAGGCCAATGCCATCTGCCAATACCAGCCCCCAATGACATTAATCAAACACTGTTGTGTTTCTTATCATTGTTTTTATTATAAACAGC
>CAXUHC010000082.1:2650-15960 GCA_964250705.1 uncultured Chthoniobacterales bacterium | reverse complement strand
CGTCAAACGGCGCCATCGTTCAACTTTCGGTTGGCACCCGGCGCGCGCCGGGGTTATAGACATGCCAGCCTTCCGCCCGTTATGGAACCGACCATCGCCACGACCCTGCCGCCCACCGCCGACAAGCCCCAGCCGCCCTTGCCGCGTCCCGTCGTCTGGACCGCCTTGGCCATCGCTGCCGCGTTGCCGGTGATCCTGCTGGTTGCGCTCGTGATCGTGATGATCGCGACCCAATATAATTTCCTCAACTGGATGGAGTAGCTGCCGTCCCCGTGTAGAGCGAGACGATGCAGCCGCAGCATTCCGTTGCCACGCGGAAACCGTTCGATGGATTCCGCGAGGTACTCGTAGGCTCCCCGCTCGCCCGACACGACGCCCGCGATCCGCGGCAGCCAGCGGTGCAGATAATAGCGGTACCCCCCGCGCCACCAACCTCCCGGCACAGAAAAATCCAGGATGAGCAGGTGTCCGCCGGGTCGCAGGGTCCGGCGCATCTCGCGTAATGCCCCGAGATAGGATGGCATGTTGCGCAACCCGAACGCCACGGTCACGGCGTCGAACACCCCGTCGGCAAAAGGCAATCTCATGGCGTCCGCGACGACCAGCCGTGGCATTCCTCGCGTCACTTGAGCCTGCCGCAGCATCGGCAGACAGAAATCCGCGCCGATGACGGCCGTCGCCGGGCACGCCCGCGCCAGCGTGGCCGCCAGCACACCGCTGCCCGTCGCCAGATCGAGCAGTCGCATTGGCCGCCAGGTTTTGACGATCCGCGCCGCCCGCCGCCGCCAGAACCAGTCGAGTCCGCCGCTCAGGAGGGCATTCGCTAGATCATAACGCCGGGCGATGCGGCTGAACATGCCTTGGACCTGCGCGGCGGGCTCCAGCGCGCCGTCCGCGGGTGGAAAGGGGATTTTCATTCTCGTTGTTGCTTTTTGCGCAGCGGAAAATTTTTGCTGTCCGAAAATTGACACACCCTTTCCCAACCGTTACTTCGATAGTCTCACGGTTGCTTTAAATGCAAGGAAAGCCATCCACGCTGCTCCGCTCTTGTTTCCATACAGTAGCTGACTGGCGGGGAGAGTCTTCAGACTTTCCGGGGCTGTCCTGCCAGGTACGCCGATCCGTGGCCGGAAGCGGCTTAGGCGCAGGGTTCCCTTCAAGATGGCAGGATATTTGCTAATAGAGCGCGAAAACTAGAAATTCGGTCGTTTTAACTCACCGTAGCCTCCATGCATATGATCGCGGCAGGACTCCATGAATCCCACACCGGCAATTTCATTGTCGACAACTTCGTCAAAGGCGGCCCGGTCATGTGGCCGATCCTCGTCGTTTCCCTCATCGCGCTGACGGTGGTGCTGGAACGCGCTGTCTGGTGGTTCCGCCAAAACACCTTACGACAAAGCTCCAAGCTTGAAAAGGTGTTCGGCCACATCGAGAACGGCGACCTCAAAGAAGCCTCCGAGGTTGCCCGCACTTCCCAGGACCCGCGCCTGCGTACGGTCTGGCACGGCCTGAACCATCATCACACCACGATGCAGAGCGCTCTCCAGGTGGCCTCGGGCCTGGAAATCCAGCGCGCCAGCCGCTTCCTGATGATCATGGACACGATTATCACCCTCGCCCCGCTGCTCGGACTGCTCGGTACGGTGACGGGCATCATGGGCGCCTTTAACGCGGTCGGCCAGAACGGCCTCGACCCGGACGCCGTGTCCTCGGGCATCGGCGAGGCGCTGATCGCTACGGCCTGTGGTCTGACCATCGCCATGTGCACGCTGATCCCGTACAATTTCTTTACCTCCAAGGTCGAGCGTTTGAAGTTTGAACTGGAAACTGCCTCCACCAACTTGGAAGTCATGCTGCAAAACCTGAGCCGCGAAGAAGGCAATGACGCTCAACTCACACACTCCGCATAAGAAGGCGCGGATCGAGATCATTCCGCTGATCGACATCATGTTTTTCCTGCTCGCCAGCTTCATGCTGGTGAGCATGAGCATGGTCAAGCTCCAGAAGATCGAGCCCAAGCTGCCGACCGTCAAGGTTTCCACGCCCGTCAAGAAGGCGGACTTCGTGGTGATCGGCATCGACAAGGACGGCAAGGTCTATTACGACAAGGATAAGGACCCGATCACGCCCGCCGACATCGGTGGAAAACTGGGAAAGGTTTACGCCGACAAGAAGGATGCGGCCAACGTGTTCATCAATTGCGACAAGGGCGCGACCTATAACCAGTTGGTCGCGGTCCTCGACGCGGTCCGTGGGGTTGGGATCAGAAACATCAACTTTGCCGTTTCCAAGGGAAACAGCTTTGACCCGAAAAACCGTCCGGCTGCGCCTGCCACCAATCCCTAACCGGTCCGACGCATGACGCTCAACTCACACACTCCGCATAAGAAGGCGCGGATCGAGATCATTCCGCTGATCGACATCATGTTTTTCCTGCTCGCCAGCTTCATGCTGGTGAGCATGAGCATGATCAAGCTCCAGAAGATCGAGACCAAGCTGCCGAGTAAAAACAGCGCGCCTCCCGACCCGAACATCAAGCCCAATTTCGTGGCGATTGGCATCGACAAGACGGGCGCGATCTTCTTCGACAAGGATCCTACTCCCATCATGGCCGATGCCATTCCGGGGCGGCTGCAGCCGTTCTACGTCAAGTCGCGAGAGGAAACCAAGGTCTTCATTAACTGCGACCAAGATGCGGAGTATGACCAACTGATCGGTGTTCTCGATGCCGTGCGGCAGGTGGGGATCAAGAAAGTGAATTTCGCGGTGAAGAACAACAACACTTTCGATCCGAGCAAACCGCGGCCCACGACGCACGATCCGCTCGACGGGTCGGCCCCGGCCGCACCCGCAGCCCCGGCAGCGCCCGCTGCACCCGTCCCACCAGCAACGCCCGCAGCTAATCCCTGAATGGCTATAATCGTCGTGAGCCGAGATCATTACTCAATCCTGCGAACCGTTTCAATCTATGGCTGAAAGCTTGTTTGCACCCCGACGTTTTCGCCGGAGTTACCTGATTGCCTGTTTCTGCGGAGCTTTGGCTCTCGAAGCTTCGCTCGTCGGTATCGCACAAATTTACGCGGGTAATCGGAGTTGGAACCTCCCGCCCCCTATTACCGAACTGGAGACCGGACCTGTGCTTGGTGAACCGGTGCAGGAGTTGATCCTGCCGAAGGAAGACCCGGAACCGACGCCCGAACAGCCGACCCCACCGCCAGACGACACGCCGCCGCCCGACGACACGCCGCCGCCCGACGAAACCCCGGAGATGACGATGGACACTCCGAAGCCGACGTCGACCCCGAAGCCGTTCAAACTGGCGGGAGGCACGCCTCCTCCGGCCAACGCCAAGCGTGGCGATCGTCCCCAGCAGGGTGTGCCCGGCGGCGTACCCAGCGCAGCGAAGACGACCGGCACGCCGGGAGCCAAGGCTCTTGGACCTGTTGCTCACGTCAAACTGAGCAACCCTCCCTACCCAGCCCAAGCTCGCATGGCCCATCTTACCGGGAGTGGATACGCGTCGGCGACGTTCGACGGATCGGGCCGGTGCTCCAACGTGGTGATCACCCAGTCTGCCGGCAGCGGCATCCTGGATAACAATACGGTTTCCTATGGCAAAGCGAATTGGGTAGGGCCGCCCAACCAGACCGTCCGGGTGCCGATTACTTACAAGTTGCAATAGCTGGTTGTCCCGCAGTCCACGGTTCTCAATTTCACAAACCGCACGCCGTTTATCCGGCGTGCGCGGAACAAATCAAACCTGTTCACGCGGAGCAGCCGGATGGTCAACGCCGTCATCATGCAATCGACCGGCAACGCCATGCCCGACGTTGCGCATAGAGTTTTGAATGCAATAAGAATTTGTCCGCAGATTACGCAGATTTTCGCAGATTGCCGAAGGTGAAGGAAATAGGTCCATCAATATCTGTCCACAGTCTGCGAAAATCTGCGTAATCTGCGGACAAATTCTTCAATCTTCGTCGCTCTCGGGTCGGGGGTCACGCAGGAACAACCCGCGCAGAGCCTCCGCCGGGGCACGCCCCTCGTAGAGCACCGCATGCACCTGTTCGGTCACCGGAATTTCCAGCCCGTGCTCGCGGGCAATGGCAAACGCGCTGCGCGTCGTCGGGACGCCCTCGGCCACCATGCGCATCGACCCGGTGATCGCTTCGACGGTCTCGCCGCGCCCCAACCGTTCGCCCACCAGACGATTGCGGCTGTGACGGCTGAAACACGTCACCATCAAATCGCCGATGCCGCTCAGGCCCTGGAAAGTCTCGCGCCGCCCCCCGAGCCGCACGCCGAGACGGACGAGTTCCGCCAGCGAGCGGGTGACCAGCGCCGCCTTGGCGTTGTCGCCGAAGCCGAGGCCATCGCTGACCCCGGCGGCAATGGCGAAGATGTTCTTGAGCGCGCCGCCGAGCTCGATTCCGGCCACGTCGTCGCTCGTGTAGGCGCGCAGGGCGGCGGCGTTGAAAAGCGCTTGCAGACGGGCTGCGGTTTCCGCGTGCGCGGCTCCGAGCACCAGGGCCGTCGGACTGTGGCGCGACACCTCTTCGGCATGGCTGGGACCGGACAGCACGGCCACGCCGTGCCCCGGCAGGGAATCCGCCAGCACTTGGCTCATGCGGCGGCCGCTGCCGAGCTCGATGCCCTTCGTGCAGGACAACAGCACCGCGTCCGGCGCGAGGGGGACCGCCGTGAGTTGCCCCGCCACCTCGCGCAAGGCACGCGATGGCGTGACGAATATCACCAGATCGGAACCGGCGGCTGCCGCCAAGTCTGCCACCGGGACGATCTCCGGCGAGAGCGGCACCCCGGGGAGGTACGTCTCGTTCAGGCGGGTTTCACGCAGGCGGCGGATGTGGTCGGCGTCGTGGCCCCAGAGGGTGATGCGCTGCCCGCGCGCCGCCAACCAGACGGCCAGCGCCGTGCCCCAACTGCCCGCGCCGAGAACGGTGATTTTCGTGAAGCTCACGGGGGCGGCGGGGCGGAGGATTTGCGGGCGAACTTCGATTCGGTGCCGTTGAGCAGGCGTTGGATGTTGACCCGGTGCCGCCAGAAGATCAGCGCCGCCGCCAGCAACGAAAAGTAGAACAGCCAGGGCGGTCCGGGCGGCGGTTGCCGGGTCGTGGTCAAGAACCACACCGAGACGGGCAGGACCGCCGCTCCCAGCAACGACGCCAGCGAAACGTAGCGGGAGAGGCGGTAGGTCGTGAACCAGACCACCGCCGAGACGCCTACCGCGAGGGGCATCAGGCCCAGCAGCACGCCAACCGTGGTTGCCACCCCCTTGCCGCCCTCGAAACGCAGCCACACGGGGAAGTTATGACCGAGGATGCAGGCCAGCGCGGCAACGACGCCGCTTAAAATCACCGGCGAGCCGGGCACCGCGATCACGGCAGCAGAGGATTCCGTTTCCGACGAGAGGGACAGCAGTGCCACCAAGCCAATGGTGGACTCGCCAAGGACCACGGCCACCAGACCTTTCAGGGCGTCGCAGAGGAACACGAAATAGCCCGGCTTTTTGCCGAGCACGCGCACGACGTTGGTCGCCCCCGTGTTTTTACTGCCGTGCTCGCGGATGTCGATCCCGTGGAAGCGTCCGACGAGGTAGCCGGTCGGAAACGATCCCAGCAAATAGCCGAGCACGGAGGACACGAGGTAAGGCAACCACATAAAGGGGAACGCGCACGGCGCGAAGGGTCATCACACAGGCGAGCGGGCCGCCTGTCAAAGAAAAGCTCCGCGTCGGTCCCGGGTTTCCACGAAAGAAACCTCCCGCCGTGCGGCGCGCACTGGACAATTTGTCCCGAGCAGAGCAAACTTGCGCACTCCCTATGTCCCACGACGACGCCCCTTCCGTACTCGACGCGCCGCTGATCTTTGAACCCCTCTTCATGGAACGCGTCTGGGGGGGACGCCGGCTCGAACAGCTCTACCAGAAGAAAATCTCGTCCGGCGCGCGGATCGGCGAATCCTGGGAAATCGTGGACCGTGCGGACGCCCAGAGCGTGGTCCACGATGGCCCCCTGCGCGGCCAGACGCTGCACGAACTCTGGACCCACCGGCGGGCGGAAATCTTTGGCGGGAACGTCGGCGGCTCCGAGCGTTTCCCGCTGCTCGTCAAAATGCTCGACGCCCAGGAGCGCTTGTCCTTGCAGGTGCACCCCCCGGCGGAACTCGCGGGGATGCTCAACGGCGAGCCGAAGACCGAGATGTGGTACCTCGCGCACGCCGAAGCCGGGGCGGAGGTGTTCGCCGGGCTGGCGGCATCGACCGACCGCGCGGGGTTCGAGACGGCGCTCAACGAAGGCCGCGCGGCCGACCTGATCCACCGGATCGCGGTGGAAGAAGGTGACGCCATTTTCATCCCCAGCGGACGCATCCACGCCATCGGCGCGGGCTGCCTCATCGTCGAAATCCAGCAGAACAGCGACACGACCTACCGTGTGTTCGACTGGAACCGCCTCGGCCTGGACGGCAAGCCCCGCACGCTGCACATCGACCAATCGCTGCAATCGACGGCTTTTGACGACGTGCGGCCCGCGCTCCAGCCCCGGGTGGAGCGTGGCGTCGGCCCGGTGACGACCTGCCAGTTTTTCCACGTCGAAAAGTGGGCGCTCGACGCACCGCTCGGCGCGCTGGAAAACACCGGCGGCCGTTTCGCCATCTTCACCTGCCTGACGGGCAAGGCCGAATGCGCCGGCTCGACGTTCGGCCCCGGCGACTTCTTCTTGGTGCCCGCGTGTCTGCCGCAGGCGCAGGTCAAGCCGTTGGAGCCGGACACGACGTTGCTGCGGACGACGTTGCCCTGAGCCCATGGCGGACGATGATTTCCAGGCCCGGCTGCGCCGCCTCGGGCTGGACGCCGCAGACTTCGAGGAATCGTTTGCCCGCTCGGGTGGACCCGGGGGGCAGCACGTCAACAAGGTTTCAACCGCCGTCACCCTGCGGCACCGACCGAGCGGCTTGGCCGTGACGGTGCAGGATTCGCGCTCCCAGGCCATGAACCGCCAACTGGCGCGCGAGCGACTGCTCGACGCCATCGAAAACGGGCGGCGCGCCGAGCGGCAGGCCCGGGTCAGCGCGCGGGAAAAGACCCGCCGCCAGAACTCGCCCCGGCCCCGGGGGGTGAAGCGGCGGATGGTCCAAGGCAAACGCCACCGGGCGGGGATCAAGCAGGGGCGGCGGGTGGCGGACGAAGGCTAGATTTAGTTCGCAGGCGTCGCACAAATTTTGTGCTTGCTTTATTTCGATGGTTGTCGAATTATCGAATTATCTCATGAACGTGCTCTTCCGTGCGCTGGACGACCCGACTCGCCGACGCCTGCTCGACTTGCTCGGGGAACGCGACCACACGGCGGGCGAACTCGCCGCCGCGTTCGCGCTGGGCAAGCCGACCGTGTCGCACCACCTGGCGCTGCTGCGTCAGGCGGGGCTGGTGTCCGCGCACCGGGAAGGCCAGTCGATTCGTTACCGCCTGGAGGCCACCGTCCTCGACGAATGCCTGAGCTGGTTCATGAACCTGATCGAACGAGGCAAACAACACCGCCCGCAACCACCTGAACGCCATGAAAACCCTCCGCTTCCTGCACCGGGAATTGCTCCAGATCGTCATCCTGGCCCTGCCCTTCGCCCTTGCCGCCGCGTGGTGGAATAAGCTTCCGGCAGTCGTGACGACCCACTGGGGCATCCACGGACAGCCCAACGGCTGGATGCCCAAGGCCCCGGGTTTGTTGCTGGCTCCGGCGCTGAACGTCGTGCTTTGCCTGTTACTGGTCTACCTGCCCAGGATTGACCCCCGGCTGCGCGGCGACCCGGCGGGTGTGTCCCCGCGTTACCTGCGGGTCCTGCGGATCTACCGCTACGCCCTCACCACGCTGATCGCGCAGCTCGCCCTCGCGGTCATCCTGATAGCGGCGGGCTGGCGGGTCGATGTCAGGCTGATCGCGGTCAACGGGGCATTGGCGTTGTTCGTCGTCGTCGGAAATTATCTGGGGAGTTTGCAGCCCAACTATTTCGTGGGAGTCCGCACGCCCTGGACCTTGCAGGACGGCGAAACCTGGCGCGCCACCCACCGGACGACCGGCCGCGTCATGGTTTTCGGCGCGGTGGCGCTGCTCGCGGCGGAGTTTTTCGTCAGCCGCGAGACGGAAACTTATCTTTTGATTGCTTACGCCGTCGTGCTGGCCGCCTGGAGCCTGGGGTATTCGGCCTGGTTTTTCCAGCGGCGGCGGTTGGCTTGAACCGCGTCCTTCGATGGAGGGTGTTGGGGTTGGAGGGTTCGAGCCAGCGGGCCGGCCGAAGCAGAGGAGCAAGGGAGTGCCTCGGAGAGGCATCCCTACCTTTGACGACCGGCCGGTGCGGAGTGAAACCTCTTGTCAAAGCGCGCGGACTCGCTAAGGTCGCCAAACCGCCTGTGCGCGGGCTGTTGTGCCAGCACCCTTTATGGACCTGTCGAGCCTCCTGACCGTCGAGCAAATTATCCCGCAGATGACCTCCACCGAACGCTGGGGGGCCATCGTGGAGTTGGTCGACCTGCTGGTGAAGGTGGGCAAGGTCAAGGCGGAGGATCACGACGTGGTGCTCAACGCGCTCAAGCAGCGCGAGGAAACGATGAGCACGGGCATCGGGTTCGGCATCGCCATTCCGCACGCTTCCAGCGACAAGGTGAGCGAGGTCGTCGCGGCGTTCGGACGGTCGAACAGCGGGATCGAGTTCGATTCGCTGGACAACGCGCCGGTAAAATACGTGGTGCTTTTCGTGGTGCCGCGCGACCAGTTTCAGATGCACCTGCGCACGCTGGCGGCGATCGCCAAGCTGCTCAACGACCGGACGGTGCGCGAGGCGCTGGGCACGGCGAAGGACGCGGAGGCCATCCTCGCCATTTTCAAGAGCAAAGGCGCGAAATGAAGGATGAAGGATGAAGGATGAAGGATGAAGGATGAACCAGGAGAAAAACGCCGTTTCTCCTCTCTGCCTTCATCCTTCATCCTTCATCCTTCATCCTTTTTCTTCCATGACCATTGCCGCCCAACTGCAAACCATTCTCCGCCGCGCGCTGGGGATGCTGCCCGAACCGCTGCCGGAGGGTTTTGAGGTTGCCGTCAGCCCGTCGGCGGACACCCGTTTCGGCGATTACCAGAGCAATGCCGCCATGACGTTAGCCAAGCCGCGCCGGACCAATCCGCGCGCGCTGGCCACGCAGATCGTCGCGGTGCTCCAGGCGGAGCCGGAGTTGGCCGACATCAGCGCGCCGCCGGAAATCGCGGGCGCGGGGTTCATCAATTTCCGCCTGACGCCGGAATTCCTGGCGCGGAAACTGGCGGCGTTGGCCGCCGATCCCGAGCGGCTCGGGCTAGGCCGACCGGAGCACCCGGTCCGGGTGGTGATCGACCTGAGCGGCCCGAACATCGCCAAGCCGATGCACGTCGGCCACCTGCGCTCGACGATCATCGGGGATTGTCTGGCCCGCGTGGCCCGGTTTGCAGGGCACGAAGTCGTCACCGACAACCACCTGGGCGACTGGGGCACGCAGTTCGGCAAGGTCATCTACGGTTGGAAAGCTTTTCTGAATCCCGAAGCGCTGGAAGCCGATCCGCTGGCGGAAATGGTGCGCGTGTACCAACTGGCCAGTTCGCTGGCCGAGGTCCATCCGAGCGAGGAAACCGCCCAGCAGTTGGCCGACCTGCGGCAGGCGGCGGTAGACGACATGCTCAGCAGTTTCCACGGTCAGCCCGGCATGGACGACGCCGCGCTCGCCAAGATGCGGCAGGAGGCCACCGCCGTCATCACCGAGGCCGACCGCAAGCAGACGCTTGCCATCGCCGACGCCTGCCGCGCCGAACTCACCAAACTCCAGGCCGGCGACCCGGAAAACACCGCGATCTGGCAACGGTGCGTCGATCTTTCCCGCGCCGAACTCGACCGGATTTACGCCCGGCTCGGCGTGCGGTTCGACTACCAATACGGCGAGAGTTTTTTCAATTCCAAGCTCGCTCCGCTCGTCGCGCGGATGGAGAAAAGCGGCGTCGCGCAGCCCGGCGAGGAGCGCAACGGCAAGCGTCCGCTGGTCGTGTTTTTCCCGGACGATCCCGCCCTCGCGGAAAAGCCTGCCATGATCCGCAAGGGCGACGGCGGGTTCAACTACACCACGACCGACGTGGCCTGTTACGAACAGCGCGTCAACGAGATCGGCGCGACCGCGATGTGGTACGTCGTCGGCGCGCCGCAGGCGCTGCATTTCGAGCAGCTCAACGCGATTGTCCGGCGCATGGGTTACCCCGTGCCGCTGGTGCACGTTCCGTTCGGCTCCATTCTCGGCGAGGATCGTAAAATCATGCGGACGCGCTCGGGCGAAAACGTGGCGTTGCGCGATCTGCTCGACGAGGCCGTGGAACGCGCCCGCAAGGTCGTGGACGAGAAAAGCGCGACCAGGGACGAACCGCTTTCCGAGGACGAGAAGGCGGAGATCGCGCGGGTCGTGGGGTTGGGGGCGGTCAAATACGCGGAGTTGTCGCAGCACCGGCTCACGGATTACATTTTTAGTTGGGACAAGATGCTGTCGTTCCAGGGGAACACCGCGCCTTATCTGCAAAACGCGTACGTGCGGATCAAAAGCATTTTCCGGCGGCTGGGAACCGAGGAAGCGCCACCGGAAGCGGGGGGCAGTGCGTTGACCGAACCCACGGAGTTGCGGCTGGCGAAAAAGCTCGCGCAGTTCGCGGAAACCGTGCCGGCGGTGCTGGAAGATTTTCGGCCCAACCTGCTGACGAATTATTTGTACGAGCTGGCAAACGAGTTTCACGCGTTCTACGAGGCGTGTCCGGTGCTCAAGGCCGCGCCGGAGGTGCGGGCGACGCGTCTGGTGCTCTGCGGGGTCACGGCACGAACGTTGCAGACCGGACTCGGGCTGCTCGGCATCGAGGTGCCGGAGAAGATGTGAGGGAGGACGCGGTTTCCCGGAGATGCCGGGGACCGGCTCGGAGAGCCGCCCCTACCTCGGAACGATTGGCAGGCAGCCCCGCCATGCGCCATAGTCCGGCCACGCATGAGCAGGGCCAATAAATTCATCCTCGCCGCCGGGGTCGTGATGTTTCTCACCGTCACGGCCATTTCGATCTACCGGATGCAGCCGAAAAATTTCGGCACGCCGGAGGCGAAACTAAAGGCCGACATCCAGTCGCTCGGCACCGCGCTCAAGGTTTACAACGACGTTTCCGGCGCGTACCCGACGCAGGAGCAGGGACTCGCCGTGCTGGTAGCGAGGCCTACCGCCAGCCCCGTCCCGGCCACCTGGTACCAGATGATCCGCACACTGCCCGCCGATCCCTGGGGCCAAGCTTACGTCTACCGCCGCCCGCCGACGCGCAGCCGCCAGCCCTACGACCTGTTTTCCACCGGCGCGGACAAAATCGAAAGCGCGGATGACATCGGCAACTGGTCGGGCGAGAAGTGAGGCCTATGAACCCCATCAACGTAGGCGTGGTCGGCGTCGGCCACATCGGCAAAAGCCACGCCCGGGTGTACTCCGAACTCGGCGAGGGCACGCGCTTGACCGCCGTGTTCGACACGGACCACGCCAACGCGGAAGCCGTGGCCGCGCAGTACGGGGCGCGCGCCGTCCGTTCGCTCGAAGAGTTCGCCGGTCTCGTGGACGCCGCCACCGTCGCCACGCCGACGCCGACGCATTTTCCCGTCGCCAAGCTGCTGCTCGCACAGGGCAAACATCTGCTGGTTGAGAAACCGATCACGGAAAATACCGCCGACGCCCGCGCGTTGTCGGAGTTGGCGTCGGCCCAGGGGTGCGTCCTCCAGGTGGGCCACATCGAGCGGTTCAACCCGGCGTTCGGCGCGCTGGAAACGCTGCTCACCCGCCCGAAGTTCATCGAGGCGCACCGCCTGTCGCCCTATCCGCAACGCTCGACCGAAATCGGCGTGGTGCTCGACCTGATGATCCACGATCTTGAAATTATCCTGCATCTGGTCCGCTCGCCGCTGGCGCACATCGACGCCGTGGGCGTGCCGGTCCTGAGCAAAGGCGAGGATATCGCCAACGCCCGGCTGCGGTTTGAAAACGGCTGCGTCGCCAACGTCACCGCCAGCCGGATTTCGCCCGAGAAGATGCGCAAAATTCGCGTGTTCCAGGAAGACGCGTACCTGTCGCTCGACTATCAAAGCCAGACCGGCGAGGTCTACCGGCGCGGTCCGGCGGGCATCCACCGCGAGAACGTCGAAATCGAAAAGGACGAGCCGCTCAAGCGCGAGTTGCAATCGTTCATCGAATGCGCCCGCGCCGGTTCGCAGCCGAAGGTCAGCGGCCAGCAGGCGGCGGCGGCGCTGGAAGTGGCCATCGAGATCACGCGGCTCATCGCGCAGGGCTGATTTTCCATGTCTTTCTTTGATCGCCTCAAGGGTCAGGCCGTCTCGATGGCCGCCCGGCAGATTCTCCAATCCTACCTTCAAAAATACGGCTCCATGCTCAATCTTTCCGTCCAACCCGAAACCAAATCCATCGACGCGGAGATTTTGCTCAAGGGCGAGTCCTCGCCCATCAAATTGACGCTCAGCGGCTACGAGATCAGCGGCACCGCCGACAAGCCGACACTGAGCATCGCCAAGGTCGCAGCTTCGCGCGAGTGGCTGGAAGTCGTGCTGCGCGAGTTCGTCGAGGGCAAGGCGTTCGACCTGCCGCCCAAGGCCGCGCCGCTGATGAAAATTTTGCTCTGAAGCTCTGCTTCCGGCTGTAGCCACGGCGGTCTGTCGCCGTGTCTGCACTGGCAGAACCCGACACGGTGACAGACCGCCGCGGCTACAGCCAAACTCGATGAACGACCTCACCCGCGACGACTGGGAAACCGTGCGCGGATTGCTCTGCCGGTTGGGCGACGACATCCGCGCAGCCGTCATCGGCACGCGCGCCGCCGCGACCGACGACGAACTCGCCGCCGTCGCCGGGGTCACCGCCGCGGACACGATCTACCGCATCGACAAGGTCAGCGAAAACGCCGTCCTCGGCTGGCTGGGCGCGAACTGGCCCGGCGAGTGGCCGGTGGAACTCATCATGGAAGGCGTCGGCGAGGACGCGCCGCTCACCTTTCCCCAAGGCACGCCGGTTGCGCAAACCTGGCTCAAGCTCATCGTCGATCCCATCGACGGCACGCGCTGTCTCATGTACGACAAACGCCCCGGCTGGATGCTCGCCGCCGCCGCCCCGCAGCTCGGCCCCGGCACCAGCGTCGCCCACCTCCAGGCCGCCGCCATGACCGTGAATCGCGACAGCAAGTCAGCCCGTGACAAGATGC
>CAXUHC010000082.1:1256-2640 GCA_964250705.1 uncultured Chthoniobacterales bacterium | reverse complement strand
TGACCGAACTGCCCACCCGCAAGCAATGGCGCGCCGACCAGCTCAGCGCCGTGCGCGGCGCGGGGCCGGGCGGGATCGTGGCGCACAGCGTCAACGTGCTCACCGGCGAGCACGGTCCGCTGACGGTGCAGCCCTCGCGCGCGGTCGATTTTCAGCACGGCTTTGCATCGCTGGTGAAGTTTTTCCCTGACGGCAAGGCGCTCACGGCGCAGATCGAAGAGGCGCTCTGGGACCGGCTCCTCGGGCGGGGCCGGGCGGCTTCTCCCGTCGTGTTTGACGACCAGTACCTCGCCACCGGCGGCCAGATTTACGAGTTGCTCATGGGACGCGACCGGATGGTCGGCGACCTGCGTCCGTTAGTGCTCGCGGCGCTGGGCTATCACCGCGCGATGACCTGCCATCCCTACGACATCTGCACGGGCTTCCTGCTCGCGGAAGCGGGCGGCGTGCTCGAAACGCCGGACGGCCTCCCGATCACGGCGCCGCTCGACACCACCACGCCGGTGGCCTGGGTCGGCTATGCCAACGAAACCCTGGCCCGGCAGATGCGTCCGGTGTTGCGGCAGCTTTGCGAGCATTACCTCGCCGCGACCTGGCGCAATGGCCGGTGAGAAAGAATCGTCCGCAGATTACGCAGATTTACGCAGATTAAAAAGAACGGACGGGAAAAACGGTCTTTAGTCCCTTCTTCAATCTGCGAAAATCTGCGTAATCTGCGGACATCCTCTATGCGTAAGTTTGCCTTTCACGCCGTCTTCATCCTCCTGCTGGCCGCGCCGCTCGGCGGCTGCCACCGGCGCGAGACCCCCGTCGAAATCGGCAACCGCGAACAGATTTTCCACCTCGGCAACGGCTCGGAGCCGCGCGATCTCGACCCGCACACCGCCGTCAGCACGACGGAATCAAACATCCTTTCCGCGCTGTTCGAGGGATTGGTCAACAGCTCGCCCGACGGCCACGCCATCGTGCCCGCCGCCGCCGAACGCTGGGACGTTTCCCCGGATGGCCGCGTCTATACTTTCCACCTGCGTCCCGGACTGAAATGGAGCAACGGCGACCCGCTCACCTCGGCGGATTTTCTCTACTCGTTCCGACGGATCATCGAGCCGAAACTCGGCGGCGAATTGTCCGTTTACTGCGATTGGGTGGTCGGCGGGCAGGATTACCGCGAGGGCCGGACGCACGATTTCAACGCCGTCGGTTTCGCCGCGCCGGACCCGCTGACCTTCGTCACCACGCTCCGGGAGCGCGCGCCGTTCTGGCCCGCGCTGCTGGCGCAGAACCCGTTCATGCCGGTGCACCGCGCGACCCTGGAAAAATTCGATGCCTACCTGCGGCGCGACGGCGCGTGAGCTGGTTCCGGCGCAGGCCGACGGCTGTCCCG
>CAXUHC010000082.1:0-1246 GCA_964250705.1 uncultured Chthoniobacterales bacterium | reverse complement strand
TCGACCGACTCGACGGCCGCTTGCACCGCGGCGGCGCGTGGACCCGGCCCGGCGTGCTGGTGAGCAACGGGCCGTTCCGGCTCAAGGATTGGCGGGTCAACGAATTCGTGACGACGGAGAAAAACCCGCAGTATCGGGACGCCGCGCGCGTGCGGCTCAACGGGGTGCAGTTTCATCCCGTCGACAACCTCGACACCGAGGAGCGGGCGTTTCGCGGCGGGCTGCTGCACGGGACGCGCTACCTGTCGGTGATCAAGCTCGCGGGCTACCGCCGGGAACACCCCGGGCTGGTGCATTCCGACCCGCTGGTGAACACGAAATATCTGGCGTTCAACGTGACGAGGGCACCGTTCGGCGACGTGCGGGTGCGGCAGGCGTTTGCCCTCGCGCTGGACCGGGACGCGCTGGTGAAGGATGTCCTGCGCGACGGCAGCCGCGTGGCGGACAGTTTCACCGTCCCGGGGACGGGTGTGAGCGCGCCGTACAGTGCGCACGCGCGGCTCGCGCGCGACCCGGAAAAGGCACGCGCGCTGCTGGCCCAGGCGGGTTTCCCGGGCGGGAAAGGCTTCCCGGAGATGGTGCTCAATTTCACCACCGCGCACCAGGGCGAACAGGGATTGGTGGAAGCACTCCAGGCGATGTGGCAACGCGAGTTGGGCGTGCGCGTCAACCTGGTCACACAGGAGGAAAAGGTGTGGCTGGACACCTTGCGAACGCGCAATTTCCAGATATTGATGGATGGCTGGACGGGGATCAACGATCCCGTCGATCTGCTCCAGTTAATGCTGAGCACCTCGCCGAACAACGACACGCAATGGGTGTCGGCGGGGTACGACCGGGAGTTCGCCGCTGCCGGGGCATCGGGCAACGACGCCGAGCGGGACGCGCATTTGCAGGCGATGGACGCGTTGCTGGTGGACCAGTTGCCGGTGATCCCGTTGTACCATCAGAGCCAGAACTATCTCCTCCAGCCCGCCGTGCATGGCTGGACGGATAATCTACTGGGCTGGCGGCGGTATCAGGATTATTGGCTGGAAGCGGGCAGCGGGAGGAAGTGAGGCGGCTGCCGCGCTCACGGCACCGCCTCGACCTTGAGCGTCGCGCCCTGGCCGAACCCGGTGGTCCATTTTGCTTCCAGCGTTTGCAAGTCGCGGCTGAGCTTGCCCTCGAACGTCCCTGCCTTGAGCGCATCACCGGCGTCAACCTCCCCGCCGCTGCCAACGTTTTCGAGGCGAATCACGAGCCC
>CAXUHC010000081.1:3790-16172 GCA_964250705.1 uncultured Chthoniobacterales bacterium | reverse complement strand
ACACGACCGCTCCGAAGCTTGCGAACCATGACGGCAGGCCCCCGAACACCGCGGGAAAAGCCAGCGGATCGGTCGGCCCGGCGGACGCGTCGGAGCGCGGGTTGCCGGTCCCCTTTTGACACCACCAGGCATTGCCGACCAGGAGCGCGCCCACGCAAAGACCGAACGCCCAGGCCGCCGTGCCGTCGAGACCGGGAATTTCCTTGAGCGAATAGGTCGCCGCCATGCCGCCCACCGCGTACGAAAACAGCAGCAGCAACCGGCTTTCCCGCTGCCCCGCCAACCAGAGCATCACCACGCTCTGCGCCATCAATACCAGGCCGAGCTGCCAGTCGGCAAAGTAGGCGACAAACCCCGTCGTCACCAGCAGCGCACCCTGAAGCAGGTAGGCCTCTTCCAGCCTGGCGTCGGGCGGGCGGGCCAGACGGCGGCTCGTTTCCGCCAGCGCGAGCAACGCCGCGCCGATCCCGAGCGACAACTTCCAGAACGATCCCGGGTACGCCGAGAGTTGCAGGAAGGTGGTCAGCAGGAAGAACGCGCCGTTGTTGACCGTGACGAATCCGCTCCGCCGCCGTCCCGGCAACACCCGGTCGTTTAACGTGAACACCGTCCACGTAAACAGCAGCCAATAAAGCAGCAGGAAGCTGCTCTCGATCCAGAACGCCGCGGGCGTGAGCGCGAGACGGGGCGGCGTGCCGTCCGCGAAGGACGATCCCTCGATGTAAGCATGAGAAAAACGCCAGAACCCGTAACTGCCGAACGTGGCCAGCAAGCTGACGAACGGGAAGATGCGCCAGAGCTGCCGCCGCAACAGGAACACCGCGCCCCCGGCGAGGAACAGGTTGGCCACGAGCGTGAACTGGCTGATCTCGTTGATGGCCGACGTGTAAAACGCGAGCAGGATGGCGAAGGTGGCCAGCAATTCGGAACCGCGCCGATCCGCCAGCCAGACCATGAACGCCGCCCAGCCGAGCAGCAGCCCTCCCGCCAACAGCGGATCACCCACCACGCGCAGGTGCGGGTTCCAGTGCGCGGAATAGGTGACGTAATACACCGCTGCCAGCCCACCGGCGAGGACGACGCGTCCGTAGTTTTTGAGCGCTGTGTTGTCGTCGGCGAAGCGGCTGCGCTCCAGCCAGGTCCCGACACCGGCGAGCGCGCCCGCGCCGAGGTACATCAAAGCGAGCTTGGCCACCGGCCCCAGGATCGGGACGACGTGATAATAGAGATAGCTGCCCAGGAAGGCCAGGCTGGTCAGCACCAGGACCACGCCCGCACGGACCAGCCAGGTCGTGCCGATCTGCATTTCCAGCGACTCGCGCGAGGGGACCGGTGCCGGTTCTCTGGCCGCCGTCGGCAGCGGTGCAACCGGGTGGCCAGCGGGTGTCGGCAGGGGCGGCGGGATCACCGGCGGCGGCAACGGCGGCGGGGGCACGGCAACGGGCTCGGCCCGAGCCGGCACGGCGGCGGCGGCAGCGTCGTCTTTCCCACGCTCGAACCGCTCTACCCGGGTGTCCAGGGCCTGGAGCCGCGTCCGCAGTTCGCGCTGCTCGCGGCGGATGGCGTCGAGTTCTTCGCGGCGGATCGGGTCGATCATACCGGGGTGGAAGGGTCGCTGCTCATCGTGTATGTACCATGTCCCGGAATCGTTTCGGGTTGCCAATCGAAAAAACGGTCCGCAGAATCAGTGGTCTTTATGATCGTCACCACCGCCCAACTCTACAAGCTCGCTTACGGCAAATACGCCATCGGCGCGTACAACATCAACAACCTCGAACAAACGATGGGGCTGTTCCGCGGCTGCCAGGAGTCGCAGGCGCCGTTCATCATCCAGCTTTCCAAGGGCGCGCGCAAATACGCGGATAAGCGGATGCTCGAAGCCATCATCCGCACCGCCGACGACATTTTTCCCGAGGCGGTCTTCGCCGTTCACCTCGACCACGGCGACGAGGAAAGCTGCTACGACTGCATCGACAGCGGTTTTTATTCGTCGGTGATGATCGACGCCAGCCACGACGATTTTGAAGGGAACATCGCCACCACCAAGCGCGTCGTGGAGCGGGCGCACGCCAAGGGCATCAGCGTCGAGGCGGAGTTGGGCCAGCTCGGCGGCGTGGAGGAAGACATTCAGGTCGACGAGGGCCACGCCAGCCTGACCAATCCGACCGAGGCCGTCGAATTCGTGCAGCGGACGGGCTGCGACGCGCTCGCCGCCGCCATCGGCACGAGCCACGGCGCGTACAAGTTCAAGGGGCAGCAGAGCCTGCATTTCAACGTGATCGAGGCGATCCAGGAGAAGATTCCCGGCACGCCGATTGTGATGCACGGCAGCAGCAGCGTACCGGTCGAAGAGGTCCGGCGTATCAACGCGGCGGGCGGCAAGCTCGACCCCAGCGCGCGCGGCGTCGATGAAAACGAGTACCTGCCCGCCGCCAAGCTCGGCGTGACCAAGATCAACATCGACACCGACGGCCGGCTGGTCTGGACGCGCGTGCACCGGGAATTTTTCCGCGACAAGCCCGCCGATTTCGATTTCCGCCCGCCGGGGATCACCTTCATGGACGAGTACGCCAAGTTCATCGCCCACAAGAACACGAAGCTCGGCAGCGCCGGGCAGCTTCCGGCGATACGCGAGGCGCTGGCCGCGAAGCAGTAATCAGAGCGAATGGCGCCCGAGGGTAGCCGTCCACTACTTAGTGCCAATCCGAATGACCTCCGGCTGTGGCCACGGCGCTCCGTCGCCGTGTGTACTCTGGAACGGACACGGCGACGGAGCGCCGTCCTTACAGCGGAAGCAGTCAATCTTCGGATAGGCACTTAGCCGCACCATTGCGTCGACCGTGAATCCGGCCGATGTATCGACCATGCATACCGGCGTGTTCGTCTTCCTCGGATTGGTCGCCTTCGTCCTGCTCGTCACGAGCATCCGCATCGCCCAGGAATACCAGCGCGGCGTGGTCTTCCGGCTCGGGCGCTACGTCGGCACACGCGGACCGGGCCTGTATTTCCTGATTCCCTTCGGGATCGAGACTCAATCGCTCATCGACATCCGCACCAAGACGGTCCCCATCGAATCACAGGAAACGATTACCCGGGATAGCGTCACCATCCGCGTGAACGCCGCGCTCTGGTACAAGGTTGTCGATCCCGCGAAATCGGTCATCGCGGTGACCGACGGATTTTCCGCCGTCTACCAACTGGCGTTGACGACCCTGCGCAACACCATCGGCCAGCACGATCTCGACGAGGTGCTCCAGGCCCGCGACAAGATCAACGATATTTTGCGTCAGAGCGTCGCTCCGGCCACCGCTGGCTGGGGCATCGAGATTGAGCGGCTGGAAATGAAGGACGTGGAGCTGCCCGCGAACATGCAGCAGGTCATGGCCATGCAGGCCGAGGCAATCCGCGAAAAACGCGCCCGCATCATCAAAGCCGAGGCGGAACTGGAAGCTTCGTCCAAGTTGACCCAGGCCTCCGAAATGATGATGGGCAACCCTGCCGCGCTGGAACTGCGCCGCATGCAGATGATTTCCGAGGTCGGCGCGGACAACAATACGACGACCATCGTGATGATCCCGTCGGATTTCGTGACGATGGCCAAGAGCCTGACGGACTACGTCTCCGACCACCGGGCGGCGCAGAAGCCGCCAGCGTAGCGGCTTGCGCTTCGTGAAGCGTCACGGCACGTACCAGCGTGGCTTCACCGTTGAGCCACTCGGCAGCAGCGCGGCGTCCCAACCGTGAATTTCGGCCACGAGTTTCTGGGCCCCTTCCAACCAATCTAATTTCTGGTCGAAGGTCAAACTTTTCATCAAACGCTGCGTTTCACGTCTGGCACCCTCCCAACCGCCGCACTGCCAATTTTCATGAATATTTCCGGGTTGGCTCATGCTCGTTCCTTCAGTGGAAGCTCGTGTATGCTCCGTAGCTCGTCAATATCCACCAAGTCTTTCGAGCGTCCCGCCTGAATTTTCATGGCTAGTAATTCGTCGAGGGCCAAAACGGGGACCTCTCTCCCACCGAGTAGCGGCAATCTGGCCGCTCGCTCGTATTGAACCTCAAAGTCGAACGGCGTGGTGACAAATACGTCGACGGGCGTTTCGGGATGAGCATCGCTGACGAGTTGGAAGACAACCATCCCCTTTTCATAAACCCATTGCTCTCGAAGCTGCGGATTGGCGAAATCCTCGATTTTGACGGGTACGCGCGGATAATACCCGAGCTTGGCCAACGCTCCGAGCGACCGCAGGACGTTTTCGGCGTCCAAAGCGATCACCAGATCCAAGTCCACGGTGTAGCGCACGTATCCATGCGCAATGACGGCCAACCCTCCCACGACTAGATACCTCGCCCTTGATTGTTTGAGCTCGTCAATGATGGCCCGGACAGACTCGGCTTTCATCTTGCGTCAGTTTACGGGCCGCCTCAAGTTTTTCAACCGGTGCCCGCGCTACTCCCCCGGCAACGCCAGCGGCAGCCCTTTCGCGCCTTCTGCGGGCGTGATCCCCAGCCACTTCGCCACGGTTGGGTGGTACTGATCCCACTTCACCTCCCCGAGGTCTTTCCCGCCCAGCGGCTGCGGCCAACGCCACAACAGTGTCAGGCCGTACATTTCCGGGTCGTCCTCCGGCGGGTAGCCGTGCATCCCGAGCGGCCCTCCGCCCGCCTGCGCGATGTCCATCACGGGCTGCGTCGCCTGCGCATTGAACGTGTACCCGCGCGGCAGCACGACCACGAGGTCGCCCGTGCGCGTCGGGTGCGCGTAGGCCCACGCCGCCGGGAGTTCCGACCGCCGGTAGGCGTGCACGAAGTCATATGCACGCAGCTTTTCGATGAACCCCGCCAGCCGCTCCTCGCGCCCCGGACCCTCGGGAATCTTGTCCAAGAACACGTTGCCCATGTTGCCCACGGTGGAGAGCGCAAAATCCTTCTGTCCGTGCGGCAGACCGAGCAGCTTCTCCAAGTTGACCGCCTTCGTGACCGGCGACATCCCGTGGTCGGTGGTCAGCAGCAAATAAAAGTGATCCGCTGGTCCGGCGGTTTCCTTCCATTGCGCCAGGGCCCGCTCGAAAAATGCGCCCAGGGTGTGGTCCACGGCCTGCACCGCCGCCGTGGTTTCCGGCGCGTCCGGCCCATATTTGTGTCCGGCCACGTCGGCGTCCTCGACGTAGCCCATCAACAGGCGTAGCGGCCCGCTGCCCTTGTCCGCGTGCCACGTCTCCAGCAGGTGGCTCATGCGCTGTTCGTCCGTCAGCGCACCGTCGAATTTCTCGTTGAAATAGTCCGCGTGCACCGGCCCGTGCTCCGCCTGCGAGAGCGGCCAGTCGAAGACCAGCGTCCGCACGCCCTGACGCGCCGTCGCCAGCCAGATCGGCTCGGCTTGCAGCAGGGCGGGGTCGCCGGGGTAATGATAAGTCTGGTGCGCCGCGGCATCGTAAAATGAATTCCCCGTGATCCCGTGATGGTCGACCGCTACCCCGGTCGCCTCCGCGCAGTGGCTCGGAAACGTGATCGGCGGAAACACGGGCCGAAACCGTCGGCTGTACGCGCCTTCGCGCATCAGCCGCGCGAAAAACGGCAGCGGCGCGCGGTTCAGATAATCCGCGCGCATCCCGTCCATGCTGATCCAAACGACGGTATTTTTCCCCTTGCTGGCGTCAGCCTTGACGGGATCATCCGCCCAGGCGCTCCCTGGCCCTCCCCAGGCGGCGGCCAGCACGATGAGATGAAACAAAACCGGATGGCACCGCTCGAAGCATCGAATTTCCATAAGCCCCCTTCCAGCCCGGACACAGTTGTACGCCGGGCCATGCGAGGCTAGATATATACCCGTGCTTTCGTCCTTGGCTATCTCGCTTTTGCTGGGAGTGCTCCCCGTCTCGGCGGCTCCCGACGCCCCTCCTACGGGGACGGTCGAAGCATCGAAGGACGCGAAGCCGCTCCCGGCGTGGACCGGCCGGGTCAACGCCGGTGCGCCGGGCGCCTTCGCGCCGATCCGCTCGTTCGATGCCGCCTACCGCCTGACCTGGGGCTCGCTGCAGGCGGCGCACGTCAACGCGCGGTGCGTATCGTCCCCGGCCACCGGCGAGATCCGCTCGACGTTCAAGGTCGCCACCATCGGCACCGCACGCGCGCTCTACAAACTGGACGCCACGCACGTCTCGGTCGTCAACCGCGCCACGCTCCTGCCGGTTCAATTCGAGCAAACCGAACTCAACTCCCGCAAACACACTTTTTCCCACGTGGACTTCACCCCGCCGGGCGCCGTCCGCGTCGAGCGAGACCTCAATAAAAATGAGCGCGACCCCTCGGCCATCGGCAAGCCCCGCCGCTACGAATACCCAAATTTGTACGACATGCAGAGCGTGCTGCTCTACGTGCGCAGCTTGCCGCTCGTACAGGACGACGAAAAAACGCTGCCCCTGATGACGGCGGGCAGCCCCTACCTGGCGACGGTCAAGGTAGTGGGACGGAGCCGAATCAAGACCAAGGCAGGCGAATTTGCGGCGATAGAGTGCACCCTGAAACTGGAGAAAATCAAAAAGGACGGCACCCTCGAACCACGCAAGGGATTCAAGAGCGCGCGGGCCTGGATCAGCGATGACGCCAACCGGCTGCTTGTCAAAGCGGAGTCCGAGGTCTTTATCGGCTCCGTGAGCCTGGAATTGGAGCAAATCACCTACCCGGACATCACCCCGCATTAGGGCCCGCGTCGGCAGCGGCATCAGTCTACGACTCGCCCTTGGAAGATAATGTCCGGCTCCCGACGCCGTTCATCGTCCCGCCGCGGGCCGACCGTCTGACGCCCGGGCAGCAGCCGCATCGTGCCGAGCGTGCTGACATCCAGCCGCCCGGTGCGGCGCAATCGGTTCACCTCCTGAAAATTTAACAACGCCTCCGAGGTCGCCGCGCCAGGCACCCCGTCGATGCGCCCGTCGTAGAATCCGTTGCGCACCAGAAAGGCCTGCGCCCGCCGGAGCACGTCGGCCTGCACCGGCGGCGGCGCAAACTCGTACGGCGTGCTGGCCAACATCGTCGTCAGGTTGGCCGAGGGCGCGATTCCGCCTCTCGGGAGATAGCCGTTGTCCGCCGACGGCGCGTCCGGGCGAACGCGCAAATCCGGGCGGATGTTTCCCGGCCCGCGCGAGACGGGCGGTGCGTCGTCCGCATCGTCATCCGTGCGCGGCTGTGGGCGGGCGGGGGGTGGACGATACACGGGCGCGGGGGGCGGGGTGTCGGAAGCAGGGGCCTGCGGGGGGCGGCGGCCCGGAGTGCTCAGCGGCGGCGGGGTGCTCGCGTCTTCGCTGTCGTTGGCCTTGTTGCGGCTGACACTGCTGCTGCCGCTCGACGCGCCGGTGCGCTCGATGGCACGGCGGGTTTCGTCGTTCAACTGCCCGTTGACCGCCAGCCCGTTGCGAATCTGGTACCGGCGCAACGCCTGGGTGGTTTCGTCGCCCGGCGAACCGTCGATGGGGCCGTAATAGAATCCCTGCTCGCGGAGCGACTGCTGGACGCGCCGCAACGCCTCGTCCGCCCGCGCCGGATGAACTCCCGCCAGCCCCAGCAAAACGACGAAGGCCGCCGACCGCACGAAACTCGTAGCAAACACGCGCATAATATTCAATGACGTTCCGCCCGCCCCGATATTCAAGTCCCGAACGCCGTCGCCGCCACCAACGGCGCGCGCGGGCGTGATCCGCGCAGATATTTCAAGATTCCACCCGCGATGGACTCCGCGATCTTTTGCCGGTAGGGCGACTCGCTCAGCCGATGCGCTTCGGCGGGGTTGCTCACGAAACCGCCTTCCACCAACACCGCCGGCCCCTGCACCCGGCGCGTGACGTAAAGGCTGCGTTCCTTGATGCCCCGGTCCGCCGCCGCCGTCCCCGCAATGAGCGAACCCTGGATGCAATCCGCCAGGGTTTGCCCCTCGCGGATCGCCCGGTTCTGCGCGCCGGGCATGGCCGGTCCCTTGCTGCCCGGCAGCGCCGCCCATGCCCAGCCGGAATCCGGGGCCAGTTTGCGCTCGCAGTAGTAGGTCTCGATGCCGCTCGCCCGGCTGAACGCCTTGCCGTTGCCCGACGCGTCGTTGAAATGGATGCTCACGAACACGGCGTTCGGCAGCGCGTTTGCCATTCGCACCCGGTCTTCCAGCGGCACGAAATGGTCGTCGTCACGCGTCAGCCTCACTTCGACGCCGCGTGCCCGGAGCAACTGCGCTACCCGCAAGCCCACATCCAGGTTCAGCGACTTCTCGACGACGCTCTGCGCGACCGCGCCGCTGTCGGCCCCACCGTGTCCGGGGTCGATCACGACCGCGATGCCGTCCCCGCCCGCCGCACCCGGCCAACCCGGACGCCATCCGGGCAGTTGCCCGCCGCTCATCAACGCCCAGAGGCAGCCCAGGCATAAAGCCAGCCCGAACACGGCAGGCAACTGCTGCCCCCACCGGATCGACGGCCTCGGAACGCCGAATCGCCGCGCCTCGTTCGTCGGCTCCGGCAGTTCTTCCCTTCCTTCTATTTCCGGTGGCGCCGCGTCCATCCCTCTGGATGGTTGCCCGCCAGCGGCACCGGGCGCGGGAACGCCGTCAGGGCTTGCCCCATCCGGAATGGTTGGGAGGTCAGCCACGAGACTCCTGCAACGGGCGTACTTCCTCCCCGGTCAACGCGCGAAAGGCGATGTAGGATTTCGTGCCGTATTCCAGCACGGCAGCCTCGATGCTCGCGCTGGCGAGTTGCTCGCGGCTCGCCGTGCGCAGGGCCTCCGCCGAGGGCAGTTCGTCGCCGCCCTTTCCGTCGTCCTGCATGGCCAGAAAACCGACCGTCCACGCGTCTAGCGCCAACGTCATCGCTTCTTGCAAGGGCAGCGCCGGCCGGAAATCCCGCGCGAGAAATTGCTCCATGCGTTCCGCCGAAGGCCGCGTGCCGCTGAGCACCGCGTATTCCTGTCGGCTCTTGGAGAACGGCGTGCCGTTGGTCTGGATCGCGCCGTCGTAATCCACCCGCAAAAACGTGTTGTGCGCTGGCTCCGTGCCGAGTTCGACGAAAAGCATCCGCGCCAGGTACGGCGGGCCGTACACCTGCTCGAAGGCCGCCTTCAACGCCGGGCTGATCGAATAATTGGCCATCCGCCGCAGCGACACGTCGCCCGCCGACCGCGTGAACCCCTCGGTGCTGGCGAGTTCGATGGCCGTCATGCGCAGCCGCTCGATGTCGCCCGGATGCCCGATGGCGGCCAGCGCGATGCGGTCGTAAACCTCGAAAATCTTCTGCCTCTCCCTGCCGAGGGTCAGCAGCAGGATGCCGCCCTCGTAGTTGCACGCAACCACGGGGCTGCCCGTGGCAATCTGGTTTTCGATGTATTCCCGCCGGTTGGCGATGGCTTCAACGAAGCGAAATGGCTCTTCGAACATGCGAAAGAAATTTGGTCGTTACCCGATGGCGACTCCACCATCTCCCGATTGGCTCGGTAAGTGCCGCCCAGCGTTGAACAACTGACGCAACGTATCGTCGGGAATCGTTTCGATGCCCCCGGCGGTGATGATTTTGATGACCGGGAAAATCCGTCCGTGGCGGTCCACGCCACCCGTGGCCGTGTCCGCTTCCGACGCGGTGTCCAACGCGCGCAACACCAACCGCAGCGCGTCGTCGCGTCCGTATTCGCGCAACGGCTTCAACCCCCAGGTGTTCTCGTAATAGAGCACCCCTCGCACCGCCGGGGAACCCGACCCCGTGGCGGCGTACTCGGCCACCTCGAAGTTCGCGCCCATCACGTCGTAAAAATACAGTTTCCCTTCCGCGTTGGGGCCGGAATCATAGGTCGCGAAGAGCGGCACCACCACCCCGACCCCCTGCATCACGAGACCGAAATTATCCCGCAGCAACTTCGAGAGAGCGCGCACCTTGCCGTCCACGCTCATTTCCTGAAGCTGCGTGCGGCGGTAGAACTGGAACGAGTGCTCCAGCACGCGCGCCATTTCCCAGGCCGTCGCGGGCACACCCGCGATTGCCATGACCGAATGCCGGTCGATTTCGAGCACCTTGTCGGCCCGGTCGTAGACGACGATGTTGCCCGCCGTCGCCCGGCGGTCGCCCGCCACGAGCACGCCTTCCGCGAACTTGAAGGCCAGGATCGTCGTCGCCTGGATCTGTGGCGGCAAATGCGCCGCCGCACCTGATCCGGCAGGCGCCGCCACCGCGCTGGCCGCCGGGTATAAGCCTTTCGTTTGGAGCAGGGATGTGAAATCCCCCTGCCCCGTTTCCGGCGTTGAAAAAGAGGATGCGTGCGCCGGGCCGCTGAAAGCAGGGGTCATTTATTGCCCGGTGCGCTGGCGGTAGCGTTTGGACTGGTTGGGGTCCACTTTTTTCATTCGCTTGAGCAAGTCCTTGGTGTCGGGCTTGGACACATCCGGCGCTTTGGGACCATCGCCGTCGCCCTGTTTGGGCTCCCAAGGAGCCGGACTCGTCGGTTTTTGAGTGCGCTCTGGCATAGATGCCGTCAGTGTACTTTTCCGGCAGGCAAAACGCAAGACTTTCGTCTCATCGGATCACCTCGGATCACGGTGGCCGCAAGACACAAATGAGTTGCCAAAAGGCGATGCCGCGCCTTTAATCACTCCGAGCAACGTCTCTTTTCCGCTCGTTCTCCCCCGATTCCTTCCCTCATGGTTGACACCACTTCACCCAATTTGTACCTGCTCAAAGCCGAAGACAGCGAAGTCTTCGGTCCCGTGGATTTCAAGCAGGTCGTCGCTTGGGCCACCGCGGCGCAGATTTCACCGCTGGACAAGATTTCGAGCGACCAGCAAACGTGGTTCAAGGCCCCGATGGTGCCCGAACTGGAGATGGACTGGCTCATCGAGTTGACCACCGAGCAGCTTTACGGGCCGACGACGCTGGGCGCGATCCAGGAGTTTCTCAATCTCGGAGAGGTGCACCTCGACACGGTGATCATCAACGCGAAAGACGGTTCCAGCGCGCAGGTGCAGGACATTCAAGGAATCACGGTCCCGACCGAGGAACCCGACGACGAGCCGAGCGAAGGCCCCGTCCGCACGGGCATCCGCGCGAGTTTGCAACAGCGCATCCGCGAACTCGAGCATACGCTGTTCGAGGAACGCCGTTCCCTCGACGAGTTGCAGGAACGCTATGGCAAGCTCGAAGCGAAGTACGTCGAGATCGTCAAGCAGCGTCCTTGAATCGTTCGCAAGGTAGGGACGGCTCTCCGAGCCGCTCCCTGATTTTTCTGGGTGGGAAGTTCAAAGGACGGGACCAGCGACCTCCGAAATATCAATGGACCAGCTGAGAGAGTCGTCCCCGGCTTTTAGGGCGCATCCCGATTGGGTAAGCCGCGCGCTTTCTGCTGCGCTGTCATCCTTCGGCTGCGCTCAGGATGACAGAAAGAGACGCGCAACCAATCGGGATAGGCTGTAGGGAACACCGTCCGACTCCCGCCGCATCCTTGAAACCGGCTCACCCGTCCTTCGGTGGAAGCACCGGGCCTGTTACCGCCGCTGCGTCCCGCGCCGTGAAGCTGTACGACGCCCAGTAGCTTTCCCACGGCGTGGTCGATTCCGGTTTCCGGTCCGTCGGCATCCTGAAATGTATCAGCCGCACCAGCCAGACACCGCTCTGGTCGAGCTTGAACTCTGCCAATCCCTGCGCTGAGGTCGTTGCCGACAACGACACCACTCCCAATTCTCCCGCTTCCCGTCGGCACGCGAACACCTTTGCCCCGGCGAGCGGCTTCCCTTCAAACAGTACTTTCACCGTCAGGGGCTTGTCCGGTTTCATCCGGCCCGGATCGTTCTCCAGCAAAATCTCCAGCCGCTGTCCCACCCGCCTTTTATAAAGCGTGCTCGGAATGGACCCCGCCACGTCGCGGTCCTGAATCAACGCCTTCAGATACCGGGAATAAACTTCCTTGCCGCCCTGATCGCTCTGACCCAGCCTCGCGCGCAGCGCGATCACCGCTTCCTGCCCCTCTTCTGCGAGATACTGGTTAAACTTGTCGCGCTCCATCGCCAAAGACCTCGGCGTCCGGTCCATCACGGCCAGCGCCGCCCCGGTCTCGAGCCGCAGTTTCGCCACCGGCATTTGCCCTTCCGTTCCCGCCGCGAGCAGATCACGTTTCCGCGCCTGATCGGAAAATAAATCGAACCGCGCAATCCGGTCTTTTTGCAGCGGGCGTGCCTCCTCGGTCTTGAGCTGTTCACCCATCCTCAAGTGCAAAACCAGTTCCTCGCCCTTCCCCGCGGGCACGGTTTCCGGTTCCAGCCAATAGTCATGCGCGCCCGCCGTCCATCCCCCCGCCAAGCATCCGCAAACCACCCCCAGCCAGCCCAGCAATCTCTGCTGAACCCGGCGGCTTGTCGATGCGG
>CAXUHC010000081.1:0-3780 GCA_964250705.1 uncultured Chthoniobacterales bacterium | reverse complement strand
GGATCGCTTTTTCGTAATCTTGAAACGGATCGCTCATCGCAAAATGGCTCTGGTTTTCGCACGAGATCGAATCCCAGTTGATGACGTACGAAAGATTGGCCTTCTGGAAATGCGCCACCGCCGCGCCGCGTCCACGGGCGCGGGTGTTGGCGGGCGGATGGAGCATGGGATGGGTCGAGCGCACGCCATCGTTGAACTCTCCGATGGCCTTCG
The DNA here is from genome assembly GCA_964250705.1 of uncultured Chthoniobacterales bacterium. Classification (GTDB taxonomy): domain Bacteria; phylum Verrucomicrobiota; class Verrucomicrobiia; order Chthoniobacterales; family SZAS-18; genus CAHJWO01. The sequence continues at coordinate 3,567 of CAXUHC010000081.1, read as the reverse complement.
CGGGCGCCAGCGCAAAGAACAATCCCTTCTCCGGGTTGATGTTGTGGTATTCCAGATCGAGGCTTTGCAACCAAGGATCCTGCCACGTGAGATTTTCTTCGGCCCGGAAGGCGTCGAGCAGCCACTTTTTTGAAATCCAGTCGACGCCGCCGATCAGCGCCTCCGGCTTGCTGCGAATCGCGTCTAGCGTGAATCCCCACCGCTCGATGAGCCAATCGGTTTCCTCGTCGCTTCCGCCGAGATGCTTTTGCGCCAACTTGAGGAACGTGTATTGCACATCGAGCGCGTCGCACGTCTGCCCGTTTTCCAGCCGGACGACCCAGCGTTGCGACTGGTCGCGCGAGATGTCCCGGGTGCTCTGCACGGCATCGTGCAAAATGACGTCGAAAGGCATCAGCCCCTCTTCGAGCAGTGTCAGCACGCACGCCGTCGTCCCCACCTTTAGCGCGGTGGCGAACGGGCTCATGTTGGAATCACCGATCAAAAGGTGCAGCCGCCGGTATTTCCGGTAATCGGCCAGCGGTTCGTCGCGCGCGTTGATGATCGCCCGGTTGAACTGCACCCACTGGTAGATGTCGTTGACGATGTGATCCGCGCGTTGGCTGATTTGAAAATCGACCGCCGTTTCCGTGCGCGGCAACTCGAAATCGAACGCCAGCGGGTTCGCCTGCCCCACGCGTCCCGCCCCGGTAAAAATCTGCCGGGTAGCCAAGAACGATAATAACGACCCCAGGCTTTGCGGCGTGAACTGCGCCTCGCGCTTCATGAGATAGTTCTCGTGGCAGCCAAAGGTCGCCCCGGTGTGGTGGTCGATGTTGTTCTTGAGAAACGAGACCTGTTCGATCACCCCCAGCGCCTCCAACCCGGATTGCAACAGCGCGTCGCCCGCAAGATCGTAAGCAACGATGTCGCGCAGGTCGAGGCACTCCGGCGACGAGTATTCCAAGTGGCCCATGTCCAGGTAAAGCCGGCCGCCGTTCAGCAAAAAACCGCCGTTGCCCGGCGGTTCTTCGTAGTCGCGGTAATGCAGGTCGATGCTGCCGACGTTCGCTTTTTTGAACAGGTAGTTCTTCACCCGGGTCGGCCAGGCGTCACTGCCGCCCTGCGCTTTGTCATCCGAGACGAGACACCCGTATTCCGTTTCGATGCCAACGATTCGGTTCATAGCAAATAGGAACCCGAGCATCCGCCAGAAAAGCACGCTCGACAAGAGGCAAGTCGCTTACCGTCCCACAGCCATGCTCTTTTGAAAAGCTTCCTCGACGCCGGAAAGATAGCCTGATCGTTCTGACGAGAATCAGCGCACCATGCTTCGTCACATGCCGTTGCGGTTTGACGATGGCTTTGTCCGGCTGTAGCCACGGCGCTCTGTCGCCGTGTTTGTTTGCACCGGTCCCTTCACCACGAGATCGTCCAAAACTCGTGCACGGCATACGGCACCGACAGACTGCCGAGCACGAAAAACGGCCAGAACCACGCGTCTCGCTCCTTGGCTACCAACAGGTAAAAACACAGCGTCATCGGCAGGAGCACCCGCGCGGCGGCACCCGTCCATTCCCAAACGGCCGGTCCGAGGACGCAGCCGAGCACTGCAAAACAGAGACCGGTGCGCCAGACGGCTGACGTCGGATTCCATCGCAGAGCCAGATATAGACCTTGGCAAAACAGGGCCGCGATGTTCAATACCTCGTGGATGCCCTCGTCGAGGTACAGCCACCCGAACGGTCCATCCGCTTTCGCACTGGCGCTCAGACCGGCGTGCAGACAGTAGCCCGCGCTCGCCGAAAGTCGTTCACCCAAAGCCTGTAGAGGAATCCCGAAGTTGCCGTAGCCCGTGTTTGTTTGCAGCCCGGAGAACCGATGGTTCAGGTAAAAGATCCAGAGCGCAATCGGTACGCTTGCCACCGCGAGCAGCGTCAGGTTGCGTCTCCAGGCGGCGACGGTAAACGGCCTGCGCAGGTCGAGATTTCCCAAAGCCGCCAGGAGACTGGTCTCCCGGGTAAGCGCCGCCGCGGCAAACGCCGCGTAGCCACCCCATCCGCCGAGAACGATTCCCGCAAAAATGATCGCGGTCGCCGGAAGGTCCACGAAAGCGTGTTCCATGCTGGCGACGCTGCCAAAACTCATCAGCCCCAAGGCGATGCATAGTTGTTGCCGGATCGTCCAGGGCCGCGCAAGCACCACCAACGCAACCAGCAAAACGAACCAGAAGATCAGGTTGGTCAGAGCGTACGCCTGGATGATTCGCCTGGGCTTGGCTCCGCCGAGACAAAACGACAGGGCCGGCATCCCGATGCGTCGCGCCCGGTAGACGGGAAGGTCCAGCGCCCGGTTGAAGGCGGGATCTTGGACCGATGGGTCAATTGCTAACTCGGCATAGAATTGCCCATCGTATCCCGCTCCTCGCTCCACGAAGTGACGGGTGCGTTGGAGACGAGGCAGCGAGATCGATTCGAACATCTCACCGAAGCCATCCATTTTGGTCCAGCCAAATTGTGGATCGTAAACCCGCGCGTAGGTTCCGATCACCAGGGAAGAAAGGAAAAGGAGCAAGACGATCAACGAAGTGCGGCGGACGCGCAAAGCGTCGTTCCCTGCGGGATTTCGAACTGGCAACGGGCCACTCGGCAAAGTCGTGGTAGGTGGTTCACCCTCGCCCGCTATTTCTTCGCCCGGCAATGTGCCGCGCCGTCTCGCACGCGATGATCTGCTCATTTTTGTCGGAATCAATCTTCCCGGCGACGGTCAAATGACGCGGTATAAAATTCTCCCGCATTGCGGGCACTGCACGATCTTCTGCTCGCCGCGCACATCCGCCACTGTCTGCGTGGGCACTTTCAGTCGACAGCCGCCGCAAACCTCGTGTTCCAACGGAACCACGGCAGCGTCTCCCTTCTTCGCGAAAAGGCGTGCATAGAGTTCGACGACCTCTTCGGGAACGCTGCCGGCGAGCTTGGCATGATCAGATTGAAGCTCTTTGAGCCGGTCGCCCGTGGCTATGGCCCCGGATTCGAGTCGGGTGAGTTGGTCTTTGATCGTCCCTTCGGTCTTGGCAAAATCCTTCTCGGCCACCGTTCCGACCCGTTTGAGTTGCTCAGCTTGCTCCATCAAATCCAGTTCCTTGTCTTCCAGCGCCTGGATTTCCTCTTCGAAATGTTTGATTTCGTTGGTCAGTGCCTGGTACTCCTCGTTTTTGCGCGTGGCTTGCTGCTGGGTCTTGAAACGATTGATCGCGGTACGTTTGCTTTCCGCCTCGAGTTCGAGCTTTCGTTTCTCGACCTCGTTTTCCTTGATCCGGTGCCTGGAGAGATCCAAGACCTGCCTCGCCGCCACCAGCTTATCTTCCAGTGCCTTCTTGTCCCGGGGCAGATTTTTCTGTTGGGACTGCAACGCCTTGATCTTCTGATCGCGGTCTTGGAGGATGAGCAACGCTTCGAGGTCGGGACGCATGTTGGCAGGAATTAAAGGGACGGTCCGAACGGGAGTCAACGCAAACCCGGCCCAAAACGCAAGGAACCCCGGCTGGCTTTCGCCGACCGGGGTTCATATTTCTGGCAACTTCCTACT
>CAXUHC010000080.1:13399-16186 GCA_964250705.1 uncultured Chthoniobacterales bacterium | reverse complement strand
GGGCGAGGCGCGCAACGCACGGCGACAGAGCGCCGTGGCCACAGCCGGAGAAAACAACCGCCAAACCGTACCATGACCGGCTCTTAGGATCTTGCTCATTCGGATGGGATGTTTACTTTTCCCGTCAGCCTTTTCTTTATGCCCGACCTCCATCCCCGTTATTTTCCGCCGCGCCTCCCCTGGCTAGCTCTCGCCTTGGCTGCCGCCGGCTGGGTGTCGTCAGCCAACGCCCAACAACCTACTCCCGGTTCGTTGCTGGCGCCCGGTGGCGCGCCCCGGTCAGGCACCGTGCTGACCAAAGACACGCCGCTCGATGCAGCCAGCGCCACTCCCGGCGCAAACAATTTCCAGCCGCCCAAGCTGCTCAAGCACCCCACGCCGGGCTACCCGGAACTCGCCCATCTCAACCGCGTGGAAGGGGTGGTGCGCGTGCATTTCGCCATCGACGATGCGGGGCGCGTCACCAACGTCACGGTGGCCAAGACTTCCGGCAGCGTGATGCTCGACAGCCTGATCCGCGACCACACGTTGCGCGAATGGACGTTCCAGCCCGCGATGTTCAACGGCCAGCCCGTGGCCGGGGGGACGGAAAAGGAGTTCGAGTTCAAGCTCGACCCGAACGAGCAGCGCGCCCTGGCTGAAAAGCGGCTCGCGCTGCCCATCGGCACGCCCGAGCCGCCCTATCCGCCGGAAGCGTTGGCGCTGCGGCCGCCGCCCAAGGGCAAGTGTACGGTCGGCGTGCGCTGGACGAAAGCCGGTCTGGTGGACCTGATCTATCTGCCGACCGCCAGCGGCTCGAATCTCCTCGACCGGGCGGCGCTGCGTTTCGCCTACGCCAACTGGCGCACGGACACGGCGACCGCCGCCAAGGATGAGGCATTCACCAAGGAAATCACGTTTGCGCCGCCGGCGGCCCCGTAAGGTCTGGACGGCTTTCTTGGCTGGCCCGGAGGATTCCAGGGATTGGCTCGGAGAGCCCTCCCTGCCTTGGAGGTAAATAACTCGTCAGACGGCATCTTTTTGCTTCTCTGAGCGACGTTTATTTCTAGGATGGGCGCTTTATGGCTCTTCCCCCAGACCCTGCTCATCCGGCAACTGTCGGCAATCCCCGTTCGCCCCTGCCTTTCGTCCTCTCGGGCGTCATGCTCGCGATCTATTTCGGGTTCATCAGCCTCGTGGGTTACCGCCAACCGCTGATGGGTCAGGAAATCGTGCCGGGACTGAGCTGGGGCATCCTGCTCGGGGCGTTCGTGATCGTTTCCGCCTGGGTGCTGACCCTGATCTACGTGATGTCTTTCAACAAGAAGGGAGGCGCGTAAACCGTCCATGTTGACGATTCCTCTCCTGCTCGGCGCCACCGTCGAGGCCGCCAAACAGGACCTCGGCCACATCGGGCCGACGGCCAAGATTTTCTTCTTCGTGTTCATTGCCCTGAGCCTGGGCATTACCTATTGGGCGGCGGGCCGCACCAAGAGCACGTCGGATTTCTACGCGGCGGGCCAGAGCGTCACCGGCGTGCAAAACGGCTTCGCCCTGGCGGGCGACTTCATGAGCGCGGCCAGCTTCCTGGGCATCGCGGGCCTGGTGGCCAAGAGCGGCTTTGACGGGTTGCTCTACTCGACGGGTTTCCTCGTCGGCTGGCCGCTGGTGTTGTTTCTCATCGCCGAATCGCTGCGTTCCATCGGCAAATACACCTTCGCCGACGTGGTGGCGTACCGCCTGAACCAGAAGCCGGTGCGCATCGCGGCGGCGGCGGGCACGATGGCGGTCATCCTGTGCTACCTCATCGCGCAGATGGTGGGCGCGGGGAAACTCATCCAACTGCTCTTCGGGATGCCCTACGTGTATTCGATCATCGCCGTCGGCCTGGTGATGATGGTGTACGTCCTGTTCGGCGGGATGATCGCGACGACCTGGGTGCAGATCATCAAGGCGTGCCTGCTGCTGGGTGGGGCTTCGCTGATGGCGGTTCTGGTGTTGTCGAAGTTCGGCTTCAATCCGCTCGCGCTGTTCGCGGAAGCCGCCCGGATGAGCAACCACGGGGCGGTCGCCGGTCTCGCCGGGGCGGCGGGCCAGCCGGCGGTCAACGTGCTCGGGCCGGGGCCGCTGGTGGCGAAGCCGCTCGACGCGATTTCCCTGGGCCTCTCGCTGATGATCGGCACCGCGGGCTTGCCGCACATCCTGATGCGTTTCTACACCGTGCCGGACCCCAAGCAGGCGCGCCAGAGCGCGTTCTACGCGACGGGGCTGATCGCGTTCTTTTACCTGCTGACCTTCATCCTCGGCTTCGGCGCGATGGTGCTGGTGGGCAAACCGGCCATCGTGGCGGTCGATCCCGCGTACAACATGGCCGCGCCGCTGCTCGCGGGCGTGCTGGGCGGGGAGCCGCTGCTGGGCTTCATCGCGGCGGTGGCGTTTGCGACGATCCTGGCGGTGGTCGCCGGGCTGACGCTCTCCGGGGCGAGCGCGCTGTCGCATGACTTGTGGGTGAACGTGGTGCGCCACGGCGAGGCTCCCGAGCGCGAGCAACTGACGGTGGCGCGCTACGCGACGCTGTTTTTCGGCGTGGCGGCGGTGGCGCTGGGCCTGGCGTTCGAGAAGACCAACGTGGCCTACATGGTGGGGCTGGCCTTCGCCATCGCGGCAAGCGCGAATTTTCCGGCGCTGTTCCTGTCGATCTTCTGGCGGCGGTTCACGACGGCGGGGGCATGCGCGAGCATGTGGGTGGGGTCGCTTTCGGCGGTGGGATTGATCGTGCTTTGCCCGTCCGTCTGGGTGGATATCCTC
>CAXUHC010000080.1:0-13389 GCA_964250705.1 uncultured Chthoniobacterales bacterium | reverse complement strand
ACCACAAGGAGGCGATCTTTCCGCTCAAGAGTCCGGGCCTCGTGTCGATCCCGCTTTCGTTTCTGGTGGCGGTGGGGGTATCGCTGGCCAGCCGGGAAACGACCTCGGAAGAGAAATACGAGGAAGTCCGGCATCGCATCGCGGCAGGCGGGACCAACTATTAGCCGGTCGAGGAAGCGGCGGAATTGTCCGCAGATTACGCAAATTTTCGCAGATTGAAGAAAAGAAGGGAAACCTTTCTGTTACCCATCTGGAATCTGCGAAAATCTGCGGACGATTTCTTCCAGAATACAGATTCCACAGGCTCCCCTTGAACCGGGGGGCCGCCGGAATTACCGTAGCCGGACGTGACCACCGATCATCCCTTCGACCCCGTCGTGCCGCAGGAAGGCTGGCACGTCCTGCACCTCTTCTACCGCGTCGAGTACGGCCAGTGGCAACTGCTCGGCCCCGACGAACAGCGGCAGGCCAAGACCAACCTGTCGCTGCTGATCCAGGAAATCCGCGCCACGCCCTCGACGCAACTCCTGGCGTTCAGCGTGGTGACGCCCAAGGCGGACCTGGGGTTCATGCTCCTGACGCCGGACTTGCAAACCGCCAACGCCTTTGAAAAGCGGCTCAACCTGTCGCTCGGGCCGGACGTGCTGACGCCGGTTTACAGCTACCTGTCGATGACCGAGCGCAGCGAATACACGACCAGCGAGACCGACTACGTCGCCGAGACGCTCGAAAAAGAGAAGGGGCTCACCGCCGGGACGCCGGAGTTCGACGCCGCGCTCGTGGATTTCCGCTCCCGCATGGACAAGTACGGCAAGGACCGGCTCTACCCCAAACTCGGCAACCGGCCCGTGTTGTGTTTCTACAGCATGGGCAAACGCCGGGCCGAGAAGCAGAACTGGTTCCGCATGAACCACGCGGAGCGCAAGGAACTCATGCAGGGCCACGCACGGATCGGCCGGCAGTGGGCGGGGAAGATCCGGCAGCTCATCACGGGCTCGACCGGACTGGACGACACGGAGTGGTTCGTGACCCTCTTCGCCCACGACACGCACGACGTGAAGGGCATCGTGTACGAGATGCGTTTCGACCCGGTCAGCGCGGAATACGCGGACTTCGGCGAATTTTACATCGGCTTGCAACTGCCGCTCGACGAACTGTTCCGGCGGGTCTTGCTCTGAGCAAAATGAACGAGAAAACCGAGGCACTCAACGCCATCCTGCAACGGCACGCGCCGCTGCTCATTGCGTATTCCGGCGGGGTGGACAGCGCGTTTCTGCTCGCCGCCGCGCACCGCGCGCTGGGCGACCGGGTCCTCGGCGCGATTGCGGACAGCCCCAGCCTGCCGCGGCAAGCGCTGGCGGACGCGCTGGCGTTGGCGGAGAGCATCGGCGCGCGGGTGGAGGTCGTCCGCACCGACGAACTGGCCAACGCGGATTACGCTAGCAACCCGCTGAACCGCTGCTATTTCTGCAAGGCAGAGCTGTTCAACCGGCTCGACCGGATGGCCAGCGAACGCGGGTTCGCGGCCATCGCCTACGGCGAGAACGCCGATGATGCCCGGCAGGTGCGCCCGGGGTTGCGGGCGGCGCAGGAGTTCGCGGTGGTGGCCCCGCTCAAGGAAGCCGGGCTGACCAAGGCGGAAATCCGCGCGCTGTCCACGGAACTGAATCTGCCCACCGCCGACGCCCCCGCGCAGCCGTGCCTGAGTTCGCGGATCCCGCACGGCACGCCGGTCAGCGTGGAGGCGTTGGGGATGATCGAAGCGGGCGAGGCGTTCGTGCGCAGCCTGGGGTTCCGGGTGTTCCGCGTGCGGCACCATTTGGACGGGGAGGGGCCGTTGCCAAGGGCGCGGGTGCAGATCGCCCCGGCGGAGATGGCCGCGCGGCTGGCCGGCCACGAGGAAACGCTGCGCGCCGGGCTACTGGCGGTCGGCTACCGGGCGGTGGAAGTCGATCCCGAGGGCTACCGGAGCGCGTTGACCTGAATCGGGCCATCCGCGTTGTTTTGGCATGAAACGCTTCAGGGTAAGCCCGGCTGACAGACGCGGGTGGCGCCTTTGGGCGGCACTGATATTTTTCTCGCCACGGGTTTTTGCCGGGATGCCACCCGCGCCCGCCACCGGGGCGAACGTAGACGAAAGCCGCGTCACGAAAATGCTGTACGTCGATCCGGCCCACATCGAAGCGGCGGATGACAACAAGCACGGCACGGCGGAAGCTCCGTTCGCCACGTTCAGCTTCGCCTGCCAGGCGGCGGTCACGGCGAAGGAAGCAAACATCGGGGTCAAGATCATCCTCGCCAACGGTAATTACCGGGAAGCGGCGGCCATCCCGGGGCCGCCCAAAGGCAAAGCGGACACCGATGCACCGCTGGTCATCGAAGCCGCCGAGCGCGACCAGGCGGTCATCGACGGGGCGGACACCGTGGGCTGGACGCCCTCCACCTGGAAGGCCGAGAACGGACGCTGGACGCACCCGTGGCCGTTTCGGCGGGCGGCGGCCCCGAAAGGGCGGCATGACCCGAAACCCGACGCGGCGGCCCAGAGCGGCGACCTGATTTTCGTCAACGGGCTGCCCTTGCGACAGGTCGACGCGGAGGCGGGCCTCACGCCGGGAACGTTCTGGGGGAGCGCCGCGCATCATCCGGTGGGCAAAGGCGCAGGTGCGCTGGAGTCGAACGTGACCGCGCAGCCGCCGGACGGCACCGCACTGGCAGGGGCCATCGTGCAGGTCGGCACCAGGCGCTGCGGGCTGGCCATCGCCGGGCGGCGCAACGTGGTCGTCCGCGGGGTGATGTTTCAACATGCCGCCGACCCGACCGGCCATCGCCCGGCCGGGACCGACGTGGCGGGACTGCGCCTCGACGGATGTGCCAACGTGCTGATCGAAGACGTGCTCAGCCAGTGGAACGACGGGGCGGGCCTGCGGGTGGTGGGGGATGCCGCCAACGTGACGCTGCGGCGGGTGCGCCTGCTGCACAACGGCCTGAGCGGTCTGGCCGTGACCGCCCGGAACGTGCTGGCCGAAGATTGCGAGGCGTCGTTCAACGCTTTTCGCGGGGAGTGGTCCGGGCACGTTCCGGCGTCCCCGGTGGCGGGAGTGAGCATCAGCGGGGCGTGGAACACCACGTTCCGGCGGTTGCGCGAGGTCGGCAACTTCGCCCCCGGTCTGGCAGTCGACCAGGGCGGAAATCTGGCCGTGGAGGATTCCGTGCTGCGGAACAACGTGTCCGCCGGGGTATCCCTGCGGGCGGGTGGCGGCTCGACGCTGGTCCGGCGATGCGTGGTGGCCGGCACGAAGCGGGACGCGCCGCTGGGCAAGGAGGCGGTCGAGACCGGCGGCGTGGTGCTGGGCGATACGCCCAACGTCACGCTGGAAAGCAACGTGCTGGCGGGCAACGCGGGCGCGCAGTTGGTGCTCCGGGAACCGGTGGACAGCGCGGGGTCAGGCGATTGCGCGCATCACCTTTACCGGCACAACGTTTTCCTCGGCACCGACGCGGACCAGTTCCTGTGGAGCTTGCCGGAAGGACCGAACGCCAAGGGGATGCCGGCGGAATATTTACGGACCCTCGACACGGCGGAGAACTGTTTTTGGAATCCGGTGACGGCGGAGGGGTTCGCCACGACCGGGCACGGCGGACAACGCTCGGGAGAGGGAATGCCGTTGGACAAGTGGCGGGAATTTTTGTCCGTGCGGGTCAATCCGCCGCTGACGGCGGGAGCTCAGGGGGAGCCGCCGGAAGCGGGTTCGCTCTGGCAGGACCCTCGCTTCGTCGATCCCGTGGACGGAGATTTCCGCTTGCAGACGGCGAGTCCGGTGGTGGACTGGAACCTCGCCTCCGACGAGGCCGCTACGGGGCAGTGAGCGAGCGTCAGGGGTCGGTGGTGAAGTCGTCGTCGTCGAGCAGCCTGGCCAGCAGGGCCGAAAGGGTCTTGCACTCGGCGTCGCTCAGCGGCGAGAAAGTGTGGGCAAGGACTTCCTGCACCAACGCACGGCCCGACTGGAGCAGGGTTTCTCCCTTCGGGGTCAGACTATGAATCGTCGTGCGGCCCGCGCCGCGCCGCCGCTTGACCAGGCCCAGCCGCCGCATCCGGGTCGTCAGCGTGCCGAAAGCCTGGTCCGAGTTGAAAGTCAGCACGGCCAGCCGATGCATGCTGACCTCCGCATGACGGTCAATCGCCCGCAGCGCGTTCCACTGGATCATGCTGATGCCCAACGGGGCCAGCTTCGCTTCCAGCACCCGCAGGGTACGGTGCTGGACGTATTTGATCCGCAAGCCGAGTGTTTGCAAATCGCTTGATATATCAACATGTTTATCTAAATACATTGAGAAACGCAAGATGATCGCCGCGATAAATTCCGTTGTCGACGGCTCCCAGCCCGACCCGGGCCAACCGCGCCACGGAAACGAATTTGCATCCGATCCTTGCCAAAAACACGTTCTTGAACGGAAACTTCCGAGGGCCGAACATTTCTGTCGCCTCGCGCCACGCAACTTCCGTGGCAGGAACGCCATCGCCGCCCAACGGCTTACCAGCAACCTCTGAACATGCCTGACCAACCACCAAGTCCAGACCAAGCTCCCCCCGAGCAGAAAGACGACTTGCGCCTGACCCTGGACCGCATCGCCAACGCGTTGGAAAAGCGCAACGAGCAAGCGGAGAAACAAGGCGGTTCCGAAGGCGGCGGCGAAGAAGGCAAGGATGACCAAAAGGGAGGAGAGGGCGAGGACAAGAAAGGGGGCGAAGGCGACGACAAGAAAGAGGGCGACGACAAGGGCAAGGAAGGCGACGACAAGGATAAGAAGCCGGGTAAGATCAAGCGGTTCCTTACCTCGTTCCTGGGCATCGTCATCACGCTGGTCGTGCTGACGCTGCTCGTCATCGCGGGGCTGGCTCTCCGGCACTACGAGAAAACCCACGTGAGCACCGACGATGCTTACACCACCGGGCATGTTCATCAGGTCAGCCCGCGCGTTTCGGGGCTGGTGACGGAGGTCTGGGTGGACGACAACCAGCACGTCAAACAGGGCGATCTGCTCGTCAAACTCGACACCCGCGACTACGAGGTGGCGCTGCGGCGCAGCCAGGCCAGTCTCGACCAGGCCAGGGCTCAGGTGCTCCAGGCGCAGGCCGCCGTCGTCCAGGCGGGCGCAAGCATCGAACAGGCGCAGGCACAGGTGTCGCAAGCCCGCGCGCAGACCACGCAAGCCGGGGCGCAGTACGAGGTGGCCGGGGTCAATTACGGACGCAACAGCGCGCTCTTCACCAAGGATACGCGGGCCGTGGCCAGAGCCGACGTTGACACGACCAAAAGCAACCTCGACGCGACCAAGGGCGCTTTCGAAGCGGCAAAGGCCAACACGCAGGCCGCCGAGGCCAACGTGGACGCGGCCAAATCCATGAAGCAGAGCCGCGAAGCGGAACTGGTGGTCGCCGGGGCGTCGGTGGAAAACGCCGAGGCCAGCGTCGAAGATGCCAAATTGCAGCTTTCCTACTGCTGGGTGCTCGCGCCGTGCGACGGGCGGGTGTCGAGAAAGACCGTCGAAACGGGGCTCCGTCTTTCGGCGGGGCAGGCGGTGTTGGCGGTGACCGAAGACGTGACCTGGGTTCTGGCTAATTTCAAGGAAACGCAGCTCGAACACGTGCGGGTGGGCCAGCGGGTCAAAATCGCCGTCGACATGTTCAAAAAACACCCCTTCACCGGGACCGTGGATAGCATCCAGAACGGCTCGGGCGCGACGTATGCGTTGCTGCCGCCGGACAACGCCACGGGAAATTTCACCAAGATCGTCCAGCGCGTGCCGGTCAAGATCGTGTTCGACACCGACGACCGCCAGACGAGCATCAAGGGGTTTGAAGATCTGGTGGTGCCGGGATTGTCCTGCGAGCCGGTGATCGACCTCTCCAGCGCCAGCGACCGGGGCGACCACGTCAGCAAGAACAACCCCGCGCCGCCCAGGAACAACCAGACCCAGCAATGAGCAGACTGGCATTCTTTCTCGGCGGGGTGCTGGCGCTGGCCGGTTGCAAGGCGGTCGGACCCGACTACCACGGACCGCCCGCGCCCGAAGTCCCCGAGCCGTTGCGTTTCAAGAACGCCCAGGCAGACAACGCGCGGCGTTGGAAAATCGCCGAGCCCAAGGACATGGATACCCGGGGGGCATGGTGGGAAATCTTCGGTGACGCGGACCTCAACCGCCTGGAAGACGCGGCGACCGCCAACAATCAGAATCTGCGGCTGGCGGTGGCCCGCATCGCGGAAAGCCGGGCGCAAACCCGCGTGGCGGCCAGCGACTTTTACCTGCACGCGGGTTACGAGCCCAGCTACGTCCGTCAGCGGACCAGCAACAACGAGCCGATCCAGCGCGGTCAACTCGTCGGCGGCAGCCCTCTGGGGGGGGCGTCGGGCGGAGCCGGTGGAGCCGGTTCCAGTGGGCCGACCGTGCTCGACAACCAGCCGCTCACCCGTACCTATTCCCTGTTTCGCCAGCCGGTCGATCTAACCTGGGAACTCGACCTTTTCGGGAGGGTGCGCCGCAACACCGAGGCCGCGCGCGCCCAGGCCCAGAGCGTGCAGGCGGATTTCGAGAACGTGAAGCTGAGCGTCGCGGCCAACGTCGCGCTCGGCTATTTCAACGTGCGCGCGCTGGACACGGAAATCGCCGTGATCAACCGGACGATCCACGGGCGGCAAGACGCGCTGGGCATCGCGCAGGAGCGGCTCGCCGCCGGTCTGACGGGCGAACTCGACGTGGTGCGCGAGCGTTCGGAACTCGCCGCCAGCCGCGCCGACCTCGAAGGCGTGCGCCGCTCGCGCCTGGAAATGGAAAACGCGCTGGCCACGCTGGTCGGCCAGCCCGCCAGCACGTTCCGGTTCGCGTCGCACGAACTGCCAGCCAATTCCAGGCCGCCGCGCATCCCCGCGGGGCTGCCGTCGCGCCTGTTGGAGCGTCGGCCCGACGTGGCGGAGGCCGAGCGCAACCTCGCGGCCAGCAACGCGCAGGTCGGCGTGGCCGTGGCGGCATTCTTCCCACGCGTCACGCTGACCGGCGCGGCGGGTTTCGAGAGCGCCACGGTGACGGACCTGTTCAACTGGCAGAGCCACCTCTGGCAGATCGGACCGAGCATCAACTTCCCCATCTTCGAGGGCGGCCGCAACACGGCGAACCTGCAAGCGGCCCGCGCCCGCTACGAGCAAAGCGTGGCGCAATACCGCCAGCAGGTGCTCGTGGCCTTTCAGGACGTGGAAAACGCGCTGGGCGACCTGCGCACCCTCGCCGCGCAAACCGAAGCGCAGAACCAGGCGGTGGAAGCCTCGCGCCGCACTCTGCAACTCTCGCAGGACCAGTATCGCAACGGAGCGGTGACTTTTCTGGACGTCACCGATGCCGAGCGCACGGTCTTCAACAGCGAGCGCACCGCCGCGCAACTGCTCGGCCAACGGATGCAAGCCACCGTGCAACTCATCAAGGCGCTGGGCGGCGGTTGGGGAGAAAAGTAAGGATGAAGGATGAAGACCGAAGGCGGAAAAGTTGCAGGCAACCCGCGCAACATACATCCGTGACTCCGCGTCTCTGACACCCGACCTTTCCTTTCTGCCTCCGCCTTCGGTCTTCATCCTTCATCCTTCTCTTCCCATGCCTGACGACCAAAAGATGGATGCCCGCAAGTGGATTGCCGTCGCGGGCACGATGCTTGGCGCGTTCATGGCGATTCTTGACATCCAGATCACCAACGCCTCGCTGGCGGATATTTCCGGCGGTATTTCCGCCACGCCCGACGAGGGAAGCTGGATTTCCACGAGTTACCTCATCGGCGAGATCATCACCATCCCCATGACTGCGTGGTTGATGCGCATCTTCACGATCCGCTACTACCTGTTGGTCAACGTCGTGCTTTTCCTCATCTTCTCCGCCCTGTGCGGCATCTCGACGAGTCTGGGTGAGATCATCGTCTGGCGCGCGGGACAGGGCTTCACGGGCGGGGTGTTCATTCCGACCGCCCTGACGATCATCATCACCTACATGCCGCCGAACCTGCGCGGCGTCGGGCAAGCCATGTTCGGGTTGACAGCCACGCTGGCTCCCGCCGTGGGACCATACATCGGCGGGTTACTCACCGACAACCTCGGCTGGGAGTGGAATTTTTACATCAACTTCATTCCCGGCATCATCATGTTCGCCACGGTGTTTGCCACGATCCCGGCGGAAAAGCTCAACCTCAAGCTGCTGCGCGAAGGCGACTGGATCGGCATCGGCGCGATGGCCATCGGCTTGGGCGCGCTCATCGCCATGCTGGAGGAGGGGCAGCGCAAGGACTGGTTCGGCAGTCAGTTCATCATCAACTGCGCCATTTTGGCGGGCGTCTTCGTGCCGATGTTTCTGATCCGCGAGTTCATGGCCGAGAAGCCGTTGGTCAAGCTGCGCCTGATCACCAGCCGCAACCTCGGCATTTCCACCCTGGTGGCTTTCGTGCTGGGAGTAGGCCTCTACGGCACGGTATACCTCATCCCGCAATATCTGGGCAGGGTGCAAAATTACAGCCCGACGTTGATCGGAGAAACCCTGATTTGGGTAGGACTGCCGCAGCTTCTGATTTTTCCGCTGCTGCCTTTGCTGTTGAAGAAGGTGGACGTCCGGATGCTGGTGTTCGTCGGCTCGCTGCTTTTCGCGGCGAGTTGCTTCATGAACGGGTACATGAGTCCCGATTACGGCAAGCCGCAGTTCATCGTGGCGAACATCGTGCGCGCCCTGGGCCAGCCATTTACCATCGTGCCGATCACGGCCCTGGCCACGGCGACGCTCGCGCGGCAGGACGCGGGCGACGGCTCGGCGATCTTCAACATGTTCCGTAACCTGGGCGGTTCGGTGGGCATTGCCATCTTGGACACGGTGACCACGCGCAGGGAACAGTTTCACGACTGGCGCATCGGCGAGCGGGTGACGGTCTACGATCCCGCCGTGCAGGGGCGTCTTGCGTCGACCACGGCGCAGTTCATAGCCAGGGGCTTCGATCCCGACACGGCCATGAAGCAGGCTTACGGCGTGATGAAAATGGCGGTGCGTAAAAGCGCCTACACGATGGCTTTCAACGACGCCTTCCTGATCGTGGGCTACAGCTTGCTGGTCGGCGCCGTCCTGGTGTGGTTCTGCAAAAAGCCGAAGCCCGGAGCGCAGTCGGCGGCGCATTGAAACGGTCTGTCAACGCAACGCCCGACGGTCGTGCTCACGGCGGGTGACGCCCTCGCGGTCGAGGCGTTCGAGCAGCGGGATGAGCACGCGTCGCGTCGTGCCGAGAATCTGGCGCAGGTCGCTGGCGGTTGCCGGTCCGGCGGCACGCAGAGCGCGCACGATGATCGTCTTCATGCGGCGGAAGTTTTCTTCGAGCAGCACGAGATCGGGGCCGAGTTCCAGCGCCTCGCCGGTGTCGAAGAGAAACCGGAGCGCCTGGCGGGCGGTCCCGTCGGGCGCGAGTTCCTGCCGGGACGGCGGCTCAAAAGGCTTCGACGCCAGCAGCGCCCGCAAACGATCCCCCGCCGCTTGCAGGTGCGCGGGCAGCCGGGGACGATGCGCCGCGCGACGGACCAACGTGTTGACCCGAATGAATTCTCCCTTGCCGGTGAGAGCCGTGACGAGGAGATCGAACAACCCTTGCGTGGGAAGAAATCGCCCGAGCGTGGCGCGAAGTTCGCCGAGCGTCGGACCGATGCGTTCGGGGTGGTCGCGGTGGGTGGCGTCGATCAGATCGACGGCGCGCCGACGGCGGGATTGCCACCAGGCGGCGTCGGCGAGGAAGTCACCGGCGGGAAGGATGGTTCCGCGCGCGATGAGCGCGCGAACGGCGGCTTCGATTTCGAGGGCGCTGAAGTTCGATTTGTGGAGCAACGAGACGCGGAGAACCGTGCCGTCGCGCTCCAGAACTGCCGCCACGGTCTCGGCGAGGTCGCCGGGCGCGGCGGCGCGGCGTTCCAAGAATCGGCGTTGCGGCCCGCGCCGAAAGGAACGGCGGGTCGGGTCGGGATCGAGCACCACGCCGCCAGCCAGCGTGACGCGCCCGGAGCCGTCGCGCACGATGAACCGATCCCCGGCAAAGGCGAACGCCGGGCGGTCGCACCGCAGCCGCGCGAGGGCTTGGCCGCCCGGCGGCAGGTCGCCGCGCGCGAGCAAGGAAACGCGGGCGGTCCAACGGGCGCTGCCGTGGTGGACGCGCACGGTCGCGCCATCCTTGAGCCTGGGACGGCCCGGGGAGGGGCGGCCGGCGAGCGGTTCCCGCGCCGAGCGGGTGAGCAGCACGTCGAGCGTCTGACCGGCGGGACCGGCGGCGAGTTCGGGCAGAGTGAGGACCTCCCCGCGCGCCAGGGCGCCGTCGCCCTTGGCGGCGAAGTCGGGGAGATTCAGCGCGGTGCGGGTGCCGGGCACCGCGACGCTGGTTTCCCTGCCGTGGTTCTGCACGCTGCGGACGTGGCCGGTCCGGCCCGAGGGCTGGGCGACGACCCTTTGCTCGCGCTCGAGCCTGCCGCCGGTCAGCGTCCCGGTGGCAACCGTGCCGATCCCGCGCAGCGAGAACACGCGATCCACGGGCAGGCGCGGCTTCCCGAGATCCGGCGGCGGCGGCGCGTCGGCGAGCACGCGCGCGAGGGCGGCCTTCAACTCGTCCAGCCCCCGGCCCGAAACGACGGAAGTCGGCACGGTCGGCGCGTCCTCGAACGGCGACCGGCACAACCGCGCACGCACGGCGGCGACGGCCGCTGCCTCGTCATCGGCGAGGTCGATTTTCGTCAGGGCGACCACGGCGCGACCGACGCCAAGGTAAGTGAGGATTTCCAGGTGTTCCTCGGTTTGCGGCATCCAGCCGTCGTCCGCCGCCACGACGAAAAGCGCCACGTCCACCGAACCGACTCCGGCGACCATGTTCTTGACGAAATCCTCGTGGCCGGGGACATCGACGATGCCCAGGTCCAACCCCGGCAGCGCGAGTTGCGCAAAGCCGAGGTCGATGGTGATGCCGCGCGCTTTTTCTTCCGGCAGGCGGTCGGGGTCGGTGCCGGTCAGCGCGCGGACGAGCGCGCTCTTGCCGTGGTCAACGTGCCCGGCGGTGGCGACGATGAAATGCCTCATCCGCAGGGAGGGAACAGCGCACGCAGCGCAGCGGCCAAGGTCTCGTCCTGGGACGGGAAAACGGTGCGCAGATCGAGCCGGAAGCGGTCGCCGGAAACATAGCCGACGACCGGCGGCGCGCCGGAGCGTAGACGGGCGGCGAGCAGCGCCAGCGGCAGGTTTACGGGTGGGCGCAGGTCCACGGTGACGGAAGGCAATTCGGCGCGGGGCATCGTGCCGCCGCCGACGCGGGAAACGGCTTCGCCGCAGCTTGCCTCAAGGGGCAAATCAGCCAGGGCGGCGAGCAGCGCATGGGCACGGGGGCGCAGCATGTCGGGGCCGATTCGCAGCATGGCCAGGACGGGGATTTCCTGTTCCTGCCTGGAGAGATAGAGATCGACCGTTGCTTCCAGCGCGGCGAGGACGAGTTTGTCGCAACGCAGCGCCCGGAAGAAGGGCTCGCGCTTGCATGCTGCCACCAGCCGGGCCTTCCCGGCGATGATGCCTGCCTGCGGTCCGCCGAGCAGCTTGTCGCCGCTGAAACACACGGCGTCGACGCCGGACCGGATGGCTTCCGCCGGGGTGCGCTCGTGGTCGAGGGCCGCCCATTTCTCGGTGGCGATCATGGCACCGCTGCCCAGGTCTTCGGCCAGCGGCACGCGGCGGCGGCGAGCGAGAGCGGCGAGTTCGGCGGGGTCGGGCGAGCCGGTGAACCCGCCCTGGTAGAAATTGCTGCGGTGGACAGTGAGAACGAGCGCCGTGTCGGGGCCGATGGCGGCGGCGTAGTCGTCAAGCGTGGTCCGGTTGGTGGCGCCGACCTCGCGCAACCGTGCGCCGCTCGCTTCGAGGATGTCGGGAATGCGGAAGCCGCCGCCGATCTGGACGAGTTCGCCGCGCGAGATGACGACCTCTTTTTTCGTGCGCCGGGTAAAGTGGCGCAGCATGAGGACCAGGGCCGCCGCGCAGTTGTTGACGACCGTCGCCGCTTCGGCGCCGACCGCCAGGGCGAGGTTGTGCTCCAGATAAGCGGCCCGGCTGCCGCGCTCGCCGGTGGCGAGATCATATTCCAGCGTGTTGTACCCGGCGGCAAGAGTGGTCAGGGCCGTGACGGCGGCGGCGGGCAGCGGGGCGCGGCCCAGGTTGGTGTGCAGGGGGATGCCGGTGGCGTTGATGACGGGTTGCAGCCGCGCGGCACGCAGGCGGTCCACGGCGGCGCGGACCCGGGAAAGGATGGCGTCGAAGGCGGGGACCGGCGCGCCTTTTTCCGCGCGGATGGCGGCGAGTTCGCGCCGGACGACCGCCGTCCCCGCCGGTCGGGGCATCCCGAGCGGACCGAGTGACTGAAGAATTTTCTCGACGGAAGGGATCGCGCGGAGCGGGGAGGAAGTCATGCGTCGAGGAAGCGGAAATCTCACGCAAAGCCGCCAAGACGCAAAGAGAGAGAGAGAATCGACCTGCGACAAAAGTCGAAAGTTGTCCGCAGATTACGCAGATTACGCAGATTTTGAAGAAAGGAGAGGAATCAGGGGTTCTTCTTTCCCTTACCCAATCTGCGAAAATCTGCGCAATCTGCGGATGATCCGCTGCTCCGGCTGGACTTTTACCGGAAGCCCAATTCAGGGGAGCACGCGAATCGCTGGCTTCGTCGGCTGTGCGATCCGCCCGATGACCGCCGCGCAAGGGGTCCGGTGCGTCTTCAGCACAGCCAGAACTGCCTCTTGCCGCCGGGGTGGCACGCAGAGCAGCAGGCCGCCGCTGGTCTGGGCGTCGGCCAGCAGCAACCGCAGCGCTTCCGGCACCGCGTCATCGAAGACGGCGATTTCCCGCGCCGTTTCCAGATTTTGCCGGGAGCCGCCGGGCACGCAGTTTTTTGCGATCAGCGGCAAAATTTCCCGGTCCAAAACGGGCACGCTCCGTGCACACAGTTCCGCCGAAACGCCGCTCGCCCGGCACATGGACGCGAGGTGTCCGAGCAATCCGAAGCCGGTAATGTCCGTCGCCGCACGCACCAGGCGCGCCTCGGCAAGGTCGGCCCCGGCGCGGTTGAGCTGGCACATCAGGGCAACCGCCCGCTTTTCCAGACGCGCCGGGGCGAGGCCGCGCTTGATGGCCGTGGTCGCAATGCCGATACCCAACGGTTTCGTGAGCATCAGCAAATCGCCGGGCCGGGCGGCGGCGTTGGTCAGCAGCCGTTTCGGATGGACCAGCCCGGTGACGGACAACCCGTAGATCGGTTCCGGGTTGCGGATCGTGTGCCCGCCGACCAGCGTGCAACCGGCCTCGCGCACG
>CAXUHC010000079.1:0-16195 GCA_964250705.1 uncultured Chthoniobacterales bacterium | reverse complement strand
CGTGCGAGCAGCGGCGAAAAGGGGGTGTTTTTCTCATTGGATGGCCTTCCGCTGATCCTTGCCAAGCCGGGGCCGAACGCTTATCAGGATGGCGTGGACCTTTCCTCATGGCCCGGTCTGGAGTTGCGCCCCATCACGGACGCGGACGAACCACTGCTGCGGGCGATCTACGCCGGCACGCGCGAGGACGAACTGCGGCACACCGGCTGGCCGCCCGGGCAGCAGGCGGCCTTCTTGCGGCAGCAGTTCGATGCCCAGCACCGGTGGTACCAGACGCACTTCGTCCCCGGCGCGTTCGACCTGATCCTGGAAAACGGCCAGCCCATCGGCCGCCTCTACGTGTACCGCCAGGCGCACGACATCAACGTCATCGACATCGCCTTGCTGCCGGAACATCGCGGGCGGGGGGTCGGCACGTTTCTGATGCGGGAAATCCTCGCGGAAGCCGCGCGGGCCGGGCAAACGGTGAGCCTGCACGTCGAATGCTTCAACCGGGCGCGCTCGCTTTACGAGCGGCTGGGCTTCCGGCCCCTCGGCGAGGCCGGGGTCTACGTGGAAATGCGCTGGGAGCCGACGGCGGCCATCCCCAGGTAGGGATGCCTCTCCGAGGCACTCCCAAATTTCTCTGGATTGGCCGTGATGGTCCGCTGGCCGTAAACCATCCGATCCATTCCAGGGAGTGCCTCGGAGAGGCATCCCTACCCGGGGACGAACTAATTGAAGACTGCTTCCATGCACGGGCCGCGCAGAGGATCGCGGATCGGCACGAGGAAAATCGGCGCGCGGTCGAGACCGCCCCCCACGCACTCGTAAGTGCCCTGCGGCATCCGTGAAGTGTCCGCAGGCTTGAACAACAGGGAAAACGGCGCGCGCGGGGCCGACCCCGGGCGGTGATGCAGCGGCAGCACGTGCACGAGTTCCAACGCGAGCGGCGGCTGGCCGGGCGCGTCCACCGGATGGGCCTCGAAGCGTTGGCCGACCAACGGTTCAAAAAACGGCGCCTCGACGGTAGCGAGATCGAAGGGAGGTTTCATGGAGCGGCGAGCGGCATTTTCCACCTTGCCGCCGGGGGTGTCCAGCGGGAAACTGGCCGGATGATTCCCCCGGACGGCCCGTCGCAGGAAAGCGACTCATCCCTGACGGGGTGGGTGCCGGTCCGCTGGTCGTGGCACGCCGGGCAGCCGGTGGTCGACTGGTGCGACCTGGGCGACCTGCGGCTGACCGCCCCGTTCTTTGCCCAGACCGTGCAGGACGCGCAGGATCGCTCGCGCACCCTGCGGCAGACTTCGGACGACGTGCTGGCGCGCTGGCCCGACTCCGGCCCGGGCGCCCGGCCCGGCGGATTGATTTTTCACCTGTCGCGCTGCGGTTCGACGCTGGCGGCGCAGACCCTGGCGGCGCTGCCGGAAAACATCGTCCTCTCGGAGCCGGAGGTGGTCGACACGGTCTTGCGCGCGGGCACGATCATGCCGGGCGTGAGCGACGAGCGGCGCGCGGCGTGGCTGCGCGGTCTGGCGAAGGCCTACGGGCAGCGGCGTTTCCCGGAAGAGCGGCGCTTTTTCATCAAGTTCGATACCTGGCACCTGCTCGACTTCGCGGTGATCTGGCAGGCGTTCCCCGGCGTGCCGTGGATTTTTCTGTACCGCGATCCCGTGGAGATTTTGGTTTCGCAATTGACCGAAGTGTCGGGCCGGATGCTGCCGGGGCCGTTGAGCGCCCTCTGGCTGGGAATGCCTCTTATCGAGGCGTTGCAAACGCCGCAGGAGGAATTCTGCGCGCGGGCTTTGGGCCGGATCGCGGCGGCGGCGCTGGCCGCGGCGGAGCACGACCCGCTGGGGCGGCTGGTAAATTACGCGCAGTTGCCCGACGCGCTGGAAACCGAAATCGCGCCGTGGCTCGGCGTCAGCCTGAGCGGCACAGAGCGGGAGCGGATGCGGCAGGCGGCACGCTTCCACGCGAAATCCCCCGGCAGGCCGTTCAACGGAGACTCCTTGGCCAAGCAAAAGCTGGCGACGGGGGCGCTGAGGGAATTGGCGGAGCGGTGGGTCGGCCCCGCCTACCGCCAGCTCGAAGCGATGCGGCGCACCCGGAGCGCGCCGGACTGAAAGAGGGGACCGTGAGCGTTGCGCGCGGGCAAACGAGCCCCCTTCCGGCTTGAATCTTGGCGCTTGAAACTTCCTTGAATCTTGGCGCTTGAAACTTGAACCTTCCTCCGATGCCTTCGGTTCTATCCACTCTCCCCGCCCCGGGTGCTGACGCCGTCTCGCCCGCGCAAATTGCCGACCTCGTTGCCCGGGCGTGTCCGGCCAGGGATTACCACGGACGCCGGGTCCTGCTCATCGTCCCCGACGGCACGCGCACCGCGCCGGTAGACCGATTCTTCCGCGCCCTGCACGCGCAGATCGGCGCCGCCGCGGCGGCGTTCGACGTGATGATCGCCCTCGGCACCCATCCGCCCATGAGCGACCCCGCCATCTGCGAACGCCTCGGCATCTCCGCCGCCGAACGCGGGGCCGCCTACCGGGCGGTGCGTTTCCTCAACCACGACTGGCAGAACCCCGCCGCCCTGGCCTCGCTCGGCACGATCCCCGCCGCCGAGATCGACGCGCTTTCCGGCGGCCTGTTTGCGATGGACGTGGAGGTGCGCGTCAACAAGCTGCTCTTCGATTACGACCGGATCATCATCGTCGGCCCGGTGTTTCCGCACGAGGTCGTCGGTTTTTCCGGCGGCAACAAGTACCTGTTTCCCGGCGTCAGCGGACCCGAAATCCTCAATTTCTTTCATTGGCTCGGCGCGGTGGTCACCAACCCGATGATCATCGGCAACAAGTGGACGCCCGTGCGCCGCGTGGTGGACCGCGCCGCCGCGCTCGTCACCGTATCAAAGCGGTGTTTCTGCCTCGTCGTGAAGGGCGCGGAACTGGCAGGCGCGTTTGCGGGCAGCCCGGAGGACGCCTGGGACCAGGCCAGCGAACTCTCGCGCCAGCTCCACGTCGTTCACAAGGAACGCCCGTTCCATACGATCCTCTCCTGCGCGCCGCCGATGTACGACGAACTCTGGGTCGGCGGCAAGTGCATGTACAAACTCGAACCCGTGTTGGCCGACGACGGCGAACTCATCATCTACGCGCCGCACATCCACGAGGTTTCGGTGGTCCACGGCGCGCTGATCGAATCCGTGGGTTACCATTGCCGCGATTATTTCCTCAAGCAGTGGGACCGTTTCAAGGACCTGCCCTGGGGCACGCTGGCGCATTCCACGCACGTGCGGGGGATCGGGACGTTTGAGAACGGCGTGGAGCGTTGCCGTGCGCGGGTGACGCTGGCGACGGGCATCCCGCGCGAAACGTGCGCGCGCATCAACCTGGGCTACCGCGATCCGGCGAGCATCGACGTGGAAAGCTACGCCGACCGCGAGGACGAGGGCGTCTTGCTCGTGCGCAAGGCGGGCGAGATGCTGTACCAGTTGCGCGAACCCGCCCCCTGGGCGGGAGGGAAAGGATGAAGGATGAAGGAGGAGCGGAAGCCTGAACGCAGACGCATCCTTACGAACTGATCACTCTGCCTTCATTCATCCTTCATCCTTCCAAAAAGTGCTGCCGCACGAAGCCGGTCAGCACCATTTCGAGGTTCTCCTGCACCCATTCGCGCGTCGGCAAATCGGGGATCGACGCCCGGTTTTCGTCCAGCCACGCGCCCAGGTCCCGCAACATCGCCGTGCGGTCGCGCGTGCCGTCAAGCAGCGTCAGAAGCTTGCGCACCGCCACGTCCTTGGTTTCCATCTCGGCGTGGCGCAGGTTCGTCAGGATCGGTCGGCCATGCACGATCTGTTGGCGCAACCGCGCGCTGGCCACCGGACGTTCGCTGACCGCGGTCGCCTGGGTCGGCACGGAGGTGGCGAGGGTAATCAGGTCGCGGCGAAACATGGCGAGCAGCGAGTTGGCCAGATGCCCGGCGTCTTTCTCCCGAGAAACTCCCGGCACACCCGCGCGCGCCGCGCTGGCCGCCATCAGTTCATCGAAGGAGGCCGACCCCGGCCAGATCTGCCCCAACCGCCGGAACGCCTCCTTCACTGCCGGTTGGTCGACCGTCACCGTCATGTTTCCCGGGGCCGCGAACGCCTCCTTCGCCATCGGGTCGTCCGGCGCTCCCGGCGGGGTTCGCGCCTGGATCGGGCTGGAAGCGTGGAGCGTACGGACGCGTTCCGGGTCGAACGAACGGTCCAGCGCGCAGCCTGCCCGGCAAACCAGCGTCCGGCGAAATTCCCGGTTCTCCAGGAGATCCTCGTACTGCTCCCGCTCGACGGTGTCCATCGCTGCCAGGGCGGCAGCCGTTTCCGCGTTGTAGGCGGGGTTGGAGAACTCCAGGCCCGGTTCACTGAGAAATTGCAGCCCGTGCCTGCCCGCCTGCTCCGCGAATTGGTAAAAATAAAGGGGGTCGCTGACTGCGACTCCCAGGTCGTGGTAAATCCAGGTGTACCCGCCGTAAGCGGCCATCCGTTCGTCGATGGCGTCGAGCCGCCACTTGAGCTGGGCCCGGTAGGCGTCCGTTTCCTGGCGGCTATCCACGATGAACCGGCACATGTTCAACCCGGCGTGCACCACTTCCTCCTCCGACATGCCGGGCCGGCGGCTGACCTGGTAGCGCATCATCTCGTGGATAGTCCCGCTGACGTGGCTGCCCGGATAGGTCTTGTAGGAGATGTAGGCGATGCCCTGCGGGGCGAGGTGCGCCGCGCAGATGGCGAGGATTTTCTCGCGGACGAACGCCGGCACCCAAGAGTAGATGCCGTGCACGATGATGTAATCGAATTCCCCGGCGTCGGCGGGGAATTCCATGATGTCCATCGGCTGGAGCTTGAGGTTGGTCAGCCCGAGTTCGGCGGCGTAGCCGCTGCCTTGTTCGACGGGTTTGGCGGCCAGGTCGATCCCGAAAAACCGGCTTTCCGGCAGGCAAGCGGCCATCGGCAGGAGGTTGGCCCCGTCGCCGCAGCCCAGTTCCAGCACGCGGCATTTTCCCACCGGGGCGGGCTGCATCCCGAAGAGCACGCCGACGACCGAAAGCCGGTCGGGATGGGTGAAGTTGTACGCGTGGCCGACGTAGGGGATTTCGTCGTAGGGGTTTGCGTCGGTCGAGGACATGGGCGCAACTTAACCGGTGGCCGTGCGGGAGTTCAAGTTCAACCAGTCCTGTAATCCCGGGTGCATAGTCCGGACGGGGTTAACCCGGCTATTTTACCCAGGTACAGGTGGCATGCCCACGTCCCGGGGGTCGCGCCGAGGCTTCAGCCGCAGGAATGGCAACTCGACCAGATGCCAGCTCAGAAAACCCAATCCCAAGCAAACGCTCAAGGCCGCCACAGCGAGCACCCAGGGCGAAGCCTGTGGAAAGTACCATGTGAGCAAGCTTTGCGTGGGCCAGCCGTACAGATACACACCGTAGGAAACGTCCGAGTGCGCTTGAAAGAATTTTAACGCGGGAAGCCGCGCGAAAGCAAACCAGAACAGGATGTAAGCCCCCGCCGTCGCCAGAGCCAATTGGGCGAATGGTTCGTAAGAAAGACAGGGCACCAGTAGTACCATCATTCCGACAGCCCAATTTGTCTTGTATCTCAACTCGCTGCGGTAGAGGTAAAAAACAACCGCCCATACAGAAAAAAGCCAGCAATGGGAGCGTTGCCCAGGGTCCCACGGGCAACAGATGCATCCAGAGTCGGCCGCTCATGAAAGGAAAGGGGAAGGGCAACGGGCTGACGGCACATCCCAAGACTGCCAACGTGAACAGCAGCCAGCCCACCCGGTATTTCACCAGCCCCAGCCAACTCAATAACGGGACGAGCAAATAACACCGGAACTCGTGAGAAATGGTCCACATTGCCCCGTTGACGACAGGGTAATGGGCACCCGCAAAAACTTCCGGAATCGAGGGAAGCCGGAGTGTGAGCATAGCAAAAATAAATTTGAAGACGGAGATGTCCCTAAAATAACTTTGGGTAGTTGCCGCCAGCGGTCCCACCACCA
This sequence comes from uncultured Chthoniobacterales bacterium, assembly GCA_964250705.1. Lineage (GTDB taxonomy): Bacteria > Verrucomicrobiota > Verrucomicrobiia > Chthoniobacterales > SZAS-18 > CAHJWO01. The sequence goes on along the minus strand of CAXUHC010000079.1, from coordinate 10,175 downwards.
ACCCCGAAAGTAAATAAGCGACGATAAATCCTGGGTAAATCCGCAGAACTCGCTTGTGCACAAAACTGGCCAGGCGGGGCTCCCGGTGCCAGCTTTGTAAAATCAAAAATCCGCTCAACAGAAAAAATCCATTGACCGCTAACCCCCCAAACGTTCCATGGTGAAAAATACGATTGTAAATCTCCCGGTTAGGATTGCCGTCAACGAGTTCCGGGGCATGTGAGAGGATTACCAGAGACGCCAGAAGAAGCCGCAGAAAGTTGAAATTGTTATCGCGGCCCAACGTGTCGTGAGGACGGAACTTTAACGCGGGGCCAGCAATTGGAACGATGTTTAGGCGACCCATGAAGTTGTTGTTGTATCGCGCACGGTACTTTTGGCAAGAACGCAAATTTCTTGGCCCCAGCCGTTTTTTTGTTCGCATTGCGATGCTTCAACTTGCCGTTTCGCCGCGGTTATACTGTTCTCCATCACCGAACCCCCTTGCCAAGCCGCCGCTTTGCGCTACAGGTTTCCAGTTCGTTCTTTGTCTGCTAAATGGCCCGGTGTCTTCCGGGTCTACGGGGGAACCGATCTTTCCCGCGGTCCGCCTTCAAAAAGGGCGGCAACGGGTCGGGGCGAACGGCGCAGCGGCGCCAAGAGCACTTCACTGGCTCAAGCCCGACAGCTAACCCCGTCAGCGCAAACAGTAAGGGCAAGGGTGCCCGTCCCGGGCCATCGGTTCCGGGCGGCACGGCCCTTCTCTGAAGACAAAGGGCGGTGTGAGTCTGGTTTCCCCGCAGGAAACCGGGCGCGGGTAAAACTGTATGTCTCTGATTCTGGGCAATGAGACCAGCCGTCCGCGCGACGTGGACGCCAAACGGGCGGCGGCGATTCTCTACGGCGATTGGGGCACGAGCAAAGCGTACGTCATCGGCTTAGCCTTCATGGTGGCAGGCTACAGTTCTTTCTGGCTGATCCTGGCGATGTGCCTGATCACCGGGCTGGTCGCGCTGAATTACGTCATCATCTGCAAGCACTATCCCAACGGGGGCGGCGTGTACGCCAGCGTGCGCCACCGCTCGGAGGTCATCTCCATCGTCGGCGCGTTTCTGCTCATCGCCGATTACATCGTCACCGCCGCTCTGAGCGCGCTGTCGGCGTTCACCTACCTCGGCACGCCGCACCCGGAATGGTTCGCCGCCTTCGCCATCGCGGGCATCGGCGCGCTCAACCTGCTCGGGCCGAAGAGCACCGGCGGGCTGGCCGTGGCGGTGTCCGTGCCGACGCTGATCGTCGTGGTCATCCTGGCCGTGCTTTGCGTGCCGCACCTGGGTGAGGCCGTCCACCACGTCCAACCGCTTTCCGGCGGGTTTTTCAAGAATTGGAACGGTCTCGTCGCCATCGTGCTCGCGCTTTCGGGCGTGGAAGCGATTGCCAACGCCACCGGCGTCATGAAACTCGACCCCGGCAGCTCCCACGAGAAGCCCAGCGTCATGAAGACGGCCCGGCCCGCGCTGCTCTGGATCGCGTTGGAAGTCTGCCTGCTGACTGCCTTTCTCGGCCTGGGGATGCACGCGCTCGGAGGCCTGCATACGGTCGGCGAAGTCGGCAGCAGCGGCATGGATGTCGACGGCCCCGGCAACGCCCACGGCGTGCGCGACTACATGCTCAAGTACATGGGCCAGCAGTTCTTCGGCGCGATCTTCGGGCCGCACGCCGGGCTGATCTTCGGCTACGTCGTGGCGGCGGTGTTCGGCCTGCTGCTGCTCTCGGCGGTCAATACGGCCATCGGCGGCCTGATCACCGTGCAGTTCCTCATGGCGCGCGACGGCGAGATGCCGCCGATCTTCAAGAAGCTCAACTCCTACGGCGTGCCCAAGGTCGGCACGATCATCGCCACGATCATCCCGGCGGCGCTCGTGCTGCTGGTCAGCGATGTGTCCGGCCTGGCGGACCTGTACGCCGTGGGCGTGGTCGGCGCGATTGCCTGCAACCTCGGCGCGACCTCCACGGACAGGACGGTCCCGCTCAAGACCCGCGAACGCGCGATGATGTTCGCGACGTTTCTGCTGATGACGGCCATCGAGATTTCGCTCTTCGCCGACAAGCCCAACGCGCGGATCTTCGCCGCCGTGATTCTGGTGGTGGGCCTCATCATGCGCGAACTGGCCAAGGAACGCGCCGCCCGCAAGAAACTGCGCGACGCCGAAGCGGCGGCGAAGCTGGGGCAATCGACGATCCCCGGGATGGCTTCGACGCATGCCAACACCGCCACCTCGCTGGCCACGACCTCGCCCGACACCGACGGCGAGCCGATGCTCTGCGCCGTGCGCGGCATGGGGCGCACGCTGGATTTCGCGCTCAAGGAGGCGCAGCAGACGCGGCGTCCGCTCTACCTGCTTTTCGTGCGCGAGCAGACGATCATCACCGCCGAGGACCGGCGGCGCAAGTGGACCAACGACGAGGACGCGGGCGCGATTTTCCGCTACGCCAAGGAAAAGGTGGACGGCAAGGCGACGGTGCTGCCGTGCTATTCCGTAAGCGATTCGGCAGCGGGCACCATCGTGGACGTGGCGGCCACGGTGGGGGCGTCGCGGCTGCTGCTCGGCGCGCCGAACCGCAATTCCGTGCTCAACCTGTTGCGCGGCAACATCGTGCGCGAGGTCAGCGGTTTGCTCCCCGAGGAGATCGACCTGCTGGTGTACGCGTGAGCGATTTTCGGCTGGAATTTCAATGCAGAGGCGTGGAGAGCAGAGCGAGGAACGCAGAGAAGAGGAGGGAAAAGGATTCTGAACCGTTTCCTTTTTTCTCCCTGCGTCACTCCTGCCTTTTTTCTGCGTCTCTGCGTTGAGATTCCGGCCCCTGTTCCATGCTTCGTCGCGCGACGCTCGTTTTCCTCGCCGGGCCGCTGCTGATCTTCCTTGGCGGCTGGCTGCGTTTGCCTTTGGCGGTCGGCACATGCGCGGGGTTGCTCGCGGCGGTCTGGCGGTTGGTTTCCGCGTCTGCCGACGACGCGCCGACCGTTCGCTGGTCCTGGCCGCTGCTGGCGGCGATCATGGTCCCGGCGGCGGGTTTGACCTTCCTCTCGGGCGCGGGCGGGTGGGGGGCGGGCGACAGCGATTGGCTCAAGCACGACACGATCCTGCGCGACCTGCTGACGCGCTCCTGGCCCGTGACCTACGAGTCGGGTCACGGCCCGGTTTTGCTGGTGTATTACACAGCGTTCTACCTCCCGGCGGCGCTGCTGGGAAAACTCGCCGGGGGCAGCTGGAACGTCGCCAGCCAGGCCCTTGCGCTGATGATGTTCGCCGGGATCGTGTTGTCCGCCGCATGGCTGGTGGTGCTCGGCAGCGCCTCGGGACGGCGCGGCGCGTGGTGGCTCGCGGTCGCCGTGTGCTTCGGCTTTTCCGGCCTGGATGTGCTGGGCAAGGCGCTGATCAATCGGTGGCACGGACTGCCGGTCGGTTTCGGCGACTGGTCCGACATCGAATGGTGGGCGCAGTTCGCGCAATATCCCTCCAACGCCGCGTCGTTCTTCTGGGCGCCGCAACACGCGTTCGGCGGCATCCTGCCGCTCGCGCTCGCGCTCGACGACTGGCTGCACGGCGGCCGCCGGCTCGTCCGGCGCGGCATGCTTTACGTCGCCTTTGCGCTCGTGTGGTCGCCGCTCGCTGCCGTGGGGCTGTTGCCGTTGATCACTGCGATGATCGCCTGGCGTTGGTGGCAGGCAGGAACGCTCCGGACCGGTTGGCGTGCCCTGATTTCCCTGGAAAACATGGCGGGCACACTCGTTGGCGGGCTGTTCGCGCTGTACCTGCTGGCGCACTTCCAACCGTACCCGCTACCCGAAGCGTACGTCGTCAAACCCGGCTTCACCCCGACGCCGTTGCTGGAGGTTTCGCATTTTCCGTTTCCGGTGCTGTACGTGATGTTCGTGGCGCTCGAATTCGCGGGCCTGAGCGCGGCGTTGTGGTGGTTCCTGTCGGGCAGGTCGGAGACCGGCGCGCGGGACGAGCGGTTCCTGCTGGCGCTGGCAACCACCGTCCTGCTGGGCTTGCCGCTGTTGCGCTACGGCTACGCGAACGACCTGGTCATGCGCGGCGGTATCCCCGCGTTGTTCGTTTTGCAGGTGCTGCTCGTGCGGATGTTCGCGCGGGCAGGGGACGGCCAACGGCGCGCGGCGGTCTTTCTGGCGGCGGTATGGTTGGTTGTCGGCCTGGGAAATGCCGCCGTCGAATACCGCCGACACGTTGTCCGCGTGGTCCGGCAAGGCGGTTGGCGCGATCCCCGGACCCGCGAGCCGGTGCGCTCGCTGGCCGAACTCCAGCGCACGATCTACGCGCGGCCCGGCTTCGACTTCGCCCGGCAGTACCTGGGATCGACGGACTCGGTCTTCGCGCGGCACCTCGCGGCGCGGCGCGGCGCACTCGGGCCGCAGCCGACACCCTCCGCACCGGATTTCTAACCGGCGCCGCTGCCCGACCGCTCAAATTAGATTTTTGCCCGCGTGAAAATCCGCGTAGCTTGTCACCTGTCCGCTGTGCTCCGATGAAAAAATCCGTTTTGCCTATCCTCGCGTGTTGGTTCCTGGCGGTCGTGCCCGGGACCACGCAGGCGGAGCCTTGGAAAGTCACCGCCAGCGAAAATCTGCCCGCCGCCGAGGGGCTGACGCACCGCGCGCAGACCCTGGCCCGCGGCGGCGGCACCGCCACCCTGCACTTCGTCAGTTTTGATGCCGTCCGTCACACCTTCGCCGTTTACGACCAGGGATCGACGGGCCGCGGCACGTTGGGAGAAGCCATGACCGCCAACCGCTGTCTGGCGGGCGCCAACGGCGGCTATTTCCAACCTGATTTCGAGCCGGTCGGCCTGCTGGTTGCGGGCGGCAAGCTCGTGCGTGGGCCGTCCCGCGCGCGGCTGCTGAGCGGCGCGCTGGTGGTCACGGGCAACCATATCGCGCTGCGCCGTTCCACCGAGCCGCTGCCGGGCAAGCACACGCACGAGGCCGTGCAATCCGGCCCGTTCCTCGTCGAGACCGGGCGGCTCGTGCCCGGTCTCAACGGCGTGCGCAGCGCGCGGCGCACCGCCGTCTTCACGGACGGCAACCGCCGCTGGGGGCTCGTCTCCACGACCGCCCTCACGCTCGACGAACTGGGCACGATCCTGGCTGATCCCGGCCTGCTGCCCGAGGGCTGGACCATCGACCGCGCGTTAAACCTCGACGGCGGCAGTTCCACCAGCCTGTGGGTGGAACAGCCGGGCCAGTCGCCGCTCTATCTACGGGAGTTCGGCCTCGTGCGCGATTTCGTCGGGATCGTCCCCCGGGCGGGTTATACGAGGAAGTGATGCCGATCAGTTCCGCGCCAGCCGGTGGCGGAAGCGCAGCAACGCGAGGCCCACGATCCCCACGCCCATCGCGCCGAAGGTGCCCGGCTCCGGCACGGCGTTGAGCGTCGCGTCCGTGAAGCTGAAGCTGCTGCCCAACGCACTGGCGGTCAACCCGCCGGAAATCGTGAACGTGATCGGCACGGTCGTGTCGACGTTCGCCGGAGCCGTGAAGTTGAACGTCGCCGTGTTGCCGGTGCCGAACAGGTTGATGACCTGGGCGATGCCGAGCAATCCCGCGCCGTTGGACGCGCTGAACACGTTGGTTGTCACGCCGTTGTCAACGGTGGTAAACGCCACGTTGAAACCGGAAAGCAGGTTGAGCGCCGAGTTCGTGGTGGTCGTCAACGTGAAGGAATAGCTCTGGTTGGGCAAGAAGTTGACCGAGAGGGGCTTTGTCGCGCTGAAGGTGCCCCCTACGCCCAGGCCGACGGGGGCACCGAGCACGGTGATTCCCTGTCCGGATTCCGTGGCCGTCAGTGTGCCGCTGTTGTTGGCGTTGATGGTTTCGGTGAACGTATCGAGCGCGCCGACTCCCAACGCGACGTTGCCCGTGAAACCGGGGCCTACGAGACCCGTGGTGCCTTGCCCGGTGCTCAGGGTTGCGTTGGTGGTGCTGAGAGTGGTCGGCGCGGTGTTCGTTCCCCCGAAGATATTCTGGCCGAGCATCTGCGCGTCGGCGTGCGAAGCCGCGGTGAGGAACGTGGTGGCCGCAGTCGCCACGGAGAGCGCTGCACGGTAGTAGTTGCGATGTTTGGTGGTAGTCATGCGGCGACACTTCCCCATCGCTGCACGCGCCGAAAGTGGGGCGATCCCCGCTTTGGCCAGGGGTCGATTACCCAATGATGACCGGGGCCGCTACCCAACTTCGCACGGAGGATTTTCCCCGCTACAACGCAGGGTTACCCCTCTCACTCTGCCACGTTCTCAGCACCGCGCGCACCGGCGAGGCGTCGCCCCCCGTGATCCGCAGCGGCAGCGCGATCAACTCGTAGACCCCCGCCGGAACCGCCGACAAATCGAGTGATTCCATGATGCAAACCCCCGCGCTCGCCAGCGCGTGGTGGATGGGCAAGGTCTTGCTGTCGATGGCGTCGACCGAGGGCACGTCCAACCCCAGCAGCCGCACCCCCGCCGCGCCGAGAAACGCGGGCACGTCCGGCGCGAGCAACGGCAGCCGCTCGGGGAAACGCGTGCTGTCGGGCCACGCGCCGGTCTTGAGCAGCAGCCGGGGCACGCCGCCGTCCGCGAAATGGCGCGCGGCGTCCGCCAGAGCGTCCCGTCCGATGGACCAACCCGCCGTTGTCACATCCGCCACGACCGCCGGTCCGAGGAAAAGCTCCGGGTCGAGCGCGTCGATGGTCGTGCCGTCGGGCAGGTAATGATACGGCGCGTCGGCGTGCGTGCCGTTGTGCGTGCCCATGCTCAGCGCGCCGACGTTGACCGCCGCGCCGTCGGAGATTTTCCACTTCAGTCGATGCACAAACGGCGTGTCACCCGGCCATGGGGCGGTCGTCGCGTGCAGCGGACGGCTGAGGTCGTAGATTTTCATGGCTGGCTTACAGGGCGACCGTCCCGGTTGCCCTACAAGGAAACGCTCCGGTTTAGCTTTCTCACCAAATCTATCGCCTCGAACTCGGTGAAGTTTCCGGGGATTTCGAGACTGCCGCCTAATATCCGCGACCTGACCACCGGCGCGCAATACAACTGGCCGTACAGCACGAGGCCGATGCGCTTGTTGAGGAACATCGTGGTGATTTCGCCGAAACGTTTGCTGCCCGCCGGGGTGAGTTTGATGAGGATGACCGGTTGTCCCTGTTCGTGCTCGACGGAAGCTTGCAGCAAGGCCGTGTGATCCAACAGCACGGTCGTCTCGAGCAACACGGTTTCGGGAGGGCTATCACGGTCCACCGAGGAATACTCCTTGGTATGTTCGCTGGCCGCGGCGGCCACCGCGCGCACCTCGAAGGGATCGGGCTCTACCGCCGAAGCCAGATGGGTCGTGAGAAAGATTACTGCCGCGAGCAAACCGGTTTTCATACGGGCGGATATTCGGGGAAATGAAAGTCATCCTAGCCACCCCGCAGACTTCTGGCAAGCGGAAGCAGTTGTGACGCCGTGAGCGGCTCAGTCTGTTGGTCCAGCCTGGCTCTCGCTTTCTTTCATCTCCTCCGCCTGCAACATCCGCGCTGCCCCCTCGACCTGACCCACGATTGGCACTTCCGCCTCGCCCGACATCGCCCCCAGTTCCCGGAATTTGCGCGCCGTCACCAGCACCCGCCCCTCCAGGCTGCCGACCGCCTGGTTGTACGCCTTGGTCGCGCCGTCCAGGCTGCCGCCCAGCCGCGCAAAATGTTCGCCCAGCGTCGCCAGCCGTTTGTAAAGGTCGCGCCCCAGTTCGCTGATGATGGTCGCCTCGCGGGTCAGCGCTTCCTGCCGCCAGCCGTAGAACACCGCGCGCAGCAGGGCAATGAGGGTCGTCGGCGTGGCGATGATGATTTTGCGTTCGACGCCGAACTCGATCAACGCCGGATCGTGCTCTAGCGCGGCGGAAAAGAAATTCTCGCCCGGCAGGAACAGGATGACGAACTCCGGCGCGGGTTGGAACTGCTCCCAGTACGCCTTGCGGGTCAGCGCCTCGACGTGCGCGCGGATGCTGCCCGCGTGCCGCCGCAGCAGTCCGCCGCGTTCCGCGTCGTCGGTCGAACGCGCCGCGTCGAAGTACGCGTCGATGGGCGCCTTGGCGTCGACCACGACCGTCTTGCCCGCCGGCAGCCGCACCAGCATGTCCGGCCTCAGCCGACCCTCTTCCGTGACGACGCTCGTCTGCTCGGAAAAATCGCAGTGGTCCAGCATCCCGGCCATTTCCACCACGCGCCGGAGTTGGATTTCGCCCCAACGCCCGCGCACGTTGGGGCGGCGCAGCGCGTTGATGAGGTTCGCCGTTTCCCCGCGCAAAAGATGCTGCACTTCGAGCAGCGAATGCACCTGCGCGGTCAGCGATTCGTACGCGCCGACGCGCGCGGTTTCGAGTTCGCCGATCTTTCCGTCCACGCGCTCCAGGGACTCGCGCATGGGTTGGACCAGCGCGTCGATGGCGGCCTGCCGCTTGTCGAGGTCGCCGCGCGCCGCTTCCTGGAACGTGCCCAAGGCCGTGTTCGCCAGTTCGAGAAACGACTGGTTGTTGTTCCGTAGCGCGTCGGAAGACAGCGCCTTGAACGTGTCGGAGAATTCCGCGCGCGCGTCTTGCAACAGCCGTTCCTGGGCGGCGTGCGCGCGCCGCTCGGCGTCCAGCCGGGCTTCGAGTTCGGCGGCGCGCGCCTGGAGGTGGCCGTTCTCGTATTGGGTCACGCGCAGGATTTCCTCCAGCTCGGGCAGCCGGCGGCTGCGCGTTTCCGCAATGGCGCGGCGTTCGGCCTCGTCGCGCAGTTCGGCGGCGTGCTCGGCGTCGGTCTCCGCGCGGATGCGCAGGCTCGTCAGTTCGCGCCCTTGCCGCAGCCAGAGCCAGCCGAGGAGGGCCGCCAGCCCGGCCAACCCCGCGCCGATGCCCAGCCCCAGGAGAAAATCCGGCGCGGAGAGGTTGGAGAAATCCATGGAAGGAGGGACGGTCCGCAGATTACGCGGATTGTCGCGGATTGAGGATTGAAATAGGCAGAGTTCTTTTTCTCTCCGTTTTCTTTGATCTGCGAAAATCTGCGGAATCTGCGGACGTTTCCCGGGTTGCCGCCATCTCGTTTCAGGGCCGCCAGCCGTCCACGACGAAAAGCTGCATCCGTTCGGATTCGTTGACCACTTGTCCCTCCGGCACGACCACCGTCACGGTCACGGCATCGGTCTTGTGCGCCAGCAAAAATTCCCGCGCCTGCACGGCCCAGATCGTCAGGTAGGCGACCTCGTTCCAATCCGCCACCGGGTCCGGCGCGGGCCGCAAGTTGCGCACCCGGGTGCCGGGTGGGGGGGCGTGGTTGATCCAGCCCGCGACCCAGACGCGGTGCCCGGCCCGCAGGGTTTCGCCCATGCGCGCGAGCAGCGGCGCGTTGCCTTCCGGGGATTCCATGCGGCGTTTCATCAGGTCGAAACGATGAATGGAATGGTCTTCGAGCGGCGGGAGGGTCGTCCAGGCGGCGGCCCCGCGGTAATAGTACTGGAAACTTACCCCGCACGGCCACGGCTGCACGACGACGAGATCCTCCGGGGCGGCCAGTTGCCCGATTTCCTCGGCGACGAGATCGGCGTTGGTCATCCGTTCGCGCAACCCGGGCCACGCGCCCGGCAACGTCAGCCCGATCACCGCCACCAGCACCACCACCGGCGCCCAGCGTCCGCGCGGCGTGTGCCGCCACCCGTCCGCCGCGACGTCCAGGGCACCGGCCAAGATGGCCAGCGGCGGCAGGTAATACCACGTCGAGGTGGTCATGCCCAGGCCCTTGAGGAATCCCACGAACAACGGCAGCGCGAGGCCTGCCGACAGCCCGGCGTACAGCAGCGCGTCGTGCCGCCGCCGCCGCGCCCACACCAGCCCCGCCAACCCGGCCGCCGCCGCGATCCACAACCACCCGCGCCACGCGCCCGAGTCCGCCAGCGCCGCCCAGCCCATCTGCCCCAGACGCGTCCAGCTCAACCCCGTGCGGCTGACCACCGACCACGCGCCCGCGTCCCGCACCGGCCCCAGCGTGTAAGGCAGCAGCGACACCGCCGCCAGCGCGCCGATCCCCGCCACCGCCGCCACCGCCCGCCGCCGCCCCGCCCGCGCCGCGACGATCATCCCCGCCGCGCCCACCGCCAGCAGCAAAAACGCGTTCTGATAA
>CAXUHC010000078.1:0-16201 GCA_964250705.1 uncultured Chthoniobacterales bacterium | reverse complement strand
TCGTCTGCGGCCTCATCGCCCACCGTGCCGCTCTATTATTCGGATAGGCACTAAAGCAACCGATGCGCACATCGCGCTGTAATTGGCGCTCGCGGCGAAGTCCTTGAATTTGCCGCTTTTTACGGCGGTCAAGTACAGGTCCGAACGCAGATTGGTCGCGGTCGCGCTCAGCTTCGTGTAGAGATTTAGCAGTGGCTCGTTCGCAAAAGCATCGTGTTCGCTGACGACGCATTCCTGCAAAGCAACGGTGAGCGCCCGAATGTCCATTTCGGTGACCGGCATCGTGTTGTGCAAGGGGTCACGCAGGACACCGTTGCGAATTCGCAAAGCGCGGATGGTTCGTTGGAATGCCTCGGTATATTGGCCGCGTCTGACCAGTTCGCCAGCACCGATGATGGCTTCGAGAAACTCTGCTCGGTCTTTGTCGGCCTTTGCGCAGTCCTGCCAGAGTTGGTTATTGCCACGATCCGGTAGCGAGCGGAGCAACACGGCCCTGTCGTTGCGGCGCGTGAGGACGGCAAGAGACTTGTCGGAGGGAAGGGTTGATTTGGCGTAATCCAGCATCAAGGCTTCGTCTCCGATCAACAATTGGACCGTGTTTCCTTGGACATTTCGAGTCCCTACCTGATGGATTCCGTCTGAACGGACCTTGTTGAGAAGTGTGATGATGGAGTTGGTGCTCCGACGGTTGCCTTTGATGATATACGGCTTGAGTCCAGGCAGCGAAAAGTTCGCACACGCGAGCGGATCAGCGCCTTGAAACGCGAAGATTGCCTGTTCGGGGTCGCCAATTACCCCAACGTAGCTCAGGCTTTCCTCTGCCATCCAGCGCACGATGGCAGTCTGTTTCGGGTTCGTGTCCTGGAACTCGTCGATGAAGATGTACGGGAATTTGGCCGAAAGAAACGCGCGCAGCGCGGGGAACTCGTCGAGCAGGCGATAGCCGAAATAAAGCACATCTTCATGGTCGATGATGCCCTGTTCCCAATACAGAGGCTTGTATTTCGAGATTTTGTTGTAGGGGAAGCCTGCGATGCCGGGCTGTTTGCATTCGACTTTCCACCCGGCGTTCGGGCTTTGACCCCAGACAAGCCGTTTTAAACCCCTTACCAGGTCGGCGTAGCCCTCCCCCCGAAGTTTGAATTTGAGCTTGGGGTTCTCCGCCTCGATCCACTTTTCGACCAAATTGAAACGTGGCCGGTGCTCATCATGCCTCTGCACGGCGGCAAAATTCACCAAAGGGGCTCCCGTATCTGATTTGAGTAGATGAAGATACGGTTTGACCAAGTTGCGGTACAAAAAGCTATGGATCGTGGAAACCTCAACCCGCTCGTTGGCGGGACCCAGCCGCCGCCGGATCTCCTCTACCGCAACATTAGTGTAGGAAATGCAAGCGATGAATGAACAGGGAGTCAGTCGCTTCGATGTTTTAACAACCTGCCGGATGTGCTCCGTCAACCAATACGTTTTGCCTGCACCCGGGCCAGCAAGCACGCGGATATGCTGATCCACCTCAGGAAGCAGGGTTCCCGACTCGATTGAAACCGATGCATTGGTGGTGGAACTAGCTACGCACATACCCAGTCGAGTGCCTGTTTGATGTTGGGAGGCACGATGAACGGCTTTCGTTGCGCCGAGGGCGATTTCAGATTCTCATTCAGTTGAATGGCTAACTCAAATGCGTGCTCACCTTTGGATTTTTCAGCACAGGCGAGATAGTAGCTGGCAAACTCGTGGTTTGAAGGCATGTCGGTAGCGGGTACTTGGCCCAGAGCAACTCTTTCGTCGGATTCGAGTAGATCACTCAATTCAGTGGGCGCGGGCACGCCGCGATTGGCGATCCAGTCCCGAAGGGCTCCTTGATGTTTGAGAGTTGTCGTCAGAAGGAGATCGCTGAACCCGTTCGCAAAGGCGAGATCGTATTCGAGAGTCTTGATCCCGTACCTGACCATCAGCGATCCGTCGGACTCCGTCTCTAATGCTTGGAGCATCGAGGCTGTGGTGGAAACCGGGTTGTAATCGTAGGCTGTAGGGTCAGCGTTCAACTCGTAGGGAAAACACGACCGCCATTTGCTGGACGAAAGTTTTGCCTTCCTTGAAGGGTCAGCGTCCACAAGGCAAGCTACGCGCCTTTTCAACGCGAGCGGGCGTCGCTGCGTGTCGGCACCCACGCCAAACAGAGGCAGGAAGTGTTTGAAGGTCAGCCCGCCAACGGCCACCAAGGCCACATGCTTGTCCTCCAGAGAGCAGTCGGCGTAACGCGCCAGCACCGGCATCAAAAGAAGCTCGGCGATCCCTTCGACGAACAAAATGGCTTTCGAGAAGAGGATGTTAGACTTGGTCGCGTCGAGGTATCGCTCAATGTATTTCTTGGAGACTTTTCCATTGGCGTCATCCGCAAAAGCACGTCCCGGATAACGCGCCACGACCCCGGAAGCGGGATCGGCTTGCATGCAAATAACCGAGTCAAGCTCTGACGCCGCGGTGATTTGGGTGGAATGGGTGGTAAGAAAAACCTGCCGGTTGAGCCGTTCATCCTCAATCCGCCGGCGAATGTATTCTAACAGTTTGTATTGCAGTGCGGGATGAAGATGTGCTTCGGGTTCTTCGATGAGTAGAATCGGAAACACGATGGCGTTCTGCCCGTTGTCCGATTCGCTTGAGATCGTCTCCAGACTTTGGAGCAGGAGGGAAATATAGATCAGGTTGTTGTAGCCGAGTCCGTTGTGGGTGGCAGGCACATGCTCACCCGCCGTTTCGATGACAAGTTTGAGCGATGCGAGGAGGTCCGCCTCCGATAGTTTGCCGCCAAGATTCGGGACGCCGCCGTCCCCGGCCCCGGTCTTTTCAATCAGCCGGAAGAGGTGTTGAAGGTCAAGGCGTTGGATCAGCGACTTGATCAGATCGTCTGCGGCCGACCCAAAATCCGTTTCGGATTGTTGTTTGACGGCCGCTTCGGCTTCTCGGTCCAATATTCCCAAAAGCATCCTTTTCAATAGAGGATTGCCGCCGGAAAATAATTCGGTGTTCACATCGCGGATAGCATCAAGCAACTCGCACGATATTTTGTCAAGAGCTTCGGGCTCGGCCTTGATTTGCGCGTCGAGCTGACCTCCGAAAATGCGGGCGATATAGCGATCCAGATAGCGCTCTGTGACTCGCCAGAACCGAGCTGCGTCCGGTGTGGAACCGAGCTCCTCCTTGAACTTGGTGGTTTGCTCTTCCGGCAGGAAAAACTTGTAAGTCAGCGTTGCTTCCCATGGCGACTCCAGCCGCGTCAGCCAAGTGGCCACCACCGCACGGTCAGCAACAGTGTCTTTGTCGCCGCTGGACCGAAGGGTCGCCTGAATCGTCACACTGGCCGGTTCGGAGAAATTTCTGATGGCCCGCGAAAAATCTTGGATTCCCAACCGCTTGCTCCCGCTACCAAGAACAAGTCTCAACGCGTTGAGCACGGCACTTTTACCCGCGTTATTCTCACCGAGGATCACATTTGGACCTGGCCTGAATTGAATCGCCACCTCTTTGAGACAGCGATAGTTCGACACGTGCAATCTTGAGAGGTGCATAATTGTCAGGCACAACGGGTGGCTCACCCAATTGTTTATTTAACTGAGGGTGATAATGAGTGTTGTGACAAGACCTTGTAAACGGGAATCGTACCGCCATTGGACCGATGAAGTCTCCCGCTTGCGCCGCGCCGGCTTCGGTCGTTGCCCAAGCGCGCGCAACCCCACTAGCGTTGTGACCAGCCTTCGTAGAAAAGACCTTGGAGATCACGCACACCGGGCAGCGTCTTCGTTCCAGGAGGCACGTTCAGCATCTTCGTCAGATCCATAGGATCCGCGTACCTCAGAGGATGCTCCATCGACTGTCGAAACAATTCTTGGAACCAAGGCGAGTAGCTCGCCAAGTCCCGCACGACATCTTTTTCAATCCCCTCCCCGCCACGAGCGCCACCGCCGCTTGTGTTCACCCTGCGTGAGACAGGGCAAAGTCGCAAATAAGGATGCGAGTGGCCCCGCAGCCGTACCGCCTCGCGGTTTTGCACATGGTCCAGGAAGTAGCCGGGGGGCACCGACGGCATCCCGAAGTGCTGATATGCTTTGCGATACCCATGATAATCGACGTCAACCCAGATCTGGACCTTCGGATGCAGGCGTTCCTCAATGGCGTCGGCGTCCGGCAGCGACCACAACTGCACACCGGCTGTTCTGGTGATGGGGTAGCCGTGTGGATGGACGAGTAAGGCATTAATTCTTCCTGTGCGGCTCGCTCTGATTTGGGAGATGCGGCCGACGCCTTCTTCGATGGCCTGCCGGCTTTTCGCAGCGATGGGAACCCACAAGCATGGCGGTAGGCCAAACCGGAGCATGTCAATTTCATCGTCATTTTCCATTGGACGCATCAACCGGTGGTCTAGATCTGTGCTCGCGGGCGAAGTTCAGGGCGAGGACGCGGAGCTTTCGTGGCCGCCGAGCACTCGCTGGCCTGCCATTCCGCGATCAATTCCCGGAGGGTATGGATTGTTTTGACGGCGAGGTCGTGCTGGGTTGGCCCGGCCCAATCGTAGCTCGGCGCGTTGGTTCCCGGAGGTGTTTCCCGCACCCAGGATTCGTAATCAGTGTCGCCCGGCTGAGGTTCGGCGCAGGTACGTTCCACGCGTGAGAGCATAACTTCGAGCGCAGCCAGCCACGAACGCATCCGCAACCAGCGATGGTTCGTCCAGTTCATCTTCTGGTCGGGTTGCTGTGGCAAATCAAAGCGGGCGATGAACTCTTCGGCTGCCGCCCCGCCGCGTGCGGTCAGCGCGTCGATCCGTTCGGGTGGCATGTTCAGGTTTAGGCCGCCTTCGTCCGGCGTCAGCCCGACGTGTGCGATCCGGTCGCGATATCCAGGCAAGCGTGACTGCGTGTTATCGGTCCAGTTTTGCATCGTCTGGATGAACGCGCCGGCAAAACCCAGCAGCTTGGCGAACGAAGATTTTTCCTGTTGGACAACAATCGGCGTGGCGGAACCATCCGGCTTCGTCACCTGCTCAACATACTCGAAACGGTTCCAACTTTCGCGGATACCTGCCTGGTTGGAGTTGACCATATCCGGCTTCAACAGCGTTTCAGGGTTCGTTCCGCGCGGCTTTCCGACCAAATCGATACTCAGGGTAGGCCAGCGCGGTAACGGCGCGTCGAAGAAATGAATGGGGAAATTGCTGCAAACGCCGCCGTCAGTAAACCAGCACCGCTCGGGAACGATCCCCTCACCCTGTTGGCGGCTCCAGTCGATCGCATGCAAAGGCACCGCGCTGAGGAGCACGGGAAAACTCAAGCTCATCCTCACTGCGACCACCACCGGCAGGTCGGCTGGCGCAGGCAGTGGCCGCAGTCCACGCGCGGCGAGGCTGGCGCGCAGTTGTACCGTGCGCTTTCCGTGTTCTCTTTCGGGATCAAGAATCTCGGCCGGGTGGTCTAGCATCCATCCGACCACCGATTCGGGGAAGAGCCGTCGAAACTCGTCGGGATGGAAAAAGAACAGACCGTTTTCGCGGACATCATCGTCGTCGCGGAATGGAAGGCGGTACGGCCGGCCGTGGGTCAGACAGGTGGTCATCATCTCCAAGTTGACGCGGCGGGCCGCTTGCGGGTCGCGGGTACCCCAAAGTTCACCGAAGGTCAGCGGGATGTCGGCGGCGGACCGTGATACGAACGAGTTGAGGTATTCGGTGAGCCAGAAGGTCAGCGGCTTGCCACGGCTCACCGTGGCGGGAACGCTTTCCGACGCCGCGCCGCGAATATCATCCGTCATGCCGGTGCACAAACCGTAGAGATTTTTCGGCAGTGCCTTGAGCGCGTCCAGCGTGATCGCTGTTGCCAGTCCCAGCGCCAAACCGAGCATCAGGGTGAGTCCACCTACGACGATACAAAGAAGCAAGAAAAAGCTATGTGCGTGCAGTGAAGCGGACACGAGAAACGCCAACGGCAACAACACGCCGAGCAGGGCGGGAATCGGGTAAGCCTGGAGAGATGCCCACAGCACGCGGATGACTGCGGCCCTTCCGCCACCCAGCCCGGCCACTCCGATGCGGAACAATCGGGCCGTGTCAGCTTGCGGCTGGAAAAAGGCGAATAGGTTGCTGCCCCTTTTGTCCGGCGCGGGACCGCTCAAAAAGGCGGGCAATTCCTTTAGCCGCTCGAAACCGCCGCACTCACGTGCCAACTCGGCGGCGGCGGCGGCAGCCGCCGCAATGGCACCCGCAGAGGTTCCTCCAACATTCTTGAAAACGAATCGTTCGGAGAGCTTGGCGGCTGCGAGCGGGTACACGACCCCGCTCGTAATGCCGCCTTTCATAACGAGGTCGCAGAACCGCAATGAATTCGCGGCCGGTCCAGCGGGTTCCTTAGTTCGGGGTGAGGTGGATACACTCATCCTCTCAACATCCCCCATCCGACCCCGCTGACAACGAGGCGTCAGAAACCTTGTCCCGCCGAGGCTCGATTCCTCTCATTTTTCGACTGATCTCGCTCCCAACACCGGAGACATGTGGCTTCGCCCATAAGTTGTCCGTTTGAGGTGTCAGATGTCAAAGCTTTGCGGGCATTTCTCGCGCGCGTTTTAATCATTGCCGTGTGTAACTCCTTCTGAGAGTAGTTTATCCAGGGGCGTTACGAACGCGAACCTGCACGTGAATGGGTCCAATACCTGGCGCGGCATCATTTGTCCGTTTTGGCGGTCTGAAATGTCAAACCCGGAGCCAAGTGCCTGAAAATAAGCCTCCCCAGCGGACAGATTGGTTTTGACATTTCGAGGCTGCAAAACGGACAGGCAGGCAAAACGGACAAATCATCGATATTCAGCATCCGGTCATCTGCCGTCACGAGTCCATCATAACGTGCTTACGAGAAGGCACTCCCCGCGATCGCCCTTGCAGCAGGTGTTCTGACACCTCAGCCTGTGAAACGGACAAATTATGGGCGAAGCCACACGGCTGAATGAGTTTCGAATGGACAAAAGCTATGGATTTACAATAATCACGCCTTTTTATGAGGTAATCACAATTCTATTTACAATAATGAATATTACTCATTCGCCTACACGCCAATTACTTGCGTTTGCAGAATAAAAGAATAAGAGGCTCGTGAGCAATGTCTTCAAGGTGAAGATTCTCTCTCAATGGTGTGCCAGGCAAAACTCGTTAAGCAGTGTCTTGCAAAACCACCGTTTTTTGACATCAGGGATCGGTTGCAGGCGCGAAACGACGTCGAAGCTCATGAACACTCCTGTACGTGTGGATCATATCGCGCTTTGTCCCCGGACGGCCGAGCAACGGTGAACGGCAGCGCCGACGAGTACAGCGCACAACGCGGATCGACAGGCACCGCATCCGGGCGAAGACGCAAAGCCCGCTCCGGCTGTCCACCGGCTTAGCGGATTCATCCGTGAAGGTGGTGAGAAATGGCGGCACGACTCACCGCCTGGAGCCAGCCGCTTCGGCGTTACTGCGAAGGGGCCATTGACGAACGCGGTGCCCGTGCGACACGCTCGCTGACATTCTCTACCGTGCTCATGCTGCCTTCATGAAACGACCTGCCAGCCAGCGCGTTTTTGCCAACCCCACCGCGATGGGGTGGTTCCTGGCCGCCTTGGTGATGGCGGCTTGGCCGGGCACACCTTCACGGGGCCAGACCATCGCCCCGCAGAAGTTCGCCGGCGGGTATCAGGCCTGCACCTGGGGGGATCGGGACGGGCTGCCGCAGAACACGGTCAACGCCACCATCAGCACCCCGGATGGTTATCTGTGGTTCGCCACGGTCGAGGGAATCGTGCGCTTCGACGGGGTCCGCTTCGTGGTTTTCGATGCTTCCAACACCCCGGCGCTCCAGGGAAGCAGCAACATCAAGACCCTGCTTTCCGACCGCGCGGGCGGCTTTTGGGCCGGGGCTGACGGCGGCAGCCTGTGTCACTGGCAGGACGGAAAATTCATCCCGTTCGCAGCCTCTGCCCAGCTTCCCGACAACCACTTCAAGTCCCTGTGGCAATCCCCCAAGGGTGATTTGTGGATCGGCACGGACGCCGGTCCGAGCCGGTGGCACGACGGCCAGTTGACTAACTACGACGTGTGCCGCGCGCTGCCGGACCCCAGGGTCGAGGCGATCACCGGCGGGCGACCGGGCGAGGTGTGGATCGGCACCTCGCGCGGCCTGATCCGGTTCCTGGATGGCGAGTTCACCTCGTACGGGAACCGGGAGGGGCTTCCGGGCTGCGCGGTGCACGCGCTGCTGTACGACCGCCGGGGCACGCTCTGGGTGGGCACAGAAGAGGGGCTGTACACCATGACAAAAGCAGGGTTTCGACCTGCTGCCGGGCCGGAAACGATGGCCCGCGCTCGCGTCAGCACCCTGCTGGAGGGGGACGACGGGACGATCTGGGCCGGAACCTTCAGCGGGCTTTACCGTTCGTCCGAACCGAGCGGGGGAGAATTCGTGAGCCAAGGCGGCGCGGCCAGCAACACCGTCCTGGGCCTCTTCCAGTCCGCCGACGGCGACCTGTGGGTGGGCACCGGCGGCACCGGCGTCAGCCGGCTGCGGCGCGGCGGGTTCGAGACGATCACCGACAACGAAAATTTGCGCGGCCATAACGTCCTGACGCTCTGCGAGGATGGCGACGGCACGGTCTGGGCGGTCACGGAGAACGGAATGAACCGGTGCCGGAACGGCCGCGCCGAGGGGCTGGATTTACCGGAAAAAAACGCGGGGATTATCCTCGGGCTGTGCACGGACGCCGACGGCCGGCTGTGCGTGACGACCCACGCGCCGTCCGAAGGACGTTGGCTCTATTGTTTCGACGACGGCCGGTTCGAGGCGCAAAACGTCGCGAGCGACCTGACGCGCAACGAATCCATCAATTACCTGCTGCGGGATCGCGGTGGAGGCTGGATTGTGGGAACGTCGAATAACGGAGTGCATCTGGTTAGCCCCGGCGGCACGCGGACCTACGGCCGGGCGCAGGGGCTCGGGGACGATTACGTTATCGGGCTTTACCAGGACCACACGGGGGCAATCTGGGTCGGCACCCACAGCGGCGGGGCCAGCCGGATCCAGGATGGGACGGTCACGCGCTGGACGGTCAGCGACGGCCTGGGGAGCAACCAGGTCCTCTGCTTCCACGAGGACCGCAGCGGCACGGTCTGGATTGGCACGCACGGCGGCGGCCTCTGCCGATGGAAGGACGGACGCCTGAAGACCATCACCCGCGCCGACGGTCTCTATGACGACCTGGCTTTCGCCATCCTGGAGGACGACGGCGGCAACCTGTGGATGAGCGGCAACAAGGGCATCTACCGGACGAGCCTGGCACAGCTCAACGACTTCGCCGATGGCCGCCGCGCGAGCGTCGAGAGTTTTTCCTACGACGCCGCCGACGGGATGATCAGCCGGGAGTGCAACGGCGCGGCGCCCGGCGGGATCAAGACCCGCGACGGCCGCCTGTGGTTTTCCACCATCGGCGGCGTGGTGATCGTAGACCCACGCCGACAAAATAAGACGCCGCCAAAGGTCATGATCGAGCAAGCGCGCATCGACCAGGGCCCGGCTCTCTCCGGCCCCTTGCGACTGCGGCCCGGCCAGGGGTATCTCGAACTTCAGTACACTGCGCTGAGTTGGTGGCGTCCGCAGCACAGCCGCTTCCGCTACCAGCTCGAAGGGCTCGACAAAGACTGGACGCCGGCCGGCACGCGGCGGACCGCCTTCTACTCGCACCTGCCGCCGGGCAGCTACCGCTTCCGGGTGCAGGCGGACAACGGCGACGGCGTATGGTCGCCTGAGGGGGCGAGCCTGGCGGTGACGGTGCTGCCGCCATTCTGGCGGACCTCGTCGTTCTTGACGGCGCTGACGGCGAGCGTGGGGCTGCTGGCCTACGGCGCAGTGCGCTGGCGCTCCCGGCACCTGCGACGGCGCACGCAGGCGCTGGAACGGCTGGTCGCCGCCCGTACCGTCGAGTTGCGCCAGGCCAAAGAGGCAGCCGAAAGCGCCAACCACGCCAAGAGCGCGTTCTTGGCCAGCATGAGCCACGAACTGCGCACCCCGCTCAACGCCGTGCTCGGCTACACGCAATTGATGCTCAAGGAAGCCACGCCACCTAACCGCGCCCACGACCACGAGCGCCTGACGGTGGTCCACCAGAGCGGCTCGCATCTGCTGGCGATGATCAACGAGTTGCTCGACCTGGCCAAGATCGAGGCGGGCAAGGTCACATTGGCGGTGCAGGAATGTTCGCTCGAAGCCCTGTTGGAAGAGGTCGCCGCCTCCTTCCGTCCGCGCGCCGCCGAGAAGGGATTGGAGTTCCGCGAGGAACGCGCGCCGGGGCTGCCCGCCGTCGTGTGCACAGACGTGGGCAAGCTGCGGCAGATCCTGCTCAACCTGCTAGGCAACGCGCTCAAGTTCACCGAGCATGGCCACTTCGCCTTGCAAGTGGCCCCGGTGGGGCCCGACCGGGTGCGCTTTGCGGTGGAGGACACCGGCATCGGCATCCCCGAGGGCGAACAGGGACGGGTCTTGGAAGCCTTCCACCAGGCGGCGGCTCCGGCGTTCGCCACGCAGGGCGTGGGGCTGGGGCTGGCGATCAGCCAACGCTTGGTCGGTCTACTTGGCGGGGAACTTGCCTTCGAGAGTGCCTGCGGGAAGGGCAGCCGGTTCTATTTTGATCTTGTCCTGCCCGAGCAGGCCACGACGTTGCCGGTGGTGGCACGGCCGGGCGCGCCTGCCCCGAGCGGGTACGTCGGCGCGCGCCGATGGGTGTTGATCGCCGACGATGTCGCCGCGAACCGTGGCGTGCTACGCGGGATGCTGGAACCACTGGGCTTTCTCATCGAGGAGGTTGAGGATGGGGAGGCCTGCCTGGCGCGCTGTGCGCAGGCTCCGCCTCCCGACGTGTTGTTGCTCGATCTGCGCATGCCCAGGCTCGACGGTCTGTCGGTCGCGCGCATCTTGCGGCAGAAAACCCCGCCTCTTCCCTGCAAGATCGTGGCGGTCTCCGCCAGCGTGTTCCCTGCCGATGCCCGGCAGGCGCTGGACGCCGGGTGCGATGATTTCCTGCCCAAGCCCTGCGAGGAAACACGGCTGCTGGAGACGTTGGGGCGCTTGCTCGACCTGGAATGGGTGCGGCCCGTGCTCACCAACCCGTCGGACGGTGCCAAGGCGGACCGGGAAGCTCCCGGCGAACCAGCCGCCGAGGAGATCGCGCACCTGGAGGAACTCGCCCGCATCGGCGACATCCTGGAGTTCAAAGAGCACCTGGCCGAACTCGCCCGCACGGAACCGGGCCGCTACGGCGCGCTGGCCGCGCGGCTGGCACCGCTGATCGCCAGCTACCAGACCCACCGCTTGCAGGAGGAACTGCGGCGCTGACCCTTTCTGTCGTTCATCCCTCGTCATGCCTTCCCCCGACCGCCCTACGCTTCTGCTCGTCGACGACCTCCCCGCCAACCTCGGCGTGCTGCTGAACTTCCTCGCCCGCGCCGGCTTCCGGGTGCTCGTGGCCACCAGCGGCGAGCGCGCCCTCGAGCAGCTTGCCCTCGTCCAGCCCGACCTGATCCTGCTCGACCTGAACATGCCCGGTCTGGACGGCTACGAAACCTGCCGCCGCCTCAAGGCCGACGCTCGCTGGCAAGCCATCCCCGTGCTGATGCTCACCGCCCTCAACGAGGTGGCCGACAAGGTGCGCGGCTTCGCGGCGGGGGCGGTGGACTTCATCACCAAGCCCCTGGAACCCGACGAGGTACTCGCCCGCGTGCGTACGCACCTGCAAATCCGCTCGCTGCAACGCACGCTGGAGGAAAAGAACGCGCTCCTGCACGAGATCAGCGCGCTGCTGCAACAATCGCTCGACCGCGCCGTCGCCCTGGCGCAGCCCGGCGGCGAACTGGCCTTCTGCACGCGGCGGGCGCGGGGTTTGTTCGACCGCTACTTCCCGGAGCCGTCCGCGCCGGACCGGTTGCCGGAGGCGGTCGTCCGCCGGTTGGCGGAGAACCCCGTTGCTCCCTGGCGGACGGCCGGGCCCGAGGGCGGCTCGTGTCTGGAGATCCGCCGCGTCCACGAGGCCGGGCAAGCGGCCGATCGCCTGCTCATGCTGCTGCTGGAGGAAAACGCCGTGTCGGCGGAAGCGGCTCCCTCGCCGGCCAGCCTGCTGGTGCTCGGCCTGTCGGTGCGCGAGGCCGAGGCGTTGTACTGGATCACCTACGGCAAGACGACCACCGAGATCGCTGAAATCCTCGGCACGAGTGTCAACACGGTCAAAAAGCAGGTGCAAACGATGCTCGAAAAGCTCGGCGTGGAGACGCGTCTCGCCGCCGCCCTCCGCGCTTTGGAAGTGCTCGGGTTGCCTGCTGCGCTGCCGCCGTCGTAGCGATTGGGCACGCCGCCGAAGGACCGGCCACGCAGGGTGACCACCCCGGGAACGGATGAGCCACTAATACCTTCAGGCCATTGTCGCCAGGGTCAATTTCGCGAAAGATCGCGGCATTTGCAGGAACTTTATCTGCCCGTCCGCACCTGATCGCACCTGATAGAAAACGCACACACTTTCGTTCCCATGACCACCCAACGCCACCTCCACTGTCCGCGCCGCCTCGTTTTCGGGGCCGCCCTCTTCGCCGCCCTCGCCGCCCCCGCCGCCGTCCGCGCCCAGTTCATTGTGGACCAGAGCAGAGGCAACAGCCCCTTCACCATCACCGGCGCTAGCTTCGGCCTCGGCCTCATCGTCGGCGACACCACCACCGGCGTGGTGAACCACACCGGAGGGACCGCCAACATCGCGAATCAACTCATCCTCGGCAACAACGCCGGCAGCAACGGCACCTACAACCTCAACGGCGGCACCACGGTGTACACCGGCACCTCCCTCGTCGTGGGCAACGCCGGCACCGGCACCTTTAACCAGAACACGGGCACCGTCACCCCCGGCACCCAGGTCATCCTCGGCAACGCCGCCGGCAGCAACGGCACCTACAACCTCAACGGCGGCACGCTGAACACCTCCGGCGTCACGAACGGCACCGGCACCAGCACCTTCAACTTCGGCGGCGGCATCCTCCGGGCTGCGGCCAACTCCAGCAACTTCCTCCAGGTGAACACGCTCCTGCGCACCGGTGCCGCAGCCAACTTCGATACCAACGGCTTCACCGTCACCGTCGCCCAGTCCGTCCTGGCCACCACCGGTGGTGCCGTCGACAACGGGTTGATCAAGAACGGCCTGGGCACGCTCATCCTCACCGGCGCCAACACCTACACGGGCACCACCACCGTCCAGGGCGGCGGCACCCTGCAGATCGGCAACGGCGGCACCAGCGGTAGCCTGGGCACGGGGACCGTCAGCCTCAACGCCGCCGCCGACACGCTGGCCTTCTCTCGCTCCGACGCCGTGACCGCGGCCAACGCCATCTCGGGCGCGGGCGGCCTGGCCCAGAACGGCCTGGGCACCCTCACCCTCACCGGCAACAACACCTACTCCGGGGCGACGAACGTCAATGCGGGCACCCTGGCCGTCACCGGCGGCACTCTGGGCGGCGGCGGGGCGTCAATCAGCCTCAACAACGGCGCCACCTTCAATCAGAGCGGGGGCACCGTGACGGCGGGCGGCGGCCTCTTCGTCAACGGCTCCGCCACGGCCAACCTGACCGGCGGCACGTTGGTCGTCTCCTCCGTGAGCAACGTACAGCCCACCGTCCAGGGCACCGTCAACTTCAACGGCGTCACGGTCTCGCCTACGGCCAGCAACGCCTCCCTCCTGGGCGGCAACGTGACCTACACCGTCGCCAGCAACGGCGTGACCTTCAACACGGCGGGCTACAACGTCGGCGTGGGCCAGCCCCTCGGCGGCACAGGTGGGCTGACCAAAACGGGCGCGGGCATCTTGACCCTCGGCGCGACCAACGGTTACACGGGAACCACCAACGTCAACGCCGGCACCCTGGCCGTCACTGGCTCGCTCAACAACGGCGGGGTGTCGGTCGCCAGCGGCGGCACCCTGGCAGGCGGTGGCACCATCAACGGCACCGTGTTCGTCCAGGGCGGCGGCACGCTCACCGGCGCGAGCGGCACCGCCTCCGGTGCCGCCCCTGGTGCGCTCACCATCGGCGGTGCCAACAACCTCATCCTGACCAGCGGCTCGATGCTGGCTGTCACCTTGGCGAGCACCAGCAATGACCGGGTCAATGCCGGTGCGCTGACGCTGGGCGGCAACCTGAGCGTGAGCTTCGCCAGCGGCTTCACCCCGGCCATCGGCCAGACCTTCACCATCTTGGACAACACCGGCGCGGGGCCGACCACAGGAACCTTCGCCGACGCTCCGGGCGGCGTGTACACCGACACGCGCGGCGACACGTTCTTGGTCAACTACCAGGCCAACGTGGACAATGGCAGCCTGCCCAACGACGTGACCCTGACCTTCACCTCCGTGCCCGAACCGGCCACCTGGGCGGGCGGCGCGCTCTTGCTTGGCGCGACCGTCCTGACCCTGCGCCGCCGCTCTGCTGTCTTGTCAGCCTAAATTTCCATCCTTTCTCCTGCTATTACCATCCAACCCGACCCGACCCGACCCGACTTGCCGCCTTCCTCATGAAAATCCACTCGCTCCTTTCCTCGCGTGCATTCACCCTCGGCCTGATCGCGCTGCTCCTGCCCGCCGCCCGCGCCGCCGAACCCGCCGCCCCGGCCGTGGGCGCGTTGACCCTGGAAGCCTCGCCCGCCGCGCACCTGTTCGCCCTGCCTGCCCCGGCCCCGGCCGCCAGCGGCCCGGCCGCGCCCACCCCCAACGCCGGGCCCGCCCCCAGCGTGACGTACGGGTCGAACCTCCTCACCAACCCGGGCTTCGAGACGGGCAATCTCACCGGCTACACCACGCGCGGCAGCAGCGGGGCATTTCTCGGGCCGCAGACTCTCACGCCGCACACCGGCACCTACGAATGCTATTTCGGCAAGCCGAACAACAACGCCGGCTACTACACCGCCCAGGAAACCCTCACCCAGACCGTCCCCACCACGAACGGGGGGAGTTATCTGGTCAGCTTCTACCTGAACGACCGCGGGCTCAACCACACCACCGGTGGCACCACCTTCGACGTGACCTTCGGCGGCACCTCGGTGCTCACCACCAGCGGCATCGTGGATACCAACGGCTACGTCCAGTACAGCGCCGTCGTGACCGCCACCGCCGCGAGCAGCGACCTGGTCTTCTCGTGCTTCAACGGCGGGGTGAACTACCTGCTGGACGACCTCTCGGTCCAGGCCGCCGTCCCCGAGCCGTCCACCTGGGCCGGCGGCGCGCTGCTGCTCGGCGCGACCGCCCTGACCCTACGCCGTCGCCGCTCTGCCGCTCTGCCGGGCTGAAGCTTTCACCCTGGCTCCTTCGCTCTCACCTCACCCGACCACCACGCCGATCCCATGAAAATGACCACCATCGCCCGCCGCCCACTTCCCCGCCGCGCCACCGCGCTCGCCACCGTCGCCACGGCGGCTGCCCTGCTGCTCGCCCGCCCCTCGCCGGCCCGCGCAGAGCTGGATCTCGTCGTCGATTATGCCAACGGCAACAGCCCCTACAACGTCACCACAAATCTCACCGAAGACGTCATCACCGTGGGCAACACCAGCGTTGGCTTGCTCAACCACACCGTGGACACTCTGACCACCAACTACTTATACATCGGCATGGCCACCGGCAGCACCGGCACCTACAACCTGAGCGGCACCGGGTATCTGATGAGTTACAACGAACTCATCGGCAACAACGGCAGCAGCGCCTTCAACCAGAGCGGCGGCAGCAATTTGGTCCGCCAGAACTTACAGCTCGGCAACAACCCTGGCAGCAGCGGCACTTATACGCTCAGCGGCACGGGTCAGCTGAACGTCTTCATCGACGAAGGCATCGGCAACAGCGGCAGCGGCACCTTCAACCAGAGCGGCGGCAGCAATTTGGTCCAGACAAACCTTTTCGTCGGCAACAACAGCGGCAGCAACGGCACCTACACGCTCAGCGGCACGGGGACGCTTTCCGTCTACGGCAGCGAACTCATCGGCAGCAGCGGCACCGGCACCTTCAATCAAAACGGCGGCACCAACACCATGAACAACGCCGTCATGATGGGCGGCAACGCCACCTACAACCTGAACAGGGGCACGCTGACGACCTCCACCGACACCAACACCGCGGGCAC
>CAXUHC010000077.1:13021-16451 GCA_964250705.1 uncultured Chthoniobacterales bacterium | reverse complement strand
AATCAGCAATCTTCATTGCGGCCGCTCTTGTCGTCGCATCAGCGGCAGCGCCAGCTGGCGCGGCCGCCACCAAGCACCATTCGACGGCGGTGATGTGCAGAAACCAGCCCAGCGCGCAGGCCACTGCGGCCGCCAGCAGATGGAGCCAGGCGTTGTGCTCGCGCCAGAGGAGCGCCCGGACCCCACGAAACGCGTAGACGAAACTGTTGGCCCGCGCCTGGATGGAAAACGATCCCTTAGCGGGCGGGATGTAAGGCGGTCTGACGCGGCTCATATACATGGGGTTGTGCTATGCCTTGCCCGCCAGCCGGAGCGCGGTGTGCACGGCAAAATAAAGCATCAACGCGGCGGTCGCTCCCTGGGTGACGACGTGCCAGGCAGGAGTCGCAAACCTCGCGCCCATCCGCACGAGCGAGCACAACACGAAACCCCACAACGCCGCGCCGCAGACCACGGCGGCGGCCAGCGTGAGCGACCCCGCCAGCCGCAGGTGTTCACCGCCCGCCTGCGAGCCGATCACGCCCAGCCAGAACGCGATGTTCCAGGGGCTGGTTAGCGCCAGCGTCAAGCCCAGGACATAGCCGCCGTGGGCGGAATCAAAACGGCGCGGCGGGGAAACGACGTTCGCCCCCGGCGTCCGGCTGACCTGCCACGCCCGCCACGCCCCCTTGCCGAACGTCCACGCGAGAAAAAGCAACAGCGCGATGCTGACCACGCCCAGCACCGGACGCACCCCGGGCGCGTCGATCAACGCGCCCGCGCCCAGCGACACGGCCACCGCCCACAAAAAGTCCCCGCTGCACGCTCCGAGGCCCAGCGCCCACGCGGGCAGAAAGCCGCGTTCCAGCCCCCGGCGGATCATTTCCGTGTTGATCGGACCCGGCGGCCACGCCACCGACCAGCCGAGCACGAAGCCTTTGAGCAAGAGAGCCGCATTCACGCGCAGTGGATTTCCCGCTTGTATTGCGGTTTTGCAAGGCTTATATCGTGCAACCGCCGGTGAGGGAAACTGGGGTTTCTCGTGCAGGCGACTTTTCCGCCTTCAATGATGAACGATCCCATGCAGGAAGCCGCGCGCCGGGTGGCGTCGCTCTATCAACCCGAGTGCGAGCACGATGCCTGCGGCGTCGGGTTTATCGCGGACATCAGCGGCGAACGTTCCAACCGGGTGCTCCAGTACGGCATCCAGTCGCTCTGCAACCTCGGCCATCGCGGCGCGCTCGACGCCGACGCCAAGACCGGCGACGGCGCGGGCCTGCTCACCCAACTGCCCTACGCTATCCTGCGCAAAGAGGTCAGCCGGCTCGGGCACCACGTCTATCAAGACGCGGACCTCGGCGTGGGCTTCGTTTTTCTCCCGCACGACAACGCCTACGCGCAGGCGCGGGCCAAGGCGATTACCGAGGAGGTTCTCCAATCGCGCGGACTGTTCCTCTTCGGCTGGCGCGACGTGCCGATCAACATCCGCGTGCTCGGCGACAAGGCGCAGTTGACGATGCCGCGCATCGAGCAGGTGCTCGTCGGCAAACCCTGGGGCATGAGCGCCGACGACTATGAGCGGCGGCTGTTTCTCGCGCGCAACGAGATTGAAAAACTCGCCGCCGCCGACAAGATCAAGAATTTCTACCTCTCGTCGCTTTCCAGCCGCGTCATCATTTACAAAGGCCTGCTGGTTTCGGCGTCGCTCGATAAATTCTACCGCGACCTCGCCAATCCCGACTACGACACGGCGCTCTGCATCTTCCACCAACGGTACAGCACGAACACCTTCCCGACGTGGCCGCTCGGGCAGCCCTTCCGCATGCTGGGCCACAACGGCGAGATCAACACCGTGCGCGGCAACCGTAACTGGATGCACGCCCGCGAGGCCGAACTGAGCGCCGACTTCTGGGGCGAGGACATCGACCTGCTCAAGCCCATCATCCAGCCCGGCGGCTCCGACAGCGCCAGCCTCGACAACGCCCTCGAAGCCCTCGTGATGAGCGGGCGCGACATCCTGCACGCCATGACGATGCTCGTGCCCTCGGCGTGGCGCGGCAACCCCGGCGTCTCGCCCGAACTCGCCGCCTTCTACGAGTACCATGCCTGTTTCAACGAGCCCTGGGACGGCCCCGCCGCGCTGGTGTTCAGCGATGGCCTGACCGTCGGCGCGTGTCTGGACCGCAACGGCCTGCGGCCCGCCCGCTACAAGCTCACCGACGACGGCATTTTCTCCCTCGGCTCCGAGGTCGGCACCATCGAACTCGACGACGCCAAGGTCATCGAAAAAGGCCGCCTCGGGCCGGGCGAGATGATCGCCGTCGATACCGTCAATAGGAAGCTGCTGCGCGACGCCGACATCAAGAACCGGCTCGCCAACCGGCGTCCCTACAAGCAGTGGGTGGACGAGAACATCATCAGCCTCGGCACCCTCGTGCCCAAGGACGAGATCCCTGAGCCCGCGGGCGAAGCCGACATCCTTACCCAGACCGAACGGCAGGTGGCGTTCGGCTACACGAGCGAGGAACTCGACCTGATCATCAAGCCGATGATCAGGGACGGCGCGGAACCCTTCGGCTCGATGGGCGACGACACCGCGCTGGCCGTTCTCTCGCTTCAGCCCCGGCTGCTCTACACCTATTTTTGCCAGTTGTTCGCGCAGGTGACGAACCCCCCCATCGACCCGTTGCGCGAAAAGCTGGTCATGTCGCTCAACACCATCATGGGCTGGCGGCGCAATCTGCTGGGCGAGACACCCGAGCACGCCCGGCTGGTCTCGGCGCCGTCGCCGATCCTCTTCGAGCACGAACTCGAAGCCCTGCGCAACCACGCATCGCCGGAAACCAGGCTCGCCACCGTCGCGGCAACGTGGTCGCTGGACGACGGCGCGGCGGGTCTGGAAAGCGCCGTCGAGCGCATCTGCCGCGACGCTGAAGCCGCCGTCGACGACGGCTGCCGCCTCGTGGTCCTGAGCGACCGGGGCGTCGATCACCAGAATGTCCCTGTGCCGATGTTGCTCGCGATGGGTGCGGTGCACCATCACCTGACCCGCGTCGGCAAGCGGATGCGCGTGAGCATCATTTGCGAGACCGGCGAGGCGCGGGACGTGCACCACATGGCCTGTCTCATCGGCTACGGCGCGAGCAGCATCGTGCCCTACCTGGCCTACGCCACCTGCCGGGAAATCGTCGAGAAGATGCCCGCCGAGGGGCGGCCCGCCTACGCGCACAGCATCAAGAACTACCGAAGCTCGCTGGAAAGCGGCGTCTTGAAGATCATGTCGAAAATGGGCATCTCGGTGCTGGCCAGCTACCGTGGCGCGCAAATTTTCGAGTGCATCGGCCTGGCGTCCGGCCTGGTGGAAAAATGCTTCACTGGCACCAGCACGCAGATCGAGGGCATCGGCTTCCGCGAAATCGCGGAGGAAAGCCTGCGGCGGCATGCGCTGGCC
>CAXUHC010000077.1:0-13011 GCA_964250705.1 uncultured Chthoniobacterales bacterium | reverse complement strand
GCCTACGCCATGCCTGGCAACGACGGGCAGCGCAAACCGGCGGCCCTCGTCAATCCCGGCTTCTACCGCTTCCGGCCCAACGGCGAGGCGCACGCGGTTACGCCGCCAATGATCAAGAATTTCCACACCTTCGTGCAGACCAACGCACCGGAGGACTACAAAAAATATCTCGACTCGACGCTCAACGCGACGCCCATCGCCATCCGCGACCTGCTCGAACTCGTCCCGCCACCCGGCGAGGGCGTGCCGCTGGAGGAGGTTGAGCCGATTGAAGACATCCGCCGCCGGTTCACGACGGCGGGCATGTCGCTCGGCGCGCTCAGCCCCGAGGCGCACGAGTGCCTCGCCATCGCCATGAACCGCATCGGCGGCAAGAGCAACAGCGGCGAGGGCGGCGAGGACCCGGCGCGTTTCCACACCCGCGAGAACGGCGACCTCGCCAACAGCGCGATCAAGCAGATTGCCAGCGGGCGGTTCGGCGTCAACGCGACCTACCTCGCCAGCGCCAAGGAAATCGAGATCAAGATGGCACAGGGCGCCAAGCCCGGCGAGGGCGGCCAACTCCCCGGCCACAAGGTCAGCGTTTACATCGGTCGGCTGCGCAAGGCGACGCCGGGCGTCTCGCTCATTTCGCCCCCGCCGCACCACGACATCTATTCCATCGAAGACCTGGCGCAGTTGATCTACGACCTCAAGCAGGTCAATCCCCGCGCGCGGGTGTGCGTCAAACTCGTCGCCGAGGCGGGCGTCGGCACCATCGCGGCGGGCGTGGCGAAGGCCCATGCGGACATCATCCTCATCAGCGGCCACGAGGGTGGCACGGGCGCGGCGGCATTTTCTTCGATCAAAAACGCGGGCAGCGCGTGGGAACTCGGGTTGTCCGAAGCGCATCAGGTGCTCATGCTCAACGGGCTGCGCAACCGCGTCACCCTGCGCACCGATGGCGGTATGCGCAACGGCATGGACATTATTTTCGGCGCGCTGCTCGGCGCGGAGGAATTTAACTTCGGCACGGCGGCGCTCATCGCCAGTGGTTGTGTCTACGTGCGCCAGTGTCATTTGAACACCTGCCCGGTCGGTGTCGCCACGCTCGACGACAAACTAAGGGCGAAGTTCAAGGGCAAGCCGGAAAATATCGTCAACTTCTTCAACGGCGTCGCTACCGAGGTGCGCGAGATCATGGCCCGGCTCGGCGCGCGGAACATGAACGAAATCATCGGACGCGTCGAACTGCTCCGGCAGCGCAAGGCCACGAACCATCCCAAGGCCAACACGCTCGATCTGCGCCGGGTGATCGCCGACGTGATGAAGGACGACCCGACCGCGCCGCGCATCCACACCCGCGACCGCAACGACGGTTTCATGGACCGCACGCTCGACGATATCATCCTCCAGGATGCCAACGAGGCCATCAACCACGGGCGGCAACTCTCGCTCAGATACAAAGTCCGCAACACGAACCGCGCGGTTTGCGCCAAGGTCAGCGGCGAGATCGCTTATCAACACGGCGAAGAGGGTCTGCCGGACGGCTTGCTGGAAATCAACCTCACCGGCAGCGCGGGCCAGAGCTTGGGTGCTTTCCTTAGCCCGGGATTGCGACTGGTATTGGTGGGTGAAGCGAACGACTACGTCGGCAAATCCATGAGCGGCGGCACCATCATCCTCAAGCCGCGTGCCGAGCGCAAGTTCACGGCGAGCGAGGCGATGATCGTGGGCAACACCTGTCTCTACGGGGCAACCGGCGGACAATTCTTTGCGCAAGGCCAGGCGGGGGAACGGTTCGCGGTGCGGAATTCCGGCGCGACGGCGGTGGTCGAGGGCCTCGGTGACCACGGCTGCGAGTACATGACCAATGGCACGGTCGTCGTGCTGGGCCGCACCGGACGCAACTTCGGCGCGGGGATGACGGGCGGCACGGCTTACGTGCTCGATTTGGAAGACGTTTTCGAGAAGCTTTACAATCCGCAGTTGATCAAGCTGGAACGCCTCGGCGCGGATGACGATATCAATGCACTCAAGGGCCTGATTTACAAGCACCTGGAGATGTCGGAAAGCACGCGGGCCAAGGAAATTCTGGCGGATTGGCCGGCCTTCCAAGGCATGTTCTGGAAAGTCGTTCCGCTGCCGCCTGTGGTCATGCAGCCTGCAATTGCGGCCAAGCTTTCTACCTCGGCAGTATTCCCAGCGGCAGCGGAAGTGATGACGGCGGCAAAGCCATAGTTAATAAAGGTAGGGACGGCTCTCCGAGCCGGTCCCCAGAGTTTCCCGGAGGGGGGATGCCGAAAATAGGCAACTCTTCCCCGGAGAACCCAAGGGACTGGCTCGGAGAGCTGTCCCTACCTTTACTCCAAAAAAGCCAATGGGATGGCTTCCCCTCGGAACCATCCCATTAACACACAATGAATGTTTTGGATCTCAGCCTACTTACGCATGTGCGGTCTTCATCGCACCGCTGTAAACGCGGGCCGACTGCCGGACGGGAGCCGCGATGCCTTCGAAATGTCCACGGACGCGACGGAGTTGGTTGATCAGAAAATGGTCGCCGACGTTCAGCATCCGGTCGAGCAGGGTAAACAAGGGAGAGGACGACTCGTAATTGATCACCAAGTCCACTTCGGTCAGATTGTTCTTGATCGCATGGAAGCTGACCATGCCCATGACTTCGAGGTCGCCAGCCACTGACTTGAAAACCACCGTGTTCGGTTCTTCCGAGGCCACTTCCGACAACACAAAGTCCGCCCGGAAGCCGAGCGGGAATTGCAGTTGCCAATGCGACATGCCGTTTGGGCGGACATCGGCCTTTTCTACGCCCTCCAGATGGTGGCGGTAGCTGCTCACGTTAGCCAACCGACGCTTGGTCTCGCTGACCGACTGGTTCATGTGAAAGATTTTGCGAAGCATCATAGGTAAGAAAACGACTGTTACTGAGTTCGCGATCCTATTAGCAATGCCCGTGCCTACCCTGATTTACCTAGGGCGACGCGATTGCAAAGTTGACTCGCAGATGCAAAAAGTGACACAAGTGTAATTTTGCGATACATAGTGTCGGCAAGTGTCGAACCGGATCAAAGTGTGGTCTGGCCGTATCCCAACTGAAACAAAACCGGCGCACCCAACGTATCCTCCAGGACCCCCTGGTTGGTGGCGATGGCGATATCCTGGGGCTCCTGCCCCTCGTCCGCTGTCGGCAGTCCTGCGTTGAGGATCAGCCCGGCACACGTCAGCCCATGTGAGCGCAGATGTTGCACGGTCAACGCAGCGTGGTTCAAAGCGCCCAACCGATTCTTGACTACCACGATCACTGGCAGCGCGAATTCCGCCGCCAGATCGGCTACCGTGTAATCCCGCGCAATCGGCACCAGCCACCCGCCGACTCCTTCGACCAACACCGAGCCGTAGCGGGCGCGCAGGTTGGCAAACCCCTCGCGAATCAGCGCGAGGTCAATCGGCCGGTTTTCGATCAGCGCTGCCGTGTACGGAGCTGCCGGAGTGCGCAGCCAGACCGGATTGACCTCGTTGAGTTCTAGGGTGTCGTCCGCCGCCGCGCGCAGGATTTCGGCGTCGTCGCGCGAGCCGCAGCAGATCGGTTTGAAACCCACGGTGTCCAGCCCTTGTGCCCGCAGCCGCTGGATCAACCGCGCGGTCGCGTAAGTCTTGCCGACGCTGGTGTCCGTGCCCGTGATAAAGGCGTTCATCCCGGCGCGCGCCTATTGCACGGTGACGGTCAGCGTCTTTAGCGGCGTCTGGCCTTTCTGGGGCAGGGCGGTGCGAAACAGCCCCAGGGCAACCTGCGTTCCAGGGCGGATACCGGCGGGAAAAGTGACGGTGTATTTTCCCGGTTTCGTCTTGGTGATCGTGATGGTTTTCCTGTGAGAACCAATCGCCACCAACTGCAAATCGCCGTCGTACTGGGCAGCCACCGTGTTTTTCACCTGCGCGCCGTCCGGGAAGGTGAGCCCGGTCTTGAACTTCGCGCTGCCGCCCGCCGTCACCGTGGCAGGCCCTTTGATCACGCCGCCGCTGATGATGCCGTGATCGTACTCCGCCGCCAGCAGCAGCGGACCCTCCGCCGGGGTGATGGCCCGGGCGCCGGACTCCGCGTGCTGCGAATAATCCGTCCCCGCGACGTTGATGGCGACCATCGTCATGGTCCCGTCGGACCGGCTGACGTAGACCGGGCCGCCGCTCATTCCGCCTTCCGTGTAGTAGGCATCGTTCTGGTAGAGCGCGGGCCGGGTGTCCTGAAAATAAGGCGACGCATGCTGGACCGACGCGAGCACGTCGCCCTCGAAGCTCTCCGCCGCGTAGCCGAACAGCAGGAAAGGGCCGCGGCTCATCAAAATCGAGGGCTGCGTGCTCCAGGCCGCCCATTCGTCGTGCGGGGCGGGCTTGTTGAAAATGAGGTAGCCCATATCCTGCCCGAAGGCGGCCACGGAGTCATCGCCGCTTTGATCCGCCGCTTGCTGGTAACCCGCGAGCACCGCGAAATAGATCGCGCTGGCGTAGGAGGTAGACTGCTGATACAGCGCCGCCTGATAGTAGATTCCCGTGGAAAGCCCCGTCTTGGGCGAATAGAGGATGTGGCCGGCGGTCAGGCCGGTGTAGCGCCGGATGTAGGAAGCGGTCCCGATGTACTCGAAACGGCCCTGCTGGACCTGGATGCGGCCGCTGTCCCGGTAGGGAGCCTGCGCGGTCTGCGCGGCGGAAATCTCCGCCGGGCGGAGCGCCGCCGCCGGGAGCGACCCGCCGGAAAACGCCAGAAATGCCGCGGCCAGCACAAGACCGCGCCGAATGGAAAATGCGGAAACGTCAAACATGGGCAAGCTTCCAAATGTAGCAGAAAACGGTCCGGGTGCCAGGTCCCCGCTGCCCTCAAAGCAACGCAGACCTGCTCGTCACCGCCAGGCCGTCGCGCGGAAACGACTTTTTCAAGAGCGTGAAATTCTGGGGTTGCCGATTGGGCAAGGCAATCTAGAATTGCGCATCGTCCGCCCGCCCGGCTTGTTTTACCCCGACTCATGAAAGATTTTCTCGAATGCACGGCGCTCATCACCGGCGCTTCCGCCGGGATTGGCCGCGAAATCGCCCTTCAACTCGCGCCGCTGGCCGGGACGCTGATCCTGGTGGCCCGCCGGACGGATCGTCTCGAATCGTTGCGCGAGGAGCTTCTCCAGATCAATCCGACCTTGCACGTCGAGCATCACACCATCGATCTTTCCGTGCCCGCGCAGGTCGATGTGCTTTGCAACGCGCTGACGGAAAACGCCGTGGAACTCGATTTCCTGATCAACAATGCCGGTTTCGGCGATTCGGGGAGCTTCGAGACGAGCGAATGGTCGAAGATCGAGCGGATGCTCCAGGTGAACGTCGTGTCGTTGACCCAGCTCTGCCACCGGCTGATTCCCTTGCTGCGGCGGCACCGGCCGGGCGCCATTCTCAACGTCAGCAGCATCGCCAGCCTGCTGCCGATCCCCAACCTGGGCGTGTACGCCGCCACCAAGGCCTACGTCAGTTCGTTCTCCGAAGCCCTGCGCGCGGAACTGCGCGGCACGGGAATCTCGGTGACACACCTCTGCCCCGGCCCGGTGGACACGGAGTTCCAGACCATCGCCGCGCGGGAAGGGGAGCCGGAGCGCAAACACGCGCCGGACTGGGTGAAGGTGCCCGTCGAGGAGGTCGCGCGCGTCGCGTTGCGGGCGGTGTCGCGCGATCAGGCGCGGATCGTTCCCGGGTTCTGGATGATGATGGCGCCGTTTTTCTTCGCGCTCCTGCCGCTGTTCATCCTGCGGATATTCTTCGCTTCGGTCAAGGAAGCGCAAGCCCGCGCCGCGGCGGCCCGCACCGCCTGAAGGCCCGATTACTTACGACCATGATTGCCCCGCTTTTTCACAACGCGATGAATTTCTTCATCGTGTTCGCCGTCGTGATGGCCTTCGGCGGCATCATGGGATACGTCAAGGCTAGGAGCGTGCCGTCGCTCGTGGCAGGGTTGGGGTCGGCTTTGCTGCTGGTGGTCGGGGCGCTGCTGCTGCCCAAACTGGCGACGTACCAGGTCGGCGCGGTGCTCGAACTGCTGGTTTCGCTCGCGCTGCTGGGCCGCTTTTTGCCCTCGCTGTTCCGGGGCAAGCTCAACCCGGCGGCGTACGTCGTGCCTTTGTCGGTGGTGGGCGTGGTCTTCGCGCTCGCGCTCCTCTTCAACGCGGGTCATCCGTAAGGCCCGGGCGGCGGCGATGCGATGAGATACGGGGAACGCCGACGCGGCTGTGGCTGGCCGCTGTTTCTGGTTTTTGCCGGCCTGCTCCTGGGATTGCTCGTCGGTGTGGTGCTGCCGTGGTCGCTGCGGGCGTGGATTGCCGGTCGACTGCCGGAGTCCATGACGCGCCTGTCCCTGCCCCCGCCCCCGCCGACCCCGGCCCCCACGCCCCCGCCGACCCCTGTCCCTACCCCCACGCCGACCCCACTGCCCGTCCAGTTGGTCATTCCGCAGAAGACGCGCGAGGTTGCCAAACTCTACAACGGCATCCAGTTGCGTTCGTCGTTCGAGGGCGAACCGGGGCGTCAGGCCAGCCTGGAGCGCGAAACGGCGGCCAGCTACGCGCTCGACCTGCAATTTTTGATCAAGGTGCCCGTCGCCGGCCGCACCGTGGCGGAGATCACGCACAGCGCGCCCACGCTCCTGACCGCCTTGCCCAAGCTGGCCGCCCTGCTGGAAAAAGCCGAGGTCTCGAAATTCTATTACGGCATCTACCAGAACAAAACGGAACTCCTGCGCCAGAACCTCGCGCATCTCGACGCCCTGCTGCCGCGCGACCGATTTTACGACACCGATACCATCCTCGAAATCCAGGACCCCGACAGCAAGCGCAAGGCGCTCGTGATCCAGTCCGACATGGACGTGGACAGCGACGGGTCCGACCCCGACCGGCTCCTGGAAATCGACGCCACCGATCCGACCTTCCAGCCGTTGACCAGCTACAAGTGGCCCAAGCGCGGCACCGTGCCGAACCCGCTGCTCAAGCAGTCGCACGACCGGCTCGACCGGCTGGAAGCGGACCTCAAGGCCAACCCCGCCCGCCGCAACACGGCGACCGCCATCGAAGCGGTGCGCAACGAGATCGGGCAGATGGAGCGGTACGATTCGCTTATCGCCAAGACCGATCCCTACATCGTCCTGCCCGGTTTCATGGTGCGGCAGACGGGGCATCCGTTTCAGCCGAAGCTGGGGGATTACGCGGTGGTCGTGGCGGGGGATCAGCTTTACCCGGCGATTTTCGGGGACATCGGACCCAGCGACCAGCTCGGAGAAGCGAGCACCCGGCTCGCCCAGGCGGTCGATCCGCGGGCGACCCCGGCGCGCAGTCCGGTGGACGACTTGAGGATCACGTACCTGGTGTTTCCAGGGACGGCGGAGCAGCCTTTCGGTCCGCCGGACCTGGGGAAAATCCGGGCGCGCTGCCAGGCGTTGCTCGATGAGATCGGCGGCAACACGATGCCGTTACATGAATGGGCAAACCTGATCCCGCCGCCGACGCCATCACCTTCTGCCACGGCGAGCCCGACGCCTGCGGCGAGTCATGCACCGACGCCAACGGGATCGGCCTCTCCGCCCGCGAGCCCGTCCGCTTCACCGAAAATCTCCCCGGCGGCTTGATTCGAAGCGGATTCTTCCCTCTCCATACAGGTAACCAGCAATGGTCACACGCCCAGCAGGTAAAACCACCGCGAAAATTTATCGACGAACTCCTTGACCCACAGGGCGAGATGAAATGTAACTCTTCCTGGCCAGCCGGGGACATTGCCCCCTTGGTCCGCCGTAAGAAACGGCGAGCCAGGCCGGGTAATCATCCAGTCTGGGCAGGGTCGTTCCACTGGTCAAAAATCCGTTCATCAAAGAAAAATAGGGAATTATCATGAAAGCATTCAAAGCCATCTTCCACAGCCGCCTAGCCGCCCGCGCCCTCGCTGGTGTCTGCATCGGGGCCGCCGCCCTCATCACCGGCAGCGCGACCACGTCGCAAGCCGCCATCGTGTACGTCGATCCTCCGGACATCGCCGTACCGGCCGACTTCAACGGGGTTTACCTCAACGTGGTCACCGGCGCAACGTCCAGCGACTCCAGCCTGCTGCCCACGTACGACCTGAACCTCTACTCCGGTAGCACTGGCCTGACTTTTTACCAGGCAACCTTCGGCAACGGCTACATTCTCGATCCTGCCAACAACGCCGCCGCCGCCCTGGCTCCGGGCACGTCCATCGGCAGCAATTACACTTATTATTTCGGCGCGCTCCAGGGAACCAATTTCAAGGTCACCGGCACGGAACTGCTGGGCTTTCGCTTCATCAACGAAACCACCGGGGTACGCGACTACGGCTGGGCCGAAATCTCCACCACTTCCGGCACCGGATTCCCAGCCGCCATCACTCGCTACGCCTACGATGACTCGGGAGCGGCAATCGCTGCGGGCGCGGTGCCTGAGCCGGGTTCGCTGACTGCCTTGGTTACCCTCGGCCTCGGGGCCGTTAGCCTGTGCGCTCGGCGTCTCCGCCGACAGGCTGTTTGACAAGGATCGGCGGTCGTTGCCTTCGTTTGTGAGTGGTGCTTGAAAACACGCTCCTCGGATCGACGGTCCGTTGCATCTTGGCGCCAGGAGTTGTTCCGATCATAGATGCGCTGCCACTTGCCGTAAAGCTCGGACACCCTGCGCCCAGGGCGGCAGGTGGAAGCATCACTCTTCTGAACCGCGGACTACCCTATGTCTTCGGGTCCAGGGTGGTGATAGCGGTCGCCAAATCGAACGCCCGTTGGAGGACCGGGTCGCGCAGCGGCGGCTTGGGCGGCGGTTCGCCCCGGCGGCGGGCGGCCTGGGCATCGCGCGCGGCGTCGAACTCCGGGTTGACTCCGCTGACCAGCGCCGCCTCGTTGAACCGTGGCCGCTCGGTTTCTATCACGAACGACGTCATCGGGTGATCCTTCTGCCCCGCCTGCCGAAAAATCGTCAGCAGGTCGGCGCGCGGCACGCTGACCGCCACGTCGGGTTTCACCCCGCCGGGGAAAATGCTCAGGTTGGCGGGCAGCAGGATCTGGCTGACCGCCACGCGCAGCAGGCTGCCGCCGCTCAAACGCAGGTCCGCGTACTCGACCGCCTGCCCCGCCGTGGTCTCGCCGACGACCAGACACCGGTCGTAGTACCGGATCACGGCGGCAATTGCTTCGGCGGCCCCGGCGGTGTCGCTGTCCACCGCGATGACGATCATGCCGGTGAACGCAGGGTCGGCGTTCGAGGTGAAAAGCTTGTCCTGATTGTTGGACGGCTTGTGCAGGGTGAAAAGCGGTTTGCCCTTGGTGACGAAACGCCGGACGATGTCGGCGGCGAGGTCGTAGTCGCTGCTGGTGCCGGTGGCGCGCAGGTCGAGGATCAGCGCGAGGAGTTTGGCGTCGTTGAATCCCTTGAGCGCCTTGTCGAGCGCGCCGAGGTGGTCGCGCGTCAAACCGCCCAGCCGCACGTAACCCGCGCGTTGGCCGAAGGTTTCCGCGAGGAAGGTGTCGGGCAGGCGTTCGGCGGCGGGGGCGGCGCCGGGGCCGCCGGGCCGGGGCAGCAGGAGCGCGCCGTTGTCGAGCCGGGTCAGCACGCCGGAAAGCGTCGCGCGGGCCAGGGCGCGGTCGTCCACGTCGGGAGGGCGGATGTAATTCGCGCGCAACAGATTGATGGCTTCTTGCACCTCGGCGGGATTCAGCGCGTTGATGAGGTCGTCCTGGCTGGCGGGTGTGGCGGCGGCGGGGGACGGGGCGGGGGCGAGACCGGCTGGAACGCTTGAGGCAGGGATGGCAGCCGAGGGCGATGCCGCCACGGACGGCGCGGGCGAGGGCGCGGCGGGCGCCTGAGCGAGCAGGCTCCCGGTGAGAACCGTCCAGCCGACCGCGAGAACCGGCACGAGGGAGCGGGAGGGTGCGCGCATGTTGGCACGCACTCTAGCCGACGCCCGGCCTGGCGGCAACGTCGCGCCGCAAATAACGACCCTCGAATGTGATCCGTTCGGCGGCTTCGTAGGCGCGGGCACGGGCTTCCGCCAGGTCGTTCCCCAGGGCGGTCACTCCGAGCACGCGTCCGCCGGATGTGACGGTCTGGCCGTTTTCGAGCCGCGTCCCGGCGTGGAAAATATGCACGTCCGGGTCCGCCTGCGCGGCAAGTTCGGGCAGACCCGCGATGGGTAGGCCGGTAGGGTAGGCCGCCGGGTAACCGCCGCTCGCCAGGATCACGCACACCGCCGAGCGCGGGTCCCAGGCCAACTCGATCTCGTGGAGCCGCCCATCGATGACGGCTTCCAGGACCGTCAGCAGATCGGTGCGCAATCTCGGCAGGAGCACCTGGGTTTCAGGGTCGCCGAACCGCGCGTTGAATTCGAGCACCTGCGGACCGGAGCTGGTCAGCATCAAACCGGGGAAAAGCATCCCCTGGAAATGGATGTTCTCGGCGTGGAGTCCGGCCATGAAGGGCAGCATGATTTCGCCATGGATGCGGCGTTCGACCTCCGCGCCCAGCGGCGTGACGGGCGGGCTGACCGCGCCCATGCCGCCGGTGTTCGCGCCGGTGTCGCCCTCGCCGATCCGCTTGTAATCCTGCGCGAGTGGCAGGAGGTGGTAGACCTTGCCGTCGATCAACGCGTGCACCGAGCATTCCGGGCCGCGCAGAAATTCCTCGATGAGGATCTGCCGCCCCGCCGCGCCGAAGCGTCCGCGGTCCATCATGGCGTAGATGGCTTCCGCCGCCGCCTGCGGATGCTCGGCGACAATCACTCCCTTGCCCGTGGCGAGGCCGTCGGCCTTGATGACGAGAGGGTACGTTTTTCCGGTGCAAAAACGGTGGGCATCGCTGCTGCGCTCGAAGCGCCCGGCGGCGGCGGTCGGGATGCCGTGGCGCCCCAGGAATTCCTTGGTGAAAATCTTGGACCATTCGAGCCGGGCCGCGGCGCGCGTCGGGCCGAAGATGCGCAGTCCGGCGGCCTGGAAACGGTCCACGACCCCGGCGGCGAGGGCGTCGTCCGGGCCGACGATGGTCAGGTCGATGGCGTGGTCCCGGGCAAAGTTGAGCAGGCCGGTGGTGTCAGTGATCGCCAGCGGGATGTTCTCGCCGAGTTGGGCGGTACCCGCGTTGCCGGGGGCGCAGTAAATTCTGGTGATCCTGGGCGATTGCGAAAGCTTCCAGGCCAGGGCGTGTTCGCGTCCGCCGCCGCCGATGATGAGGAGTTTCATGCGGAAAGGATGGAGAATAATGGTGAACGAGGTCGTTGCTAACAAAACTTCCGTCATCCTGAGCGCAGGGCTTTAGCCCGGAGTCGAAGGACCGGTGATTATCCAGGTAACACACAACCTCAAAATTCGAGTTTTCCGGCTGTAGCCACGGCGCTCCGTCGCCGTGTCTGCGCTCACCGGACACGGCGACGGAGCGCCGTGGTACAGCCGGAAAAGATCGGTGTGCGCCAGGAATGACAGAAGTTACGAGTGTCGATGATTGAGTGCATCAAGACTCTTGGCGCCAACCTGCCAACGAAAGAAATTCCTGATGGCGTTGGTGACGTAGCTTTTCGCCTGCCCGACCGCCGCCCGCAGTTCCAGCCCCTGCGCCAGCCCTGCCGTGATGGCCGCCGAGTAGGTGCAGCCGGTACCGTGTGTGGAAACGCCGCGTGTGAACGGCGCGGGGTGCTCCACCGTTTCGCCGCCCGGCAGACAGAGCAGGTCCACGGCTTCGTCGCCGGCAAGATGGCCGCCTTTCATCAAGAAGGCGGCACCGTAACGCGCGCTCAACTCGCCCCCTGCGGCGGCCATTTCCGCCAGGTTGCCGATGGGCCGTCCCAGCAACACGCGCGCTTCGTCCAGGTTCGGCGTGATCAACGCCGCCAGCGGGAAAAGCCGCTCCCGATAAGCCGCCACCGCGTCCGGTTCCAGCAGGGAATCGCCGCTGGACGCGACCATCACGGGGTCGACCACCAACGGCGGCAGCGGGCGGCCCATCCCGGTCAATACGTCGATGATCACCCGCGAGTACAACATCCCCGTTTTCATGGCCGCGACCGGGAAGGCGTCCAGCGAAAGCTCGATCTGCCGGCGCACGATTTCCGGCGTCATCGCCTGGATCGCGGCCACGCGGCCCGGCACCTCGGCCACGACGCAGGTCACAGCGGTCAGTCCGTAGACGCCGTGCGCGCTGAACGTCTTGAGATCGGCCTGGACCCCCGCTCCGGCGGAGTTGTCGGAACCGGCGACCGTGAGCGCGACGGGCGGAGAGAGAGCAGGCATCAGGGGTGGATTGACAAAGCGGGCTTCCGGGGTTTCCGTTTCAGGCCCGGCAGGAACCGAGCGTGCGTATGACGAACGGTCAACAGCGAGAAGCTTATTTTCCGAATTCCAGAGGATTGCAGGAAGACGCTGGCCTCTCGGCTTGCGTGGACCGCGTGGAGTACAATCCCACGCTGCACGCGCCGGTCGACCGGCCGTTTTCTTTCGCCTACGCGATCACCATCCGCAACCTGTCGCCGCGCGCCGTGACGATCAAAGCGCGTAAATGGATCGTCAGGGACCTGACGCTGGGAACCTGCCACGTCATCGAAGGCGACGGGGTCGTGGGGCGGCGTCCGCGGCTGGAACCGGGCCAGTCTTTCAGCTACGAGAGCTATCACGTGGTCGCTTCGGACAGCGTGGCGGAAGGCTCCTATCTGGCTTGCGACGACGCGGGCCGCGCGTTGGTCGTGCGGATGCCGTCATTTCTGATGAAAGTCAAAGTTTAGGGGTGGCGGGCACGCCGAAACCTGAGATATTGGGTTGCCACCTGGCCCAACGGTGGCATTGAAATCACTGACGGTAAAACCTTTGGTTGGAATCTCCCCATTCCGTTTCCAATTCCCCGAGTCCGTATGGATAACATCATCGCTGCGAAGGAACTGCAGATCGAGCGCAAGCATTTCTACATCGAATTCCGCGAGAACGACCGTGGTCGTTTCCTGCGCATCACCGAA
>CAXUHC010000076.1:0-16489 GCA_964250705.1 uncultured Chthoniobacterales bacterium | reverse complement strand
CTGGCTGCCCTGATCTCCATCCCACTCATGTAGTCAGTTGTGAACAGAACCTAGGACTGGCTTCAGAAGGTTTTGATAAACGCCTTCGCCCGCAGGCCGGCGATCCACTGATCCTGCTTGCGGGCACGCTCGTCGGAGAAAAGCTTCTTCTCGAGTTCGGGGCGAACCTCTCCAATCGGTTTCGTGTAAGCGGGTTTTTTCTCCGTCACTTTGAGAATGTAATAGGAATTTCCCTGGTCCAGCACATCGCTGATCTTGTTGGCATCAAGCCGGAATGCGGAGTTTGTTAGCGTTTCGTTCAACGTCTTTCGGTCGACCCAGCCCCAGTCGCCTCCGGCCTGACGGCTGCTGTCTTGGCTGTAAAGGCGAGCCATTTCTTCAAACTTTGCACCCTTGTTCACGAGTTTGTCCCGGATTTCCCGGGCCATGTCTTTCTGCGGATCTTTCTCACCTTTGGCAACCATGGAGCCTTTGTCGATGGAGATCATCCACAGGTGGATTTGCTCCGGGGTCGTGTATTCTGGCTTCTGGTTGACGTAGAGCTGGTCGATTTTGCCTGGCGAAACGATGAAATCGGGGCTGGCGTTCTGATAACGCATCGCCTGCACGATGACCTTGTCACGCTCGGCCTCACGGAATTTGGTCATCGTGTAGCCTTGGGCCTGGAGGGTGCGCACGAATGCCTGCCGGTCGCCGCCGAAATCCTCGCGGAT
The DNA here is from genome assembly GCA_964250705.1 of uncultured Chthoniobacterales bacterium. Classification (GTDB taxonomy): domain Bacteria; phylum Verrucomicrobiota; class Verrucomicrobiia; order Chthoniobacterales; family SZAS-18; genus CAHJWO01. The sequence goes on along the minus strand of CAXUHC010000076.1, from coordinate 15,776 downwards.
GATCGTATCGATCCGCTCGTCGATCATGTGGCTCGGAATCGCGAACTCCTTTTTCTTAAACTCCTGAAGAATGAGCTGGCGGTCGATGAGGTCGTTCAAGGCACCCTGGCGAGCGTCACGTACTTTCTTGACGAGTTCCTCGCCGGTATAGTTATTGCGCAACGAACGTTCGCGCGGGCCGACCAAATCACGCACCTGCGAGAACGTGATGACGTCGTTGTTCACCAGGGCAGCAACGCCATCCACCACGTCGGGCGCTCCCTGGGCGGAAATCACGAATGGAGCAAGCAGCGCGGCGAAGCCCAGGGCCGTCCGACAAAGCCGGGCCGAAGGCGAAGGAGATTTTGTCATCACGGGGAGTTTTACGATTGCGAGAAATTCAAAACGAGGCCGGACCGGTGGAACGAGACAGTTATAAAGTTTCGACCAAAGTGAAAAGTTCGCGCATCTTAGTGACCGGCTCGGTCGAAGTCAAGCGGGGGAACCGGCCTCCGATCAGCACGAAATCCGCACCGCGCGTGAGCATGAGCTTGCTGCCACGGAGTTCGACCTGTTGGAGTTTCCGACTCGCCGCCAGCAGCTTGAAGCGGGTGTAGAGCAATAAATTCTCCGTGGCCACCGGCAACCTTCCGAAGCGGTCGCGCCACGATTCGCGGAGGCTTTCCACCTCGTCCTGGCGATTCACCCCGGCGAGTTGGCGGTAAGCCTGGATTCGGAGTCGCGGCTCTTCGATGTAACTTGCCGGGATGAAGGCGGGCCAGACCTCGGGAGTCTCCGGTGCCTCGGCGGACGACGGGGCGCGGTTGTCATCGACAGGCGCGGTGTTATCCAGACTCCGACGCAAAAATTCCATCTCGCTGGTAGCCACGAAGTCCAGCCGAAGCGTCACCTCTGCTCGCGGTCGCGCTTTTTCGCCCTTCAGTTTTCCGACCGCCTGACGCAAAAGCTGGCAATAGAGGTCGAACCCGACGGCGGTCAGGTGGCCGCTCTGCGCCACGCCCAGGATGTTGCCCGCCCCGCGGATTTCCAGGTCGCGCAGGGCAATCTTGAACCCAGCGCCCAGCGCGGAGTATTGCTTGATGGCGTTGATGCGCTTGCGCGCTTCGCCGACCGTCAACAGATCGCGCGGCAGCATGAGATACGCATACGCCTTGTGACTGCCGCGACCCACGCGGCCCCGGAGTTGATAGAGGTCCGCAAGCCCGAAGCGGTCGGCCCGGTCGATGATGATGGTGTTGGCGTTCGGGATATCCAGGCCGCTTTCGATGATGGTCGTCGCCACCAGCACGTTGGTTTCGCCGGAGACGAAACGGTGCATGACCGCTTCGAGTTCACCCTCTTCCATCTGCCCGTGGCCCAGGTCCACTTTCGCCTGCGGGCAAAGGTGTTTGATCCGGGCGCGGACCCGCTCGATGTCTTCGACGCGGTTGTGCAGGAAGTAAACTTGTCCCTGGCGGTCCAGTTCCCGATCAATCGCCGTGCGGATGACGCGTTCATCGAAAGCACAGATGACGGTTTCCACCGGATACCGGTTCGGAGGCGGCGTCTCCAGCGTGGACAGAGCCCGGGCACCCGTCAGCGCCATGTAAAGTGTTCTCGGAATTGGTGTTGCCGATAGCGTGACCACGTCGACGTTCGGGAAACGTTCTTTGATCCGCTCCTTGTGACGGACACCGAAACGCTGTTCCTCGTCGACGACCAGCAAGCCGAGGTCCTTGAATTCGACATCTTTGGAGATGAGTCGGTGGGTGCCGATCACGATGTCCACACTGCCGTCGCGAAGCCCGTGCGCCACGCGGGTTTGCTCCGCGCGTGACCTGTAGCGGCTGAGCAGTTCGACCACGACCGGAAACTTTGCCATCCGGTTGCTGAAAGTCTCGTAGTGTTGCTGCGCAAGCACGGTGGTGGGAACCATCATAGCCACCTGTTTGCCGCTCGTGGCGGCCTTGAACGCCGCACGGATGGCGACCTCCGTCTTTCCAAATCCCACGTCGCCGCAAATCAACCGATCCATCGGCAAACCCGACTCCATGTCGGCCTTGGTGTCGTTAATTGCGCGAACCTGATCTGCCGTTTCCTTGTAGGGAAACTCATCCTCGAATTCTCGCTGCCACGCGCCGTCGGGTCCGAACACGAATCCGGGGTGCAGTTCGCGAACGGCCTGAATCTTCAAAAGTTGAGCGGCGTAGTCGTAAATTGATTTTTCCGCCGCTTTCTTGGTCGAACTCCATTTGCCGTCTCCCAGATGACTGAGGGCAGCGCCGCGTTTTCCAAGTCCAACGTAGCGTGACACAAGAAATGCCTGCTCGAGAGGCACGAATAGTTTGGCGTGTTCGGCGAACTCCAAAATCATCACCTCGTGGGTCGCCTCCTCTTGATTGGAACTCGCGACGCTGCGATGGCCATGATTCTCGATTCCGAGAAAACGAGCCAGTCCGTGCTCCAGATGGACGACCAGATCACCCTCCGACAATTCCGTAAAATCAATCTGCGTGCGCTGTTTGAGTAGTCCTCGCCGACTTCCCGCTGACAACCCGCGCCTAGCTACAAGGGTCAAATTGCTGCCAAGAATTTCTGCCGCGCTGAGCACCGCCAGCTTTCCAAATGGATAAACAAAGCTCGAACCAACGGAACTTTCGTTGAAAAACAGTTTATCTATTCGAGGCGTAAGAACCTTTACAATTTGCTCGACGGAAGTCTGTTCCGAGAATTTACTATAATGGATAACCAGGGTATATTGCTCGTCGCTCCATGATTTAAGCTGTGCGAGCGTTCTGGCTTCGACTAGGTCTGTCAGAGATGGAGAACTTCCAGTGACCGCAGTGAGGTCAAGGGGTGAACGGTAAAAGGCGTCGCCATAATATTCTTCCGCATCTTCGGTATTCTCAGAAATGCCTGTTGTTATTATCACGCGCGTATTCTCATGATTCGCACCGACTGAAACCGTGAGATCACTCTTTGTCAGGTAGCTCCGCAGTTGGACGGATTTGCCTTCCGGAACTTCCAGAAGCACCGCGCAGCGGTCCAAAAGGCCGACTGAAGTTTGGTCGTCGATTTCGAACTCGCGGATCGACTCGATCTCGTCATCGAACCACTCCAAGCGGAGCGGCAGCGTCTGTTGCCACGAATAAATATCCAAGATTCCTCCCCGCACGGAAAACTGACCGCGCTCGGAAATTTGCGGTACGTTCTCGTAGCCAGCTCCCTCGAGTTGTTCGAGGATTTTGCCACGGTCTATCCGTTGGCCCTTTTGCATTTCCAGCGTGGCGCGAGCGACCCGGTCTGCCGGTGGAACGGCTTCGTCGAGCGATCTGCGGTTCAGAACGACGGCTGTGCCGCCCTCCAGTTTGCTCAGCCGTTGCAAAACTCCCAACCGTTCAGCATTGATCTCCGGGTCAGGGATGGCCCCTTCGACCGCAGCAATCTCCAGATGAGGAAACAGAACTGCCCCCGGCAACCAACACGAGAGTTCAAAATGAAAACTCTCCTGTGCCCGCTCGTTTTCGCAAAAGATCCAGACGCGCCGACCTGAGGCAAAGGCGTGTCTCGCGATCAACGCGGCTACGAAAGGCTGCGCGCCCTCGGAGACGTGGTCAAATGATACAACGCTCTTGCCGGTATCTACTTGCCGCAGTTTTTCCTTGATTTTTGGAGAATCTTCTACCTGCTGGAAAGCCGTTTCGAGTGCGTCGGTCATACGGTGTTCGTCCGGCATCTAGGGCGTGAAATTAGCCCTCCCTTTATGTCACGCCGGATTTCCGTCAGATCGAAACGGCAGGTTAAAAAATCATTCACGTTGCGGTTCGCTTAGCCCGCCCCCGATGGACGCCTGTTATCATGCAGCACTGCGAGGCATTGTCGTGCCCTTGCTCACTGGATGTTCAGTTCGCGGGTGATTCCGAAGCGCTCGATTCTCTTGCGCAGGGTCGCCCGGGTGACCCCGAGAATTTTCGCGGCCTTGAGTTGATTGCCGCGCGTGAGTTTCATCGCGGCGATGGTAAATTCTCGTTCTAGCCAAGGCAACAATTGCAGGCTCTTGTCCTGTCCCGCGGCTTGGAAAAGCAGCTCGATGGCTGCCTGCGTGGTGAGGCTCGGCGGGGCGTCGCTCGTTGCGGCGCTCACCGCTATCGGGTTCTGCTCGAAACTCTCCGGCGCTTCGTCGATGTCCGGCACCTGCCTGGGGACGCCGCTGCCTCCGATCATGCCCAGAGGAATATCCTTGGGGAGCAAGACGTCCGTTGTCGCCAGGACCGACGCTCGTTGCAGGGTGTTTTCCAACTCCCGGACGTTGCCCGGCCACTGGTAACCCTCCATTACTTTGAGCGCCTCTTCGGACAAGTGCAGACGCGGCAGGTGCTTCTGCAGGGAAATTTTCGCCATGAAATATTCCGCCAACAGCCGCACGTCCTCTATCCGCTGCCGCAGCGGCGGCAGGTGCACGCGCACCACGTTCAGCCGGTAGAAAAGGTCTTCGCGGAAACGTTTGTTGAAAACTTCCTGTTCCAAATTTTTGTTCGTCGCGGCGACGATCCGCACGTCGGCGTGCAAGGTGACGTTTCCACCCAGGCGGGAGAATTCACCCTCCTGCAGAACGCGGAGAATCTTGCTCTGGACGGGAAGCGGCATCTCGCCGATCTCGTCGAGGAAGAGCGTGCCCCCGTGGCTTTGCTCGAAGCGTCCCACGCGTTGCGTGACAGCCCCCGTGAAGGAACCCTTCTCGTGTCCGAACAGTTCGCTCTCCAGCAGCGTTTCGGGGATCGCCGCGCAGTTGATGGCGACAAAAAACTTGTCGCTACGGCGGCTGTAGTGATGAATCGCGCGCGCTACGAGCTCCTTTCCCGAACCGCTTTCGCCCGTGATCATCACCGGCGCTTCGCTGTGCGCGACGCGGCCGATCATCTTGAAGACCTGCTGCATCGCCTCGGACTGGCCGACGATGCTGTCCTGGTGCTGATCGACGGTCAGCTGCGGTTTAAACGTGGTCGCCGCGCGCATCTCCGCTTGCGCCTTGAGCGCGGAGTCAACCACCACTTTCAAATTGAAAGGAAGCGATTCCTTGCGCATGAAATCGTAAGCGCCCAGCTTCATCGACTCAATGACGGATTGGGTCGTGCCGAACGCGCTGGTCAGGACGACCATGGCGTTGGGGTCTTTCTGGCGCACCTTCGCCAGTAGCTCCAGGCCGCTGTAGGGCTGGAGGTGAGTTTCCGTGATGAGCAGGTCGGCATCCCGCGCGAAATAGAGTTTAAACGCCTCGTCGGTCCGGCTGGTGGTCAATACCTGGGTGGTCGGCGTTTCGAGCTGATGCGCTGCCCATTCCAGGAAGTCGACTTCCGGATCGACGATGACGATGGTTTGCATGGGGGCGGAAACGACGGCAACTGGCGGGCAATCTCGGGCCTAAAGCGAGCCGTATCTGCGCTGACGATTGGCGTAGTCATGGACAGCTTCGATCAGGTCTTCTTTGCGGAAGTCGGGCCAGAGAGTGCGCGTGAAGTATATTTCGGTGTAACTCAATTGCCAGAGCAGAAAATTAGAAAGCCGCATCTCCCCCGACGTCCGGATGAGCAGGTCGGGATCGGGATATTGATGGGTATAAAGGTGCCGGCTGAAGAGTTCGGGATCGATGTTTACGGGATCGAGCCGCCCTGCCTGCACCTCCTGAGCCACGCTTTTCACCGCGTCGATCAGTTCGACCCGGCCACTGTAGCTCAGAGCCAAGATCAGAGTGAGGCCGGTGTTGTTGGCCGTGGTTTCGATGGAAGTCTGCAACTGGCGCTGGCAGCCGGCGGGAAGTTCCTCGAGACGCCCGATGGCTTCGAGGCGCACGTTGCGCTCGACGAGTTCGGGCGTGGTATCGCGGAGAAACTTTTGCAGGAGAGCCATCAACGCAGTGACCTCCGCTTTTGGACGCTGCCAGTTTTCGGTCGAGAAGGCGTAGAGAGTCAGAAATTCGACGCCCAGTTCGCCGCAACCTTCCACGCTCTGGCGCACGGCGCGGGAGCCTTCCTCGTGCCCGAAGATCCGCGCCATGCCCCGCTGCTTCGCCCAACGCCCGTTGCCATCGAGGATGATGGCGATGTGCCGGGGAACGGTGGGCAGCGGGCGTTTCATAACGGCGGAGGCAGAACGACGACCAGGGTGAGCAAACTTGTGCTCAGACCTGGATCGTCTGGTTCCGGCGCGGGCCGACGCTGACCATGCCCAGCTTGGCGCCCGTCAGCTTGCAAATCCGCGCGAGGTAACGCCGCGCCGCCGGGGGCAGGTCGCCGTAATGCCGGACCCGTTCGGTAGGCACGAGCCAGCCGGGCATCTCCTCGTACACCGGTTCGCAACGGGCAAACGCCTCGTGATCCGACGGAGGCACCTTCAACAACCCGCCGTCGAGACGATAAGCGGTGCAAACCTTGATGCGTTCGACAGTGTCCAACCCGTCGAGGTTCGTCACGGCCAGGGAATCGATGCCGTTGACCATCGTGGCGAAATGCGTGGCCACGGCGTCGAACCAGCCGCAACGCCGCGCGCGGCCCGTCGTCGCGCCGAATTCCCGGCCCATTTCGTGCAGCATGTCGCTGACGCCCGCGTCCTCGCTGGGGAAAGGCCCCTCGCCCACGCGCGTGGTGTAGGCTTTCATCACGCCGATCACCTCGTCCACCCGATGCGGTGGCACGCCCGAACCGGTGCAGGCGCCGCCCGCCGTGGTGTTCGACGACGTGACGTAAGGATACGTGCCGTGGTCGAGATCGAGGAACGTCCCCTGCGCGCCTTCAAAGAGGATTTTTTTGCGCGCGGCAAGGGCGTTGTGAAGATAAACCACCGTGTTCGTCACGAGTGGACGCAACGTCTCGCCCGCGGTCAAATACGTTTTTTCCAGTTTCTTGAATTGCAGGGGCGCGGTTCCGAAGGTGGCCAGGATCTGGTTAGCTTCGCGCAACCGTGATTTCAGTTTCGCGGAAAACACGGCCGGCTGCATGAGGTCAGACATCCGCAAGCCCGTGCGGGCCGCTTTGTCACCGTACGCTGGGCCGATGCCGCGTTTGGTGGTGCCGATCTTCTGGTCGCCTTTGCGCAACTCGCGGCTTTCGTCGATGAGCCGATGGTACGGCAAGACGAGGTGCGCGCAGTCGCTGATCAGCAGATTGCTGCTGTCCACGGGTACCCCCTGGCTGCGCAGACCCTCGATCTCACCCACGAGCGCGACGGGATCGACCACCACGCCGTTGCCGATCACACAAACCTTGCCCGGACGGAGAATGCCCGAAGGGATAAGGTGCAGCACAAACTTGCGGTCGCCGTGGACGATGGTGTGCCCGGCATTGTTGCCGCCCTGGCTGCGGACCACGAGGTGCGACCTCCCGGTAAGCACGTCGATAATTTTGCCCTTGCCTTCGTCGCCCCACTGCGCCCCCACGAGAACGATGTTGGCCATAAATTACGGAAAAGAAGTCTCGCTGGTGAACGTTGAAAAATTGGACAGCCAAGATCAACTCGAACCGTTGATTGGCAAATATTTTCTGATTGCGCAAGAGGACGGCGCGGCCCCTTGCGCGAAAACTCTATCGGTTCGTCCCGTTCCGTGCTTTGTTGCGCGGCAACCTTGCCCGTGTTTTCCCATGCCCCGGTTCAACTACCGCGCCCGTGATGCCCAGGGCCAGCTCGTGCAGGGCACCGTCGAAGCCAGCGACCGGGCCGGGGCCATCTTTGCCGTCGAGCAGCGGCGGTGCGTCCCGATTAAAATCGAGGCCGCTTCCCCCGATCCCGCCCCCGCTGCCGTAAAGGGCGCCTCCCTCCCGGGCGTCATGACCCCTGCACTGGCAGGCGGTGTCAGCCCGGCGGTTGCCCGGCCTTCCGCGCCGGTCGCCGCCGCGCCCGCACCGGCGGCCAAGCCTGCGGCGATGTCCATCAGCCACGGCCAGCGGCTCTTCTTCACCGAACAGCTCGCCTATCTGCTTTCCGCGGGCATGACGCTCGACGAAGCGCTCGGCGTGCTGGTCAAGCGGCTCAAACAGCCTGCCCTCCAGAGCCTGACGGCTTCGCTGCACCAGAGCCTGATCGAGGGACGCAGCTTCTCGCAGGCGCTCCGCGAATATCCCAGGATCTTCTCGCCGCTGTACGTCAACCTCGTGATGGCGGGCGAGGCGAGCGGCGCGCTTTCGGACATTTTGTCGCGGCTGGTCAAGCATCTCACCAGCATGAAGGTCCTGCGTGACAGGGTGGTGCAGGCCCTCATCTACCCGGCGTTTCTCGTGCTCGCGGGCGTCGGGCTTATCATCATCTTCATCACGGTGATGGTGCCGCAGTTGAAGACCTTTTTTTCCAGCACCAACGGCGGCAACCTGCCGTTGCCGACACGGATGCTCATTTCCGCCAACGAACTTATCGTGCAATACTGGTGGCTGGCCCTGGCAATTTGTGCGGTGATTTACGGCGCTTTCAAGGCGTTTACCCGCTCTTCCGCCGGTCGGATGAGCTGGGACCGGTTTCGCCTGACGATGCCCGCGTTCGGAGCCGTGCTCAGCTACCAGTTTTTCGCCCAGTTCGCCCGCACGATGGGCACCCTCCTGCAAAATGGGGTGACCCTGCTGCGTACGATGGAATTGCTCGAAGACATGTCGGGCAACACGTTTCTCCGGGCGCGCATGGCGCAAACCCGCGCCGCCCTGATCGACGGTTCCAGCCTTTCCACCGCGCTTTCGCGACAGGCTATCTTTCCCGAGCTTTACGTCGATATGATGGCGGTCGGCGAACAATCCGGACGGTTCTCGGAGACCATGCAGATGATCGCCGATGTTTACGAACGGGAATTGGACCAACGCATCAAGGTGGCCACGGCCATCATCCCGCCGATCATCATTGTCATCATCGCCGGGCTCGTCGGCGCCGTCGTGTTCAGCATCATCAGCGCGGTGTTCAGCGTGTCGGCAAATCTGTCCACGCACGCCCACGGGTGAGGAGCACACGCGTAAGCGGGCGATTTGTTGGCTTGATTCCGGCGTGAGGTGGTTAATAATTTGCGCGCGTCTACGACGCGTTTTCTGCCGTGTATCCCCGATCCCCCGTGAAAATTAGCCCCGGTCGGCTGGCATGCCACCGGGCCGGAAAATTCTTGGCTTCCGTGCTGGTTGCGATGTCAGCCGTTTCGGTCGCTTACACGCAGGAACTTCGCCCGCGGAAACACCCGCTCTCGACCTATCTCGACCTCCGTCCCGCCGTGGCCGGCGCCACGCCGCAGTCCGCGCCTTCCTGGGTGGAGTCGTTCGATTTCATCCAGGCCAGTGTCGACCCCGCGGAAGCCACCACGAAGGAAACCGGCCTGGACAAGAGCAAGTCGGTTTTCCGCATCCACTTGCGCCGTCCGCAGGACGCCCCGGACCACCTGCAAATGAGGGTATTTTTTGAGGATCAGGCGGCGGGACCTCGGCCAAAGATTTCCGTCTGGAACGAGCTGGGGGAGAAAATGATGTCCAAGGCCATCGGTCAGGAGCTGGGCTTGCCTTCGTCCGACGTCGCGACGGTGAACATGAATGGCGTCAGCTACCTGGAAATCGAAGCTCCCGGCGACGGGTCGCGGGTGCACGGCGTTTTCCTGGCCTGGATGGAGACGACGCAAATATTGCAGCCGAGCGACGGGCAAGATCAGAACCTGGTGAGGCAACCTTTCGGCATCCTGCCACGGGCATGCACGCATCGCGATGATTCGTACTTGAACGGGGTGGTCACCGCACGTTTGCAGGGGAGCAAGCCGCGGGTGCTTCGAGTGGGCGAGACACCGTTGGCCACCTTCGAGTTTGAATTGGAACATTCCCCGCTCGTGGCGGTGCTCACGTACGAGGTGCTCGGGGCGGCGTTGGATGCCCCGCCCGGGTTGACCTTGAATGGTGGATATTTGGGCGCATCGGAATTCTTCCTGCCCGATCTCGCCGACCCGGCCTACCGCGGGGAAACGCGGGAAGCGGAACCAACGATGAATTTCCGCTACTCCGGCTGGCTGCGCGCGCAGAAGATGATCCCGGCGGGCGCGCTTGCTGCCGGATTGAACAAACTGACCGTCAAGCTGTCGAATACCGTTGATTCCGTGGCGATTCGTTCAGTTTCCATTCAACTCAAATACCACTGGGACAAGCTAGACACGGTGCTGGTCCCCGCTCCCACTCCGTATGAGACCCATTAAGCGTTCGCAACGCAGTGCTTTTACCCTGCTGGAAATCATGCTGGTGGTGGCGATCATCGCCTTGCTGCTAAGCACGGGTTTCTATTTTTTGGGTCCGCAGATTCTGGCGGGTCAGGATGCGAAGATCATGGCCGATTTCCGAGTGTTCGACACGTCGCTGCAAGCGTACGAAAACTTCGGCGGTGCGCCGCCCTCGACCGATCAGGGGCTACAGGCGTTGGTGACGATGCCGGACAGCGATCCGAAGCCGATGCGTTGGTACCAGCAGTTGAAGCAGTTGCCCAAGGACCCGTGGGGCAGCGAATACGTCTACGTTTACCCCGGAGCGCACAACCCACAGGGGTATGATCTTTATTCCAAAGGCAAGGACCGGATCGCAGGCACCGCCGACGACAAGAACAACTGGGACCCGCAGTTCAGGTAGTCCCGGCAGCCCCCTCTGCCGTTTTCGTGGCGGCGGGTTCCGTGAACCTCCCGAACGAGCGGAACTTCCGGTAGCGTGCGGGCAGGAGTTGCTTGAGCGGAATCTCGCCCAACTCGCGCAGGTTTTGCGTCAAGGCGGCGCGTAGATTGGCGGCGGCGGCGGCGTGATCCTGGTGAGCGCCCCCGAGTGGTTCGGGAATGACTCCATCCACCAAGCCGAACCCGCTCAGTTCTTTGGCTCCCATCTTGAGAGCGTCGGCGGCGGCAGCACGCTGAGCGCCGTTTTTCCACAGGATCGCCGCGCCGCCTTCCGGGCTGATGACCGAATACCAGGCGTATTCGAGCATCAACACGCGATCCGCCACGCCGATGCCCAAAGCCCCGCCGGAGCCACCCTCGCCGATGACGACCGCGACGGTCGGCACCCGCAGCACCATCATCTCGCGCAGGTTCACCGCGATGGCCTCCGCAACGTGCCGTTCCTCGGCCCCGATGCCCGGATAGGCCCCGGGGGTGTCGATCAGGCTGACGACCGGCAGACCGAACTTTTCCGCCATCCGCATCAACCGGAGCGCCTTGCGATAGCCCTCCGGATGCGCGCAGCCAAAGTTGCGCTGGATGTTTTCCTTCGTGTCGCGCCCCTTCTGATGCGCCACGACCACGCACCGCAGGTCACCCAGGGTCGCCAGGCCGCCGATGAGCGCGCGGTCATCGGAAAAGAGCCGGTCGCCGCGCAATTCGACGAAATCGCCGAAACACAGCCTCAGGTAATCCAAGGCATACGGGCGCTGGGGATGTCGGGCGATCTGCACACGCTGCCAAGGGTCCAGGTTGGCAAAAATCTGACGCTTGGTTGTCTCGATGTGGGCGGCGATCCGGCGCACTTCGGGATCGAGATCATGGTCGTGCCCGCGCAGATGCCGTTTGAGATCATCCAGCTTTTTCGCCAGTTCGACAATCGGCTTCTCAAAATCCAGGGGAGTGACGTTCATCATGATGGGGCAAGACAGTAAAAGAGAAGCCCGGAACGGGAAAATGCAACTGCCGGCAGGGACGGCACCCTGCCGTTATTTCGCGGAGATGGTCACCGGCGTCCCGACGCTGACCAGCGCATGGAGTTCCTCCACGTCGGAAGGCTCCAGCGCCAGACCGCTGCCCGGCGGCTTCGCGGGGCCGGCGCCAGGGCTGCCATCGGACTGGGCGTAGACGGTGAACCCCGGTTGTTGGGCCAGGGTGAGCGAACGCAGGCTCCCTCCGTATTCCTTTGATCCGAACATGACCCGGCGTCCCTCCCGAAAAGCGATTTTTTCCTGGATTTTCGTATGGATCTCGCCGCTTTTTTTCGGCAGAGGCCGCGCATCGAGGATCGGGTAAGCTTTGAAGAATTTGCCGTGGTTGAGCACCGTCAGCTTTCTGGACGCAAGATGCACCTGGACGGAAAAGTCCACCTGCGGGATTTCCAGCTTCTGGCCGATGCGCAGCATGATCCGGTCGAGGTTGTTGGCCTGATAGATCAGTTCGGCATCGCTTTTCATCTTGTGGGCCACCCGGTCGAGCACATCGCCACGCTGGACGATGTACTCAGTACGGTCCGGTCCGGCGCGTCCGGAAAAAAGCTCCGAAAGGTTGATGCTGCCCAGGAGATTCTCTGCCTCGTCGTGATGGGAACTGTCGGGATAACGCACCAAAAACGCCTCGACGGCCACCCGGGCCTCGCCGGGGGTGGCATCACGCCGGAGCGCACGGACTTTCTCGAAGTCGGGCGTGGAAGGGTCCGGCGTGGGTTGACCCACTGGAACCGCCGCAGCAAGCTCGGCCTGGTCCCGCGCCTTCGGACGCTCCACGAGTAAGTAGTAGGCACCCGCCGCGCCGCCAACGATGGCGCTGAGCAACGCCAGGATTACCAGCGCTTTGAGCAGATTGATCATGCCGCGACAAACCTCTCGCTGACCAAAGAGCGCGACATTTCAGAGCAGTCCTCGCCGCCGCAAATCGCCCGCGTTGCCCTTGCTGGAGTTCTGCACCAGATCGATGGCGAATTTGAGCAGACACACCTCCCAGGCGTCGTCGATGCCTTGGAGGACGGCGCTCAGCGGCTCCGCGTCCTGCGTGGCCTCAACCTCGGCCCGGATGCGCTCGCTCACATGCTCGAACGAATCGTGGACGATGCTTTCGGTCACCTCGGAGCGTCGGAACTGGAACCCATACTTCAAGATGGTCGCCAGCGGACGTCCTGAACTTCGCAACCACTCGGCGAATTCACCAGCCTTTTCGCCGAAATTCTCCAACAGGAGCCGGGCGTGATGTTCAGGCGTGAGCAGTTGCGGACGCTCGGCGTGGATCGTGCCATCACGGATTCGGACCTCGTCGACGCGATCCATCGACTCGGTGAGCAAATGGAAGCGGAAACGCGTGCTGCCGAAGGTTTCGATCTGACGGCGCGGACCCAAGATGAGACGGGTATTATCCAGCGCGTACTGAAAATCGTCGGCGGTAAACATCTGCCCCGAAGCTACCGGCTTTTTGGTCAAATCGCCAACGCAAACTTCTCCCGCAGCCTCGCGAAAACTGCCCTTTACCGGGCGGGACCCGTGCGCGTGGCGACGGCACGGGTCGGGTCGGCCTGCCAACGCGGCAGGAGGCCGGTTATTTGCCGGGGGCCTTATTCTCGATGTACTTGGTCACATCGCCGACGGTGAGGAGCTTTTCAGCGTCCTCGTCGGGGACTTCCACGCCAAATTCCTCCTCGAAGGCCATGACGAGTTCGACGGTGTCGAGCGAGTCCGCGCCGAGGTCTTCGATGAACGAAGCCTGCGGGGTGACCTGTTCGGGAGTGACCCCGAGTTGTTCGACGATGATTTCCTTTACTTTTTCCTCAACGGATTTGTCAGACATAAGATGGTGATCGCTTGGGGTGGCGGTGCTGGGTGCGGTGTGTAAACGAACGATGCTTCTGTAATGAGGGGCGGTATATTGCGCAACTAAATAAATTTTGCAACCCCGGGCGCGAACTCCGTTTGCGGGACGGGGGCGGGCTTGCGCAAAACGCGCGTTGTGGAATGGTACGTCTCACATCAAGTCTGCCTGCTCGTCCCGGTCGTCACGGCCGCGCGCCGTGTGTTTGACCCCCTGACTTTGCGTTATGAACGACTCTGATCCGTCGCCGATCAATCTGGATGAACTGCGCCTGCTGCCCGATTGGTTGCGTGAGGAAGGCCCCGCGCCCTCCAAGCAGTATGCCTCGCATGATTATCCGACCGAGGACCGCCCAGGACGAGGACGCGGCGACCGGCCCGGATCCTTTGGACGCGGCGACCGCCGGGATTCCCGCGCCGGATCAGGTGGGCCATCGACCCGCAGGCCCGACGACCGCCGTTCGGGTCCGCCCCGGCGGGACGGTGGCGGCCGCCCGTTCCGTGACGAACGCGGCGCGGGTGGTCCCCCGCCAGCACCGGTTGCCCCGGCCCCGGTGCAAGTGGAATTCCTGCCCGACGAACGCTGCCTGGCGAGCATCAACAAGCAGATCCGTTCGACGCACCTCGCCTATCCCTTGTTTGGATTGGCGCGGATGTTCTTGCAGGAGCCGGAGCGTCATCGCGTGCAATTCAGCCTGACGCCGGAAACGGTGGCGTCGGGTGCCACCCTCTATCAGCTGGGTGAAGACGGCCCGATCACCCTGGATCGGCAGACGCTAGAAAAGATCGCGTTCGACGCTTCGAAGGAACAGTTCTACGTCGAACAAACGGTGCAGAAGGAGCCGCTCAAAGGCAATTTCACCAACGTCGCGCGTGAACGCCTGAGCGGTGCTTTGCTCGGACCCACGAACTACCACGCCTACCAACCCGCTTTGCGCGCGTTGTACGAGAGCCGCTACAGCCGGCGCATGTCATTCGAGGATTTTCGCCGTAACATCGAGGTTTCGTCCGATCCCGCGCTCGTCGAGCGTTGGAAGGAAGAAGCACGTACCACGACCACGATCAACACTCGCGAGGAACCGCCGGTGACTTTGCCGAGCGTGGCGGAAGCCCGCCAGCATTTCCGCCAGCATCACCTCGACGGATTGCTGCGCACCGGGACGACCCTCAGCGTGCATGGGTCCGTCGCGCGAAAATTGCCGGAACCGGCGATGATGAACGCCATCCGGGAAGCGCACGACCGCGAATTGCGTTATCCGGCACAGTTTGTCCAGCTTCTGCGCCAGGGTTTGCAAAACGTCGGCCTGCAAATTTTCAAGCACCGCAAACGGGTGGTGTACGTCTCGCTGGCTCGCCCCACGCCCTTTGCCGCGCACGGCGCGGTTTCAGAGAACGTGACGGCTATCCTGGAAACGATTGCCCAATCGCCGCTCTGCACTCGTAAAGCACTGGCCGACCGCGTCCTGGCCAAGGGTGCCCCTCCAGAACTGCCGCAGGCCGCGCCCGCACCGCAGACCGGAGCAGAAGTTCCGCCGGTGGTCGAGCCGGACGCTTCCCAGCCAATCGCCGAGGTTTCCGCCGCGGCCCCGGAGGTGACGACGCCAAACCCCGAGGACCCGCTGGCCAGAGCCAAGGCCGCGCTCGCCGCGGACCTTCGCTTCCTGGTGCAGTCGGGTCACATCATCGAGTTCCACAACGGCACCTTCGATTTGCCCCTCCCGCCGAAACCCAAGGAGGAACCGACGGCGCGCAAGCCCGCGGGTGGCGCCAGGCCAGGCGGGGGCACGCCCGTCGTCCCCGTGGAAATTGCGCCGACCCAGCCGGAGGAAGAGACCGCCTCGGACACCACGGATTCCGATTCGTCCGCTCTGGAACCGGCAGCTTCCTCGCAGGTGGCTGACAACGATCCTGATGAAGAACCGTTGCCAACCGTTTCTGACGCGAGTCCGGTTGACTCGACGCCTTCCGCCGTTACCGAGGAACCCGCGTCCGTGGAAGCGTCGGCAGAGCGCAGCGAAGAAAAAACGGCTGACCCCCTGCTGTCGTGAAAACGCCGAGGCCGTGTGAGTACCGTCGCACGGTCGATATCTACGCGCCTGTCGAGCAGGTGTTCGCTTTTCATGCGGACCCGCGTAACATCCCGAAAATTTCTCCCCGCTGGCAGTCTGTCCGCGTCATGCAGGCAGGTCCGGCAAAGACCGGGGATGAGTTCGAAATCGAGGTACGACTGTTCGGGATCGTGCCGTTGCGGTGGCGGGGAATCTGGC
>CAXUHC010000075.1:14839-16499 GCA_964250705.1 uncultured Chthoniobacterales bacterium | reverse complement strand
GACGCGACGGACCTGGGTGCCGTCGGGTCGCATGCGGTAGATCTGGTCGCAGGCGGGGGATCCGCCCGCGGCCGCCGTGTGCTGGAACACGAGCGCGCGCCCGTCGAAGGACCAGTAAGCCTCGGCATTGGTCCCGCCGTGGGTAAGCTGCCGGAGGTTGCGCAGGTGCGTTTCGCCGGGAAGCGCGGCGCGCGAACGGTGGCGGGAAGGCGGAGCGGGCCGCGCGTGAGCCGCGGCAGTCGGCCCCGCGCGTCGAGCGTTCGGCTCCCCGGATCGAACGCGGCGGTGGACGCCGCAACGGAGACGGTGGCGGGGGCGAGCGTCGCGGCGGCGGTGGTGGAAGAGGCGGCGGCGGTGGAGGCCATTCCAAGGGCGAGGGTAATGGCGGCGGCAAGAAGAAAGGCTGATCCCAAGTCATTCTATGGACCACCGTATTCTTGGAACCACGCTGCCCGTCTTGGAAATGCAACTTCAATCCGGCGAGAGCATCGTGGCGGTTTCGGGCGAGCTTTCGTGGATGAGCCAAACCATCGACATGCACACTACCACGAGCCTGGGCGGTGGGGGCGGTCTGTTCGGCATCATCAAACGGGTGGCGGGCGGTGGCTCGCTGTTCATGACGGAATACACCGCGCAAGGCGGGCAGGGGCTGGTCGCGTTTGCCACGCGCGTGCCGGGCCACATTCTGCCGGTGGACGTTTCGCCGGGCAAAACGTACATGATCCACCGGCACGGGTTCCTGTGCGCGACGCCGGGGGTCGAGTTGAGCGTGGGTTTCCAGCAGTCGCTCGGCGCGGGGATTTTCGGCGGCGACGGGTTTCTGCTCCAAAAGTTGGGCGGCAGTTGCCAGGCTTTTATCGAACTGGACGGCGAGGTCGTACCCTACGACCTGGGGCCGGGCGAAACACTGCGGGTGCATCCGGGGCACGTCGGGATGTTCGAGGCGCAGGTGACCTTCGGGATTTCGCGGATTCCGGGCATCCGCAACATGCTCTTTGGCGGCGACGGAATCTTCTTGGCGACGTTGACGGGTCCGGGCCGGGTCTGGCTGCAATCCCTGCCGTTGGCCAACTTGGCACACGCGCTCGCTCCTTACCTCGGTGGCGGAGGCGGCGAGCGGGTGGTGGACACCGGCGCGGGCGCGATCATCGGTAGCGTCTTGCGCGGGCTGGGCAAGTAGGCCGCTTGCCGGAACCGAACGATCAGGCTGCCGCGAGGTCCAACGCAGTATGCGGAAGCGAAGATATAGGTAGCCGTTGCGACTGTGCCGGGTGCAACTCGCCGGGGGCCGACACGGCCTTATTCTTGCTCAAAAAGTCGGGCAAGAATTGAGCATTGCAGGTAGCGAGGTTATCTGAGAAAACCCATTCATGGGGAGTGTCATGTCCGCCGAACTCAAAACCGAATTCCATCATTACCTCGCTCACCAGGCGGAATTCGTGAAGAAGTATCAAAACAAATACATCGTCATCAAGGGCACCGAAGTGCTGGGCGCCTATTCCGATGAAGAAACGGCGGTAAAAACTTCGCGGAAGCACCATGAACTAGGCACTTTTCTCGTACAGTTGGTACAACCGGGCACCAGCGGATACACGCGTGTTTTCCGTTCTCGGGTGCTGGTTCGATAGCCGGGGATGGCGGCGTCTTTCACGGTGTCTGT
>CAXUHC010000075.1:3199-14829 GCA_964250705.1 uncultured Chthoniobacterales bacterium | reverse complement strand
GGAAATTACCTCGTTGTGTTCTATCGCGAGAGCTTACGACGAGGAATATCCCGAGCGCAGCCGCCGGATTTTTACGCAGCGTTCCGCCTTATGGGACACGGGAGCTACGGACAGCGTGATCAGTTTACGAATGGTGAAACAGCTTGCGCTCAGGCCCGTTGGCAGGACGATCATGCATACACTGATCGGAACGAATGAATGCGTGGTCTTTTCGGTCGATCTGTTGTTTCCACGGGGCGTCTTTTTTCCTCGCCAGCGTGTGACCGGCGTGCACCTCGAAGAAAACTGTGGCGCGGTGATCGGAATGGATATCATCAGCAAAGGCGATTTTGCGCTGACGACCAGACTGACCAAGACGACTTTTTCTTTCCGCCATCCGTCCGTCGAGCGCATCGATTTTACGCAGCGCGGGCGCGGACGTTGACCCAACTTCACACCGCCAGACCTTCCTTCCGGTCCAGCACCGGCAGCGCCTGGAGGCGCAGCTTCGGCAGCCGCCACAGGTAGGCGCCCCCGCACAGCGCGCAGCACACCCCGCAGCCGACCAGCGTCCGGTTCACGCCGACCCGTCCTCCGGCCAGCGCGCCGACCACGAGGTTGCCCAGCGGCGTCGTGCCCGTGAACGCCATCGCAAACAGGCTCATCACCCGGCCGCGCTTGTCGTCGTCCGTCAGGCTCTGGACGACCGTGTTGCCCGAGGCCATCAGCAACACGCCGCCCGCGCCCAGGCAGGCCAGGCACGCCAGCGCGGGTGCGAGCGTCCGGCACAAGCCGCACCCGATCAACCCCGCGCCCATCGCAAAACCGCCCAGGGCGATGACCGTTCCCAGCCCCCGGACCGACGTGCGCGTGCTCAGATAAATCGCCCCCGCGAGCGCGCCGACCCCGCTCGACGACATCATCCAGCCGAGCGTGCGGGCGTCGCCGCCGAACACGTCGCGCGCCAGGATCGGGAGCACCACCGGCGCGGCGTACCCGGCGAACGAGATGGCGGCCACCATCAGCAGCGTCGCGCCGATGGGCGGGAACCCGAACGCGTAGGCGACCCCCGCGCGCAGTTGTGCCAGCACCCGGCCCGCGACGGCCGGCCCGGGGCCGCCGGACGCCAGCGGTGGGGCCGCCGCCACCCGGACGCGGATCATCCACAGCGACACGAGCACCGGCCCGTAGCTCAGAGCGTCGATCAGGTAACAATACCCCGCGCCGACCCGCGCGATGAGCAGGCCGCCGATCCCCGGCCCGAGCAGCCGGGCGAGGTTGAACATGGTGGAATTGAGCGCGATGGCGTTGCCCATGTCCTCGCGCCGGTCGACCATCTGGATCACGAACGCCTGGCGCGCGGTCACGTCGAAGGCGTTGATCGCGCCCTGGCACAGGTTGAGCGCGACCAGGCTCCAGATGTGGATGTGCCCGGTGAGGGTGAGCGCGGCCAGCGCGCCGGATTGCAGCAGCGAGAGCCCCTGGGTCCAGAGGAGCAGGCGGCGTTTGTCGGCGCGGTCCACCCAGACGCCTGCCAGCGGCGAGAGAATGAAGATCGGAATCTGCCCGGCGAACCCGACGACGCCCAGCAGAAACGCCGAGCTTTCCAGGTGGTAGGCGAGCCAGAGCGACGCGGTAAACGTCATCCAGGTGCCCATGAGCGACACGATCTGCCCGCTGAAAAACAGCCGGTAATTGCGCGAGCCGAGCGCACGCAGGAAACGCGGCAGCCGGGCCGGGGCGGTGGTATCGGCGGTGATGGTCGGCAAAGCGGGCATCGGGCGGGACTAATGTCCATTGCGTGCGGGGCTGCCGCAAGGTGTGCGCCGAAAGGCTTGTGCTTAACATGCCAAGCAGTATGGTTGGGGAAGCCAAGCGTCGCTCATCATGCAAACCGCCGAAGCGCCTGCTGCCGAAATCAGCGAATACGAGAAAGAAAGGGGAAAGCCCATGCCGAGCCTGCATCATGCCGTCGTGCAACTGAGGCTTAGCTTAGCATTCTCTGCACAGAAAGAATATTCAATTTTGCCTGAGCTCGCGCTGGAAATGCCTAGCGGACAGCGATTAACACCGGATATATCAGTTTATCCAAAGCTCACTTTGGATTGGCGGCATGATGTGATCCGCATGAAGACGGTGCCGAGGTTGGTCGTGGAAATTCCCTCGCCACGTCAGGGCTTCCAAGACATTGAAGACAAGTTTGACCTGTATTTTGCCAACGGCGTGGAAAGCGTTTGGGTGGTTCATCCTGGCATGCAAACCATCGCCATCTATCTGCCCACCGCTCCGCGCCCGCAGGTTTTCACCACCGGCGAAGCCCGCGACCCCGTCACCGGGCTGACGGCGCGGCTCGAAGAAATCTTCGCCTGAAACGGCGGGCGGCGTTTTCTGCTTGCGGTCGTGGCCGCCCGGGCGATTCTCAACGCCCGAAGCCATGATGAACACCGACATCCAGTCGCTGGGTGCCGCCCGCCACCGCTCACCGCTCCACCACGGCGGACTCCAGGGCGTGCGTTTCCGCCACGACGACGAGCGCATCCTCCACGACGACACGCTCGCCCACGCCTCCTGGGTCGACGGGCCGCCCGTGAGCTTCGAGGTCGCCGGGCCCCGCGAACGCCTGTTCTTCGATCCCGTCAAAACCACGGCGGGCATCGTCACCTGCGGCGGCCTCTGCCCCGGGCTCAACGACGTGATCCGCTCGCTCGTCATGACGCTCAACCACCGCTATCAGGTTTCGCGCATTTACGGGTTCCGCTACGGCTACCAGGGGCTCATTCCCCGCTACGGCCACACGCCGATGGTCCTGCGGCCCGAGGCGCTCGGCGGCATCCACGCCTTCGGCGGCTCCATCCTCGGCACCTCGCGCGGACCCCAGGACCCCGCGCAAATGGTCGACCTGCTCGAAGAAATGAAGATCGACCAGCTCTACGTCGTCGGCGGCGACGGCACGCTGCGCGGCGCGGCGGAAATCTGCGAGGAAATCTCCCGGCGCGGCCTCGCCAAGAGCGTGGTCGGCATCCCCAAGACCATCGACAACGACATCCAGTTCATCGACAAGAGCTTCGGGTTCGAGACGGCGTTTGCCGAGGCGGTCAAGGCGGTGCAGTCCGCGTACGCGGAGTCGATGGGTTCGCTCAACGGCATCGGCCTGGTCAAGCTGATGGGTAGGGATTCCGGCTTCATCGCGTCGTTCGCCACGCTGGCGGGCAGCGCGGTCAACTTCGCGCTGATCCCGGAGGTCCCCTTCCAGCTCGACGGCGCGCGGGGGCTGCTCGAAGCCCTGCGCTACCAACTCGCCCGGCACAAGCAGGCGGTCATCGTCGTGGCCGAAGGCGCGGGCCAGGAACTCCTGGAAAACGATCCCAACGCCACCGACGCCTCGGGCAACCGGCGCATGAGCGACGTCGGCACGTACCTGCGCGACCGCATCACCGATTTTTTCCGCGAGCGGCGCATCGAAATCAGCCTCAAGTACATCGACCCGAGCTACCTCATCCGCAGCGTCCCGGCCTCCCCGCAGGACAACGTCTACTGTTCCCGCCTCGCGCAGAACGCCGTCCACGCCGCGATGGCCGGCAAGACCAACCTGTTCGTGGGCCGCTGGCATTGCTCCTACGTGCATTTGCCGCTGCATCTCATCATGCACGGGCGGCGCAAGGTCGATCCGCACGGCGAACTCTGGCAGTCCGTCCTCGAACACACGGGCCAGGCGGCGCAACTCTACTGACCGCGCGGTCGCACCGTCTCCGGGCTTGCCAGCGCACCGCGCGGCCCCCTACGCTGGGCGGCAACTTTATGGGAGTGCAACCCGATACCTGGATTCGCAAGATGGCGCTCGAACGCGGCATGATCGAGCCGTTCGCCGACCGGCAGGTGCGCCACGACGCGGACGGCGACGAACAGCGCAAAGTCATCTCCTACGGACTGTCCTCCTACGGCTACGACCTGCGGGTATCCGACGAATTCAAGGTGTTCACCAACGTGTTCAATACAGTGGTCGACCCCAAGGAGTTCGATCCGCAATCCTTCGTGGACATGCAGACCGACGTCTGCATCGTGCCGCCAAACAGCTTCGCCTTGGCGCGCTCGGTCGAGTATTTCCGCATTCCGCGCGACATCCTGACGATCTGCCTGGGCAAATCGACGTACGCGCGTTGCGGCATCATCGTCAACGTCACGCCCTTCGAGCCGGAATGGGAGGGCCACGTCACGCTGGAGATCTCCAACACGACGCCCTTGCCCGCGCGCATCTACGCCAACGAGGGCCTGGCGCAGGTCCTTTTTCTGCAAGCGGAGAGCGTGTGCGAGGTTTCCTACGCCGACCGCGCCGGTAAATACATGAAGCAGCGCGGCATCACCGTGCCTAGGCTCTAGAGCGCGTCCCGATTGGGTAAGCCTGCGGGTTGTGGCCACGGCGCTCCGTCGCCGTGTCTGGTCCCGTGCGGACACGGCGACGGAGCGCCGTGGCCACAGCCGGAACTCGCCGCTCATTCCTTCGAGACGAGCTCTAGCCGTTCAGGAAGGCGGGTCGATGCGCCTACGCGTTGTCGTCGTCATTGTCGCCGCCGCTGGAATCCCCGCCGTCCACGTCGCTATTGTCGCCGTCGTAGGTGTTGTCCATCGAATTGTCGTCCGTGGGCGGGATGTCATCGGTCTGAAAATCCGTGGACGGTCCGCTGAACGGGTTGCTGGCATCGAACCCGCCGCCGGTGAAGCCGCTCCCGGCGTCGTGACGATTGTCCGCCGCACTGGTCTGCTGGAAGCCCGACTCACCACCGCCGCCCAAGAAACTGGTGTGTTCGGCGCGATCTCCGCCGTCCCCGCCACGTTCGTCGATGTAGTTGTTGATGACTTCGTGGTTCTCGATGATTTCCGGCCCGCCGTAACCACCCCCACCGCCGTAACCGCCTCCCCCTCCGAAAAGCCCGCCTCCCCCGCCGAACGGTCCGGCATTGTGCCCGAGCAGACTCTGGATTCCTTGGAATAACGCCGCACCCCCCGCGACGCCTGCTGCCGTGGTCAGGGCCGAGCGCAAAAACCCGCCACCCGCGCTCGGGGCCATGCCGACCGTCGAAGCATACGGCGGCGCGTTCTGCGCATACGCGGGATTTTGCGGAAGCTGCTGCGGCGGGACGTTGCCTTCTGGCTGCGGTGGCGCCGGGTCAGCCTTGCGGCCGAACAGCCCCGATAAGAAGCTACCGCCGCCAATGCCCTGGCCGCCCGCTGCTCCCTGCTGCGGAGAGCCCTGCGCCAACTGCTTTTCGAGCTGCTGGATGCGGACCTGCGCGTTGTTGAGCGCATGTTCCTGCACGAGCAACGTTTGCACGAGCAGGTAGGGTGAATCGGGCTGCGAAGCCGTCGATTGTTGGATGAGTTGTTCGGCCTCGCGGTCCTTCTGGCCGGGGTTCACGTTGCGCAGGCGTTCGAACAAACCGGAGATGAGATTACGTTCTTCAGGAGTCATGGGCTTGATCACTAAAACGCATCTCCCGCCACCGCTGGCCGGGGCAGGACATCATCGCCCGGCGTGGCCGATGTTGGAACGAAGGTTGGGGGCCGGGTCGCGGCGCTCGCCATCCGCCGGAGCCCCGTCAAGCGGTGGTCGCCACAGGAGCCTGTTTGGTACTGGCGATGAGCAGGACAGAAAGAAAATGGGTGTCTCCACCGACCTCTTCGATGATGACTTGCGGAACTTCCGTGGAAGAGGCCAACACAAAATCCGGGTGCTCAACGGAGTATTCACGTCCGTCAGCCATGCGGATGGTAAACGGTTGAAACGGCGTGGCGCGTAGCAAGGCTCGGATACGTGCTTTCATGCGCGAAAAGATACCTCGAAAAGGGACGACCGTCCAGACTTCACGGCTCGGCCCGAAGCGCGAACGTTTCTCTGCCGGTTCCAAGCCTTACGGCCTTTTCACCTCGGCAGCGGCCGCCGCCCCACCATCGCCGAGCAGTTTCCCGATCTCCGCGTCCAGGTCGCTTTCCGGGTCCACTTCGTGCACGAGCCCTTTCTTGTCCACGATCCACGCGGCGGGAATCGACTCCACGCCGAAACGCGTGCCCACCTCGCTCTGCCAGCCCTTGCCGTCGAAACTCTGCGGCCAGTCCATGCCCTTGCTTTTAAGCGTGCTTTCCAGGGCCGCCTTGTCCTCGTCGAGCGAGATCCCTAGCAATTGGAAATCCTTGTCTTTGTACTTCTTCTGGAGCACCAGGATTTCGGGCAGCTTGGCCATGCACGGACCGCACCACGCCGCCCAGAAATCCAACAGCACCACCTTGCCGCGCAGCTTGGCCAGGTCGATCTCCTTGCCGTCAAGCGCCGTGAATTTCAACTCCAGCGGCTTGGTGCGCATGTCGAGCTGCCGGGTGGCGGCTTCGGCGGTGCTTTTGTTGGGGCTTTTACTCAGCGTCCCGAGCATCCCGTCGATCTTGCCGGGCGTGTTTTGCAGCAGGTGGATACGCAGAGTGACGAGTTGCCCGCCGGTCGGATCATCGGGAAAATCCTTCTCGTACGCGGTCATTTCCTTGTCGAGCGCGTCGGTCAGGCCGGTGGCGGGATCGGCTTTTTCCAGGGTGTCCTGCAACAACGCGCCGCGCGCCTGCTGCTTCACGTCTTTGGGCGCGTCGGGCGCGTGGGCGATCTGCTGGAGCGTGTTGTTGACGCTCTCGTCGGAGGTGTTTTCCTCGCCGCGCAAAAAGAGCACTCGCAACAGCATCGCGTTCCAGTGCCGGGGGTCCTGCGGGTAACGCTTGAGGAACTCGTTTACCGCCGGGTGCAAGTGCGCGATCTTGCCGTGGACGAGGTCCTTGGCGACGTTCATTTTCGCCACCGGGTCCAGGTTGGGATCGAGGGTTTCGAGGTCGCCCAAGTCGCTCCATTTCTTGATGTAAGCGAAGAGCGCATCTGCGGTGCCCGCCTGGGCGGTGACTTCCGCCGCGACCTCCGCCGACGGCGAGGCCGCGGGCGACGCTTCGGGCGCAGCGGTGGGACTGGCGGCGGCGGTTGCCGCCGGGGTGGGGGTCGGCGACGGCGACGGCACGGCGAAGACGCCTGCGGTCGGCGCAACGGCAAGCCAGGAGGCGGCGAACAGCAGGCGGGAAAGGTGCATCGGCGCAAACTATCGACCGGAACCCCAGGGGGCGCAAACCGCGCCAGCGGCTTGCTTCGAGGGTAGGGATGAGGGTCCGAGCCACTCCCTGATTTCTCCGCCTAAGCGCTAACGCAAACAAACACCGCGCCTAGTCCCCGTCGTCACCAATGGCATTCTGCGGGCAGATTTCCAGCGCGTTGCGCGCGGCGACCAGTTCCTCGTCCGACTCTGGCTGCTTGACGAAGATCACCTTCGATTCGTCGTCCGTGTACTTGAGCAGGCCGAACCCCGACTGCGGCCCGGCTTCGTCCAAGCAGACGTGACAGGGCGTGCACGTATCATCCACGTACCAGGGGCCGGGTATGCTTTCTTCGAGTCGGAGCGTTTTGTCAGCCATCGTTGGGAGAAGATTCAAGATTCAAGCACCAAAATTCAAGGAAGACTGAAGATTTAAGGCGCAAGTTTCAAGCCGGAAGTTCTGTCCTGCGGCCATCACTCAGGATAAACGAGGATGCCCGCGCGCTGAATGTGCTCCAGCAGCGGTCGGTGGTGGATGTGCTCCAGGGACTGGACTTCAAACCGGTAAGGCAGCGGCAGTTCGTCCAACTCGGCGGCGATGGCTTCGGCGCGCAGCGGCGGCACGTTGCCGACTACCGCGAAATCGACATCGGAGCGTTCTGTGTGCGCGCCTTTCGCGCGGGAGCCGAACGAGGTCGCGGCGGCGACCTCTGGGTGCCGCCGGAAGACGGCCCGCACCATCCCCAGTTCACTCGCCGTCAGCGGCAGCGCCTTCATTTGCGGGCCTCCTCCTGAAGAAATTCGTGCAGCTTTCCGAGGCCGGTAAGGTAACGCGCGTGAATGGCTTCCACTGCTTGCTCGAAGCGGCTGAAATCGTAGGTGTGCGAGAGCAGGTTGCGATGGTCCAGCATGTCGATCCAGACCTGGCCATCACTGATGATCCTGGCCGCAAAAGCGTCCTTGAGCACCTAGCGGGGAGTGACCGTGGCGAAAATAAACCCGCTCTCCTCCAGGAAGTCCTTCACCGTTTTCCAAGCCAACTCGAAGCAGTATTCAAATCTCTGGATAACGCCCTCTTTTTCTAACGGGTTTAAGGCGTCAGGTCCATTCTCCATCGCCTGACGCAACCGCACGAATGCGCGGTCAAAATTCTGGAATCGCTGTTTCCACCTGACGTCAGGATTTGGACTCACGGCGCGAAGCTTAACTTGGCTTGGACCCACCGCCTAGCAGTTTCAAGTTTCGCAAACTCGCCGAACCAGGCACGCCTTGAATCTTCCTTGAAGCTTGATTCTTGAACCTTGGCGCTTCCCGCCTCGGGCGGTCAGCGGTTCAGTACACGTCCCGCTTGTACCGCTTCGCCTTCTTCAACGCTTCGACGTATTCCGCCGCCTGGTGCGCGTCCTTGCCGCCCGCGATTTCAACGACCTGCAAGAGCGCGGCGTCCACGTCCTTGGCCATGCGGCTCGCGTCGCCGCACACGTAGAAATGCGCGCCTTCCTCCAACCAGCGCCACAACTCGTCGGCGCTTTCCAGCATCCGGTGCTGCACGTAGACCTTCTCGGCCTGGTCGCGCGAAAACGCCAGGTCCAGCCGCGTGAGCGTCCCGGCTGCCTGCATCGCTTCCAACTCTTCCTGGTAGAGAAAATCGTGCCGCGCCTTCTGGTCGCCGAAAAACAGCCAGTTCTTGCCGGTCGCGCCGGTGGCCTGCCGCTCCTGCAAATAGGCGCGGAACGGCGCGATCCCCGTCCCGGGGCCGACCATGATGACCGGCGTGGCGGGATCTTCCGGCAGCCGGAAATGCTTCGCGCTGTGGAAAAATACCGGCACGCGCGTGTGGTCCTCCAGCCGCTCGGCCAGGAAGGTGGACGCCACACCCTTGCGTCCGCGCCCGTGGGTATCGTAGCGCACGGCGGCTACCGTCAGATGCACCGTTTCGGGGTTCGCCTTCAGGCTCGACGAGATGGAATACAGCCGGGGCTGGAGCTTGCGCAGCAGTTTCAAAAACTCCTCGGTCGTGAAATGGATCGACGGATGCGCCAGCAAAAAGTCGATGATCTCCATGCCCTCGACGAACTTGTCCACGTCCTTCTTGCGCAACGGGTCGGCCATGAGTTCGCGCAACACGGACGCGCCCTCGGAGCGCGCGGCGATGGCTTCGAGGAACTGCTTGGAAGGCGAGGTGACGTGGTAGTGGCGGCGCAGGGCGTCGCGAAGGGACACTTCCGGGCTGCCGGGTTCCTGGCCGGGGACCATCTGGCCGCCGTCCGCGCCCAAGGCCGCGAGGATTTCCTCGACCAGCGCCGGGTCGTTCTCCGGGTGAATCCCCGCCGAATCGCCCACCTCGTAGGTCAGTCCGCTGCCCGCCAGCGACAGCTCGAAGTGGCGGATTTCCTTGCCGCTGCCCGGGCCACTCAAGAGCCGGTTGACGGTGACGGGGGCCGGGAAGGGATTTTTGCGGGAAAAGGGCGAGGCGGTCGTCTCGGTAGACATAGGTAGGACCGTCAACGTAAGGAAAAAGCCGCCCGCCGAAAGCGAAAAGTGCGGCAAAAAGGCGCGGACCCGTGCCAGTTGGCGGGGTCCGCGCCCTTGCGGACGTTGGATTCGGTGAGGAATATTTACACGGTCGGTCCGCCGCCCTTGCGGCCGATGATCAGGTGGTAGATCGCCAGCACCACGATGGCGCCGATGGTCGAAGCGATGATGCCGGGGCCGACGCCGTTGCCGTAGTGGCCGAACGAAGCGCCGACGAAATAGGCGAGGAACGCACCGGCGATGCCGATGAGCGAGGTGACGATGCAGCCCGCCGGGTCACGGCCCGGGGTCAGGAATTTGGCGATCACACCCACCACGAAGCCGATGAGCAACGTGTAAATGAAGTTGTGCGCGAACACGCCGGAGGGCGCGGGGCCGCTGGTGGTGGTAACGGTGGTGTCCTGGGCAAGCAGGAGGAAGCTGGCGAGCATGGAATGCATGGGTATAAACAACAGGTAAACGGTGATTTCCCTGTGGAATCGCTGCGTTTCAGCGGCTTGGCCGTGCACATTGGACCGCGAGGCAAAATTCCCGGCGTATCTCAAACCTCCGCCATCCTTCGGCTCCGTTTTTATTTACCTTGGCGTTGCCTTGGGAGGAGGCTTCGGTGTCGCCAGTTGCGTGCTCACCTGGAACTGCCGCTCGGTCGTGGCTTGGCCGGTCTGTGGATCGACGTTCCGGCGTTCACCCGCGCCGAAATTCGGCGTCGGTGGCGGCGGCACGTAACGCGCCTCGGGCAGGAAACCCTTGTCCGACACCGCCCAGAAAAACAACGCGTGCGCCGCCACCACCGCCAGAACGATCCACCCCGCCAGCGGCACCCGCCGCCATCCTCTGCCTTCAACCTTCATCCTTTCGCCTTCGCTCCCTCGTCGATGAGTTTCCAGAACGCCTGCGTCTTGCCGAGTTGATCGTCCTCGGCGGGCAGCGGCAGTTTGGAACGGAACAGGAAATCCGAGAGGGTGTTCTTGTGCAGGATGCGGTGGACGGTCACCCCCTGCGGGCACGGCTCGAAATAGATGCGGTAATCGCTCGCCCGGAAGCGATAAAGCCTCTTCCCCTGGCGCTCGATGCAGCCGAATTTCTCACCGTCGAGCTTGTCGAGGTCCTCGGGCAGCACCTGGAACTCGCCCAGCAGCGTCAGTTGCAAGGGTTTGGGCAGCGTGGAAAGCTCGGCGGCGCTGAGCGCGTTGAAAATGATCTGAAACATGGGGCTGCCGCCGGGAAAGGAGGGTTGTCCGCAGATTACGCAGATTTCCGCAGATTGGAAGAAGACGAAAAGAAGAAAGCCTTCCTCTCCTGGTTTATCTGCGGAAATCTGCGGAATCTGCGGACCCCTCCGCTCAACTCCGATACACCCGCCCGACCCGCGTGGTCAGCCCGGTAAAGATCTCCCACGGAATCGTCCCCGCCTTGGCGGCCAATTCCGCCGCCGTGATTTCCTCCGCGCCCTGCCGTCCGATGAGCGTGACCTCCTCCCCGGCGTCCGCTTCGGGCAGCGCGCTCAGGTCGATCATGATCTGGTCCATCGTCACGCGTCCGAGCAGCGGGCAGCGCCGCCCGCGCACCAGCACGTCCGTCCCGGCGTTGGACAGGTGCCGCGGATACCCGTCCGCGTAGCCTGCCGCGAGGGTGCCCACCCGCATCGCGCGCGGCGTGACGAACGTCCGCCCGTAGCTGATCCCCCGGCCCGGCGGCATCTCGCGCACCAAGGCCACCCGCGTCTTGAGGGTCAGCACGGGCCGCAGCTTGCCCTTGAACGCGGGCACGGGCGAGCTTCCGTAGAGCATCAGCCCGGGCCGGACCATCGTGCGTGCGCCGCGCGGAAAGCTCATGATCCCGGCGCTGTTCTGTGCCTGGAAATTCGCCTCGGGCGGCACCCAGGGTTTCCACCGGTCGAAGCGGAGGAGTTGGTCGGCGGTGAATCGCTCGTCCTCGTCGGCGGAGGGCAGGTGCGTCACCACCCCCGCCAACCGCAACGCCCGCAGCCGCGTGACCGCCCGG
>CAXUHC010000075.1:0-3189 GCA_964250705.1 uncultured Chthoniobacterales bacterium | reverse complement strand
CGTCTTCCAGCACGCCCATGCGCCCCATGCCGGTGTCCACCTTGATCTCGATGTCGAAGGGCTTTCCGGTCGGTCCGCGTGCCCCGACGGCGAGCCGGGCGTAATCGAGTACCTCCGCCAGGCTGGAAACCCAAGGCCGCAGCCCCAGGCGCACGATCTCCGCGCGCTCCTCGGGGAGGGCGGGGGAAAGGACCGTGATCCGTGCGTCGGGCAGGCTCGCGCGCAGGTGGACGGCCTCGGCGACGTTGGCCACGCCGAACGCCGCGACTTTCCCCGTCGCCGCCAACGCCCTGGCGCAGGGGACCATGCCGTGTCCGTAGGCGTCGGCCTTGACGACCGCCAGGATGTCGGCGTCCGCCCCGGCGAGTTCGCGCACGACGCCGACGTTGCGGGCCAGGGCCGCGAGGTCGACTTCCGCCCAGCAGCGGGCGGGAGGAGGGGCGGAGTTCATTGATGGTTCGGCAGGGTAAACGCCACCGGGCGCAGGTAAATGGGTTCCAATGGCGAGGCGAGATGCGCGCTCGTCGGCAATGCCAGCAGCCGTTCGGCTGATGGTAACACGACCAGCAGGCCGGCGGCCATTCCGACCGGCAAGCTTTCCACCGCGAACACCGGCCAGCCGGGCCGCTCGGCCAAGCGCGCTTGCAACGCGGCGGCGGTTTCCAGCAGTTCCGGCCCGGCCACGCAGACGCCGTTTTCCACCGCCGTATGATAGAACGTCCCTCGCCGGGCATCGCCCACCGCCCGATAACGCGGGGCGGTCGTTTCGAGGGCTGCCGCCGACACCGCGCCCACCAGCTGCGCCCCGGTCGCCGCGGCCAGGCCCGCCGCCGCCGCGATGGCCTGCCGCACGCCGGAATACGATCCCGGCCCCAGCCCGACGACGATCCGTTCCAGCCGCCCGTCCGCCGCCCGGACCACCTGCATCGCCTCGGCCAGCGCCGTGAACAGCTTGCCGCCTTGCCCGCGTCCGGTGGTGAACTCCGTGCGCCAGACGCCCGCCGGGTCCGCGCCCCGCGCCAGCGCGAGGCTGCCGAGCGTGGTCGAACAATCCAGGGCGAGGACGTGCATGGTCAGATCCCCGTGCTTTCCACGATCCGCCGCCGGTCGCCCGCTTGAATCTCGAACCGGAACCAGCGCGTGCCGGGCGGCAGCAGGGCAGGGAACTTGTCCGCCCACTCGATGACGCTCAACCCGTCGCCGTCCAGGTATTCCTCCAGCCCGAGCGCCAGCGCCTCGGCGGGTGTGTCCAGGCGGTAGAAATCGAAGTGAAACACCGGCAGCCTCCCGCCGGGGTATTCGTGGACCAGCGCAAACGTCGGGCTGGTCGCCGGGCCGGGCGCACCCATGCCTGCGGCGATCCCCTGCACGAAATGCGTCTTGCCCGCGCCGAGGTCGCCCACCAGCGCCCAGACCTCGCCGGGCCGGGCGGCGGCGGCCAGCGTGCGGCCCAGCGCGGCGGTCTGCGCGGGAGCGTCGGAATCGTGGGTGGCGGTGGGCACGGTCAGGAAGGGCGGAAGGTGTCGCGCCACGAACCGATCAGAAAGCAAAACACCGCCACGCAGATGCAACTGTCTGCCACGTTGAACGCGGGCCACGGATGCGCGAAGGGGACGTGCAGGTCGAACAACAGGAAATCGACGACGTGCCCGTGGGTGATGCGGTCGGTCAGGTTGCCGAGGACCCCGGGCAGCAGCAGGGCAAACCCGGCGCGCGGCCACGCCGGGGCAAACGCCTTGAACCGGTACAGCACCGCCAGGACCACGACCGCCAGGGCCGACAACGCGAGGAAAAACGGGTTGGCGTTGGCAAACGCGCCCCAGGCCGCGCCGGTGTTGGACCAATGCACGAGGGCGAACCAGTTCGGGACGATCCAGCGCGGTTCCGCCACGGGGTCGATGTGCCGGATGACCAGCCATTTGGTGACCTGATCGAGCGCGTAGAGCGGCAGGACGACCAGCGTGAGCAGCAGGGAAAGCGGCGGATAGTCGTAGCGCGTCGGGGTCGGCGTCAGCGGCGGGGAGTCGGCGGCGGCGGGAATCATATAAAACGGTCGAGCGAACCGAACCGCAGCCAACGCCTGCGCGCAAGGCGAAATGCGCAGCCGTAGGATCGGTAGCAACATCCTTGAAAATAGCGATTGTTCGGCTCCGGCTGTGGCCACGGCGCTCTGTCGCCGTGCGGGAAAGCGTCTCGAGCGCAGACACGGCGGCAGAGCGCCGAGGCCACAGCCGGAAATGACGGAAGGCGAGTCAAGTGCATCACCACCGGTCCTTCGCCTGCGGGCCAAGGCCCTGCGCTCAGGATGACAGAAACTTGAGAGGCTCGTTCACCTCTTCCAACCACCGCTACACCGTTGACATTTACCCGCCAACGAACGAAACTGGCAGGCAGCAAACCGACACCTTCGTCTTTATGGAAACACCACAGATCACCGCCTATCTCAAAACCTACTGCGGCTGGAGCGCGGGCGTCCGTGCCATCCTGCAAAAGCACAACCTCCAGTACACGGAGAAGGACATCATCCAAAATCCGGCCTTCCGTTGGGAAATGGAGCAGCGCAGCGGCCAGCCGCTCTCGCCCTGCGTCGAGGTCAACGGCACGATGCTGCCCGACGTCAGCGGCGACGATGTCGAACTCTTCCTGCTCGAAAAGGGTTTGGTCGGCCAAAACGATGCCCCGGTCGGCGTCCCGACCGACTCCGCCTGCACCGACGAACAGCACGCCGCGATGGCTGCGGGCATCGCGCCGGTCAATTTCAAGGGCTGAGCGCCGACCAGCCGGGCGGATTCGCACGAGCCTTCCCGATCAGTCGGGGAGGCTCGCTTGGCTTTTGGCGTTGAGCCTGGTCCTTTCCGATGCCTGGATTGCGAACGCCACCGAGCTGCCGTTTTGGGTCCCGCGTACAATATCTTGTGGAATCGCGGCAATCCCTTGACAAGTTGCCCCCTAATTAGGTTAGAGTAGGAAACTACTCGTTGTGCCGCCCGGAATCTCCGGCCCGCGCAACGCCCAGTTCGTCCCTTGCCCAGCGTATGAAATTCCATCTCAGCAAAGAAAAGCTCCTCGAAGGCTTGCAGCAGGTCCAGAGCGTGGTCAGCACGCGCACCACGCTCCCCATTCTTTCCAACGTCCTCCTGCAAACCAACGGCAAGGGCATCAACATGACCACGACCGACCTGGACGTGG
>CAXUHC010000074.1:0-16535 GCA_964250705.1 uncultured Chthoniobacterales bacterium | reverse complement strand
AAAGAACTGCACCAAGCGCTCTACACCCGTCCGCTGCTGCAATTCTCGTCCGGGAAATTTTTCACCGCGAACATCAAGGAGTTTTGCAAGCGGATCGAGGAAGTAAAACCCGAGGGCGACGAAGCTACGTTCGTCGCATTGGACACCGCCCTCGATTTCCCGTGGCGCGAGGCAGCAAGCTGCCACCGTATTCTTGTCTTGATGACCGACGAAGCACTCGAAACCGGTCTCGAAATTCCTTGGCAGGTGGGTAAAATTCCCGCCCTGATCGAGAAATTGCACGCCCTGCGGGTCAAGCTGTTCATCGTCGGACCGGCCTCGGATGCGTTTGACGCCATCTGTGCGGCAGACCGTAGCGAGTTCCAAGTGCTTGCGAGCGCCCACGACGGCCTCAAAAACGCGAATTTCCAACAGATTCTCGGCGAAATCGGGAAGTCGGTGTCCGCCTCAGCCCTGCAGGGCCCGGCCACCCCTCCCAAGGTGACCCGAGGTCTTTTCAATCAGCCGAACTGGGTGGCGTCGAGCATCCACATCAAAGGAGATTAACGTGCCACGCGTTCTCAAGGCAGGAGACAAAATCCGGGATTATTCCATCGTCACGCCTCTCAACACCGGCGCGATGGCCAACGCTTTTGCTGCGCAGGGTCCCGACGGTCGCAAGGTCTTCTTCAAGCAGTACAAATCTCCCGCTGTCGGCGTGGAATGGTTCTCGGCCTACGTCGAGTACCAGAAGGAACTCAATCGCCGGGTGATGGACCCGTTGTTGAAACGGTTCTGCGTTCACCAACTGGATTCGTTCGTGTTCAAATTCGGGGTAGATACCTTTTTCCAAGCGTACGAATTCATCGAAGGCGGGCATGATCTGGGGCACATCATCGAGAAGATTCGAAAAGATCCGGCTTCTTTGAACTGGCAGCAACGCCTGATCCTTGCCAAGGTCATGATGGCGGGCATCCATCAACTCCATGAGCAGAAAATCGCGCATTGCGACCTGAAACCGCCCAACCTGCAAATGCTGGTCGATCCCTCGATCAAGGCGGGCTACCAGGTCAAGCTGATCGACATGGATTTTTCCGTGCTCTCGGATCGGAAAGCTCCCTGGGACGGGCATGTCGGCTACGTGGGGTCGCCACACTATTTTTCACCGGAACACCTCAATCATCAGATCCCCGGCCCGTCGTCGGACATTTTCACCTGTGGCTTGATCTTGTACGAACTGCTCGGAGACGGGCATCCCTATCCGGCGGACGACGACGCGGAATACGCGTACAAGGTCAAGGCGTACAAGGCTCCCCTGCCGAAGATGGTGGGCGCATTGCCGGACGAGGCGGCGAATACGCATCTGGCCACCACGATCCGCCGTTGCCTCTCCCCGAAATCCGCCGACCGGCCTACGGCCAAGGACGTAAACCTTGCGCTGAACGGAAAAGGAGCGCCGGTAGCCCCTCCAGCAGCCGCACCGACGATCCCGCCGCCGGTAGAAGTCGCCCCGGCGGCCCCGGTTCCCGTGAATCCGGTGCCTCCCCCGAATAGCGTGGCGCTCAAACTGAGCAACGCGACGGGCGGAGCCCTCACTTTCAATGTTTCGACGCCTGTCGGGCAGCCCTTGCTGCGTCAACTCGGGGAGGAAGCACGTTTCGCCCACGAACATCAATACACTCTGGACCGGCGCGGAGTCGAATGGTGGTTGGCGCCCCAGAACGACACGCCCAACCATACGCTCCTCAACGGCACCCCCGTTCTCGAACCAACCCTCCTGAAAACCGGCGATAAAATCGAGCTTGGCAGCCGCACGACCGGTCGCACCATCCTACCTCTCATCGTGACCCTTTGACCCTATGTCTTGGAGATGCCCCGAGAGCGGAACGGAAAACGACGATCACGCTGCCAAATGCCTTGGCTGCGGCTACGTCCGATACGGTCGTCTGGTTTTGCTCTCGCCGAGCAACGGGAAGGAAATCCGCACCAACATCGACCTGCTGATCGGCAAGACGCTGCTGAAGGCAGTGGTCGGCGACGAGGCACGCTTCGCTTCGGAGCCGCAGTTCAAGCTGGCCCGCTCCGAGGAGCAGGCATCCTGGCTGGTTCTGCCAAACCCCAAAGCCGTAAATGCGACCTTCGTTAACGGCGTGAAGGCAGCCGATCTAGGAGTAAAAATCGCTGGCGGCTCGGAGATTACCATCGGCACCGACAAAGCCCGCTTAAAAGTGAGGGTGGAAAATTGAACGCCTCACAGGGAGAACCATCCGCCGTTCCGTTTGAGGAACCGTCCGATTCGACGACGCCTGCCCCCCTCGCCGGGGATGCGGCGGTTGCCGCCCCTGATCCAGCCGCGGCAACGGAGAAACCCACCGTCGCATCGCCTCTGACTGCGGAGACCGGGGAAAAACCTGCCGACGCGCCGCCTCCGGCCGTGGCGGGGGCAGGCTCGCTCTCCCTCGATCCCAATGTGTCGGCGCCAACGCCCGCCCCGGCAAACCCTGTCCCCGATACACTTCCAGCCAAACCTTCGGCTGGGCCGTTGGCCTGTCCCGAGCCCAAGACGATTCTCGCGCAAGCCCTTGAAGACGCCAACCCGACCTTTTGGAAGGACGTGAAAGCCGCGCTCGCCACGGAGCCGGAGCCGCTCTTGGCCGAAGTTGAGCGGCTGGCGACGGCGCTCGCGGACGCTCTGGAAAAACCCGAGCCTGGCTTGCTGCTTTTTGACGACTGCAAGGCCGCGCCCGAGCAGAGGTTCGTCTGCGTCCCCGCAGGCAAAGCGCCTGCCCGCCTGTGGATGGTGGGCGACCTCCACGGCGACGTGCTCGGACTAGAAACTATTCTCCACTATGCCGCGACCTCTCAGAACGGCGATAAACCGGCCTTCCTGTTCATCGGAGATCTCTTTGACCGTGGCAAATATGGACACCTCATCCTCTACAAAGTCCTGAGCCTATTCGAGCGGGAACGTGGCAAACACGCATTCATCGTCGGCAACCATGACGAGGGCTTGCGTCAGGCGGCAGATGGCAGCTTCGCGTCGAGCGTGCAGCCAAGCGAGTTGGCCGAATGGTTGAACAAACAGGCCGAAGATTCACCGTGGCGAGGTCTGGCGGCTGCGGCCATCAAATTTTTCGTCCATGCCCACCGTGCGGTCCTCCTTCCTGACGGCCTGCTGGTGGCACACGGGGGGGTTCCCCATGTAGATCGGCAGGGGACGATCCATACCCTGGCCGACCTGAGCGAAAAACCGCTGCTCGAAGACTTCGTGTGGACCCGCCTCCACGATACGGCGAAGAAGAAGATTCCCAACAGGAACACCCGGGGGTGTTCGCTCGGCATTGACGATTTCAACGCGTTCTGCCTCGCCGCAGAAAAGGTTTTGGGTCGGCCGATCCGCGGCATGGTACGAGGGCACGACCACCTGGAAGCTAGGTATGCTTTCTTCGAAAAATACCGGGATCGCCCGGTACTGACTATCAACGCGATGTGCTATCGTCAGGAGGGCGAAATGTTCGGCGAGTTTGCCCGCCCGGCGATCTACGCCGAATGGACGCCTGATAAAATGCCGACCGTCTGCCGAATCGAGGTGCCAACGGAATTGCTGGCCGATACCTATCTCCAGAAAGGCCAAGCTTAGGAATTCATAGTATGGTGTCGCTCATCCAGAAATGTAACGAATGTGGCCTCGAATCGTTGAAGCACGACGAGGTCTGCGATGCCTGCGGAAGCGACGACTGGGGGTTGCAGTGCGCCACGCATGGAAAAGAGGCTTGCGAACAAGGTTGCGAGGATTGCGCCTACAAATTGGACGGCCAGTTGTACTTTCGCCCGACCGACTTGGGCGAGGCGCTTCTGGCTAACCGCGACGCGGGGGAGCGCGCGGTCGCGGGTTACCAGGTTTCGGTCTGGCTGTACTCGCAGGGGGAAACGGCGCTGGCCCAGAAGGTCCGGACGATCGAACACGACGGGACACCGGGTTCGGACCATCGCTTTTTACTGATCGCGATGCTCCTGCGCGGCGACGATCTCAACGCCAACGATCCCGCTCGGTACGCGGGGTATGCCCAGCAAGCAGAGGCCATCGAAGCGGTACGGCAAGAACGTGTTGCCGCCGTGGCTGCCGAGGCGGAACACCGACGCGCCCTTGTGGCCCGGGAAGCAGCGGCACGTGCCGAGGCGGCGCGCCGACACGCCAGACTCAGCCGCATGCCGTCGCTGGCTCTGAGATGTAATAGTTGTGGGCTCGAACCGCTGGCATTGACCGAAGAATGTGAAGCCTGCAAGGCAAACAGTTGGGGTTGGCGCTGCAAGGCGCACAACGTCCTCGCGGGTGAGGAGGGATGCGAAGCCTGCGCTTATTCGTTTAACGGCCAGAAATATTACGATGCTCAAGCCCTCGGTGAAGCACTCCTGCTGAACCGGACTTCGGGAGAACGCGCCACCGCGAACGACCAGATCTCCCGTTGGCTGTCCACCCGCGAAGAAAAGAAGCTGGAAGATAAAATCCGCGCGGTCGAGCGCGACGGCACGCCAGGCTCCGATCATCGCTTTCTGCTCATCGCGATGCTTCTGCGCGGCGATGACAACCTCGTTTTCAACACAATGGGCCGGCACGCCGAGTACACCCGGCAGGTAGGCGCGCTGGAGATTGCCCGGCAAAATCGTGCGGAGGAGGAAGAGCGGAAACGGTTGCTGGCCATTCGGCGGGCGGCCACGCGGGCCGAAGCTGCCCGCCGCCGTAAAAAGCTCATCAGAATTTTGGCCAAAACGGCGCGTGCTGTGGGCGGTCTGGCCATCTTGGCCGGACTCTGGTTTTGGATTTCGTCTTTTAAGCCAACCTTGGCGGAGCGGCTAAACCAATTCAAACACTCCTCGTCGCTGGTTCAAACCAACGTCAGTCCCGAGCCAGCACGCCACGCCAAACCGTTCATCGCACCGCCGCCTGCGGCAGCCACGGCGAAGCGTGATGAGATGACCTCGGCACAGGCTCAGGAATTTCTAAAGGAAGCGCATCGTTTCAACGGCACAGCCGCGACGCTTCCGGCGCCCCCGCGCGAAGCGCGGGTCGAACCAAGCCAAGTTGCTCCAAAGGTCACGCCCGGAGTGGTCAATCCGCCAGCGCCTTCAACGATTCCAGGCAATAACGCCGTTCGCAATGTGCCACCCGGTCCCTTGGCGATCTACAACGTTCCTGACCTCAAAAAACTGATGGGCACGCGGCCAAAGAACGCCGGGCTGCGGGGCGACTTCGTGGTGGTTAGCCATGCCAACGGTCACGTCATCCTGCAAACCCGGATGGACACCAAAGGATTTTTCTCCTTCACGGTCAATGGCCAGCAGGGACTCCTCAAAGGCAATACCTTGGTTGACCTCGTCGATTCAAATCACGCCGGACCTTTCTTACCGAACAACCTGATCACGTTTACCGCCGAGGCCCCCCTGCGGATCAAATCCGTTGGTAAAAATGCTCAGGGACAAACCGTGGTCGAGGCAAGTTTCTGAACGGCGGAAAAGATTGGCGACCCTCGCATCGACGGGGCAGGCAGCCGCGTTGACGGCGCGTCAACCACTGACCGGTTCGATAGGATGGTTACGGTGCATCGAGAGCCACTCGCTATTTTCGTGGAGCGCCTCCCGGCCCAACTCTTCGATCAAACGCTGGCTGTCGCGCAGCGCTTGCCGCGCCAAGGTGATTTCCCCGGCGTCGATGGCTTGCTCCAGCAGACCAAGGTGATCATTCAAGCGACGGCCAGCGGCGGTAAACAGCGCTGCCATTTCTCCATAGCGGCGGATATTGTCGGTGAGAAAATGCACGCTCACCCAGAGACCGGCCAGGATTCCGAGCGTCAAACTCATCGCCTTGCAAATCCCCAGAATATTGTTGGCGGTCGGCAATGTGCCCACCGCGAATGCTTCTGTCAGCCGAAAAGATATTCCGACCATCAGCATAACAAGTGAAAGGACTCCCACCCCGGTGGACGCTACCCGCTGCCGGTGGGATCTGCCGGGACCAAACTCGGGGAACCAGGCGGCCAAGACTGCCGAGGGGGCCGGGAGACGCTTTCTCCATGCGCGCAAGCGAGCCCCAAGATTTTTCGGTGGGGAGAGATTGCTCGCTTTCCGAAGCTTCGTTGGCACCCGTGGGCGTAAAATCCTGGCCCAAATCCCTAGTCCGACCGCCAAGAGCCCTCCCCCCACCATTAACGGCTGGTTCACCGCCAGGAAGAAAATTTTGAGGGTTGGGAAGAGGGTCAGCAAGACTCCTATCACACTCAACACCAGCGCTGTCCAAACCAAGACGAGGCTCGCCTCGCTCCAGCCATGACGGCGCCGTTGAAACTCCTGCCGTTTCGTCGTGAAGTAACGGACCTGCTCGTCGATCCAGCCATGACGAACGTTGCGCAACAGCGCCAACTGCGTCCGTGCTCCCAGTTGAGCAAAGGCAACGGCGGCACGCTCGTAGGGAAACGCCATCGACGCAATCGTGGCCCGAATCCACGCATTTTCACCGCGCTGACGCTGGAGGTAGGCGGACGCCACTGACTTACCCGTGCCCGCCGCCGCCCAGTAAAATTGCACCCGCAAGCCCTCGACAATCGCCCGGTAATCCGTTCGTGTACGGTCAAGCACCTCGCCGCGAAACTGCCGCAGCATCCGATAGGAATCCAGGGTAAACCAGAGAAACAGGCCGAAAAGCACGCACCGATAGAACGGCAAGTTGGCGAACGCCCCGCTGGCCGGGGGAACGGGTGCGGGAAACTGCCAGTAGTCGTATCCAGCCAGGACAACCGCCGCCAACAAAGCAGAGGTGAACAGCTTGCGGCGAAGTCCCTTCAGTTGGTCATCATAGTAGGCGTTGAGGTCCGTTACCCGCCGCCGCAGACGGCCCAGCCGGTCGAGATGTTCGCGCATGACCGCCGCATCCGTGTCCTCGCTGTCTACAGGGAATGGGGCGATGGCAGGCGGGGGATCGGCAGGCTGCGGTTGCAAACGGCTCAGCCATTCGCGAGCGATCTTTGATGGGTCACTGCGGGAAGGGGCGCGGTTAAGCTCTTCCAGGTTGCGGGTGAACTCGCGGAGTTCGCGCATGCCTAGTTCATGCCACACCGGATTGTCGTCTGCGGCTGCCAGCATCCCCAGAGGACGCGAATCAAACGGAAAGAGCCATTCAATGTCTC
The DNA here is from genome assembly GCA_964250705.1 of uncultured Chthoniobacterales bacterium. Taxonomy (GTDB): domain Bacteria; phylum Verrucomicrobiota; class Verrucomicrobiia; order Chthoniobacterales; family SZAS-18; genus CAHJWO01. Next base: position 9,375 of record CAXUHC010000074.1, on the reverse strand, counting down.
CGACCTGAGCGAGTTTTGCGTCAGAGGGACGGGTGCGCCGACGGTAGACTTTCATGCGCAGGACGGGGCCGCTGTCAGCCCAGGTTAGCATCGGGGGATTAGGCAGGCGTCCGGGGGTCAATCCACGCCGCCTGATGTCGGCGATCCCGTGGGCACCGACATCAGGCAAGCGCGGTCCGGGATTTTTTTGTCGTTGGACTGCCACTTGCTCCCGGTCGACGGGATCAGCCAGGACCAAGAGCAGGTCGCAGTAGGCGGCGACGTACTCGCCTGCTGCGCCGTAGCGCTGGTCGCGCTCGGCTTTTCGGCCCGGACCGGTCAGCAGTTCCGGATCGTTTTGAGCCGTGTGGAGAGCTTCGTCAGAAATGCATTCCTCCCCGGGCAGGCGCACCAGAAACGTGTCCTTCGAGGGCATCGCATCAAGGAAAGCAGCTGCAGACTCGCACGCCTCCGTCCTCTGGCGAAGATGATCCTCCCAACGAGCGGCTTCGGCGGGGTCAGCAGGGTCTGACCGGGGTTCTGACGGAGCGGGCTGAAAAGTGGAGGCTCTTTTGTAAAGATCGCGGGCGAACGGGAGTGGGGCCACCACACGCGCACGCCCCCGGCCACGGTCGTTATCCTTGTTTTTCGCAAACTCGGCGACCCAGTGATCCGCGCCAGGTGCCAAGGAGGAAAGCAACCAGAGCGGCGTTCGCTCCAACCCGAGCCCAAGCTGATTCAACGGATGGTTCGCCAACCCATTCCCAGCCGTTGTTTGGATGGCATGCGGACTTGGTGCCACGATACCGTTGTCAGCGCGCAGCCAGTCGAAGAAATTTTGTAGGACGGCTTCTACCTTCTCGCGCTGACGAGCGTCCAAATCCATATGGCCGGTGACGCCGACGATAAAGGGGATTTTCGGTGCGCCGTCGGCGGCGACGGCAGCGGCGGAGGGACCGGCGGCTACTGGGAGCATACGGGAGAAACGTCTCTCAAGCCGGTTGCCGGCCCGCCCGGGCGTGAGCCACCGCGAGCAAATTGACGATGTTGTCGAGCTTCCCCGCGAGCTGACTTTCCCGGCAATCGATCAACGCGCGCTCGAGCAATTCCACCGCCGGGGCAGCGTCGCCCTCAGCCAGCAGGATGCGGGCGGCCTCGCACGCGATGTCGGGGGTGAAGATGACCAACCCCTGCCCTTTCACCAGTTCCTCGGCTTCCTTGAGACTCGACCGGGCGTCCACCAGTTCGCCCCGCAGCCGGTGGGCGGCGGCACGCGCCACGAGGCAACCCGGCTTGAGCCATTCCGTCCGACCGCGGTCGACGATGCCGTCCCAGGCCTCCTGCAAGGTCCGCTCGATGAGGCGCAGGTCCGCTGCGGCCGGATCGCTTTCCGCCTGATAGAGCAGGCAGGTCGCCAGCGCCAGGTTGGCCGCCGGAGCCGCGAACACGCCCTCGCCCCAGCCCCGGGGCCGGTCGGGGTCGATCAACGCCTGCCGGGCGCGCTGCAGCGCCTCGTCGACCCGCCCCCGGGCCAGCAGAAAATCGCAGTACCACAGACACCATAGCCCCTTGAGCGTGGGATAGCGTTTGACCGACTGCGCCTGGAGGCGTTCCGCCCGCGCGAAATAGTCGCTGGCCTCTTCGAACTGCCCCTTGTAGAAATGGATCCGGCCGAAGGTGAGCAGCACGCTCATTTTCTGAAAGCGTTTGTTGACGCGCAGCACAGCTTCCAGGCACCAATAGGTCCCTTTCCGGCGCAGCTTGAGGGCTGCTTCCGCCTGCCGGGCGTAGCGCAGGGCATCGTTGATATGGCCCGTCATCAGGCTGATGAGCGAGAGCGTGCGCATGATTCGCGCCGCCGTCACGGTGTTGCGGCTGCTCAACGCCATCTCGTAGCCTAGCTCGATTTTTTCCTTGCCCAGATGGTAAGAGTTGGTTCCGCAAAGCAGCACCCCACTCCAGACGAGGGATTGGACCTCCGCGTACGCGTTCAACCCGATGTTCTTCTTGGGCTCGCCCCAGTTGCCTTCGTAGTAGTTCGACAGGGCGTCACGGTCGTTGAGGATCATGCCATGATGATTGGTGCTGTAGCCGCGAAATCCCCTCAGGCAGCGCGCCGCGTACAGCCAGCCCGCGCTCAATCCCCGGCCGCAGTTGACGCCGTTGCCCACGGCCGAGTACACCCGCAGCAATTGCGCGCGCTTAGTCGGCCAGAGAGGCAAGAACGCTTGCTTGCGCCAGAAAAGCCGCTCGTGCGCCCGCTTCCACAGGGCGTGGTGCTTCTGCCGGAAACCCTGCTGGACGACGCTGCGGATGAGCGGGTGCGTGTCGTAGGAATCCACCTCGCAGCCCTCCACTCCGGCCGGCAGCAACGTCAGCTCGAAATGATCCTTTTCTTTCAGCGCGACGCTGCGCGCGCTGACCAGCGCCCGGTTGCGGAGTTCGAGGATCGCCCGGCGCAGCGTGGCGCGGTCGGGCACCCCCCGGGAGAACCAGGCCCGGGACCCGGTCCGGGACGAAAGCTGCTCGATGGGCTTGCCCGCCAGCAGCAGGTCGAGTTCGGGCGCCTTCACCTCGTTGTCGAACAGGCAGATGGCGTTGAGCGTCTCGCGCGCCTCGGCGCTGAGTTCGGTTTGCAGCGAGCCGAGCAGCCGGCGCAGCTTGTTGAAAACGGTGCCGCTGCGGTTGGCCGCTTCCTGGTCGGTATCGTGGTGATACCACAGCCGCACGCAATCGGCGGCGTGTCCGTCACAGACTTTCGTGATGTCCTGCGCTTTGGCGACCGGACATTGCGGGTGGTAGTGGCGCACCAAATCCTCCGCCTCCTTGAGGGCGAGTGTCGGCAGATCGATGTGCAGCACGCTGCCGCCCGGGCCTTGGTGGTCGTGGTACACGCTTGGAAAGACGCGCGTGGTGATGATGCACAGGCCGTTCATCTTCTCGGGCAATAGTTTGAGGAACGACTCGAGCTGCTTGTTGAGCACCTTCCCCTCGTCGGGTTTGCCGCGCGGAATCTGGTTGGGCTCCAGCCCGTCGAGCACCAGCAGCGTGCGCCGCTCCGCGCAGAGTTCCAACAAGTGGCGCATCGACTGTTCCGTCGGCGGCGCCGTGTCGCTGCGGCCCGAAAACAGCTTCCAAGCTTCCCGGAAGAAGTCGTCCGGCGTGACCGCTCTCTCGCCCTCCGCGCCCTGCTTGTAGAACGAGAAGGAAAAGCCTTGTTTGACGTCGGGATAGCGGCCTTTGCCCCTGGCCCGCAGGCGGTCGAACCACTCGCTGATCAGCGAACTCTTGCCCACCCCGCCGTCCGCCACCACGCAGACCACCCGGGGATGCTCTTCGCGCCACGCCTTGTCGAGCAATTCGAACTTGTCTTCGCGGCCCACGAAGTGTTTTTTCTGGCCGCCCATCCAACTCGGCATCGCCGCCTGCAATTCGATGGGCTCGAACACGGGTGCCAGCCGCGGCGATTTGAGAGTGATGACGGCGTGCAAATTCCGGTCCAGCTCCTCGTCGGTGCAAAGGGAAGACAGCTCCCGGTGATTGTGAACGTTCCATGAGCCGATCAGCTTGGCTCCATCCACCCTCAGCAGGGCCACCTTGTTCGCGCTGCGCGCCGCGTCGATCTCCATCGTGGTGTAGCTCGAGTTGAGAAAATAACCGCCCGAGGCCAGGGCGATGAGCATCTCGCATTTCTCCAGCGCCACGTCGATCTCATGCCGGAAGTTGGGCGAGTTGTATTTGATGTCCTCATCGTAGTCGAACACCTCGCTTACGCGCTCCACCAGCCGCTGGCGGACGAGCGATTTGACCACCCGCTTGGCCAGCGCAATATCCGTCGAACGATAGCTGATAAAGTACTTTATCTGCCTGCTTTCCACCAGATTAGGTCCCTGTGCATCCATGCTTGCGTTGCTAACACAATTTGGTGGTCAAACACAAGAAAATTGCAGGAAATGCATTCTCTTCGCCACCAGTTCGAAAAGGAAAACTTCCCGCTTGATTCCGCCGGGCAATTCACCGTGATTCACTCACGCCACCGGCCAAGACTGGACGCGCCGTTTTCTTTTCTATTCCGCCGGTCCGCGCTTTGTCCCGATGCTACAAGGAACCGACCCGCAAGCCGTCATTCAACTCATCCGGGCACGGATAGCCGATCCCCGTTGTCACCCGGAACGAAAACTGGCACTGGTGGTCGAGGGAGGGGCCATGCGTGGGGTGTACACCGGCGGCGCTCTGTTGGGGCTGCACCTGCTGGATGCCAGCCGGGCTTTCGACGTGGTCTACGGCACATCGTCGGGCGCGGTGAATGCCGCGCATTTCCTGTCTGGCCGCGGCCACCTGAAAGCGGCCACCTATTATAAAGCCTTGGTAGACGGGAAATTTTTCCATCCCCTGCGGCTGCATCGCTTGGTGGACATCGACTACTTCGTGGACCAGGTGCTGCGCGACAGGATTCCGCTTGAAATCGAACGGGTGCAGGCCTCGAAGACTCCGCTCCAGATCGCCTTACTCAACTGCACCGATGGCTGTGGGGAAATGAGGGCGCTCCCGGCTACCTTGCCCGAAGCTTGGAACGTCGTCCGCGCCTGCGTGTCCATGCCGCTCGTCTACAACAAGACGGTGACCATCGATCACAAGCAATACGCCGATGGCGGCCTGCCCATCCCGTTTCCGCTCACGCCGGCATTGAGCGATGGCTGTACGGATCTCCTCGTGCTGCGCAGCCGCGACCCACGCCTCCCCGTAAAGCGGCATCTCGGCATTTTCCGTCTCCTTTATGGGCGGTTCTTCGCCCGCGGCCAGACTGCATTGATGGACATCTACGACGAGTGGCCGACCAATATCAACCATCTGAGCGACTTGGCGGCAGGCAAACTACCGCTGCCCGCCGGAGTACGCATCGCCACGGTCTCACCCGCCGATCAGCGCGTGAAAAGCTCCACGATGAACACCACCTTGCTGCGGGCGGCCTGCCATGAAATGGCGCGCGAAATCGTGGAAATCTTCGGCGGCGATACCCGGGAGCTGGATGCCCTTATCACGCAGGGCATCGTCTGAGACAAACCGGCTCAACCGGTGATGTGCTCCATCGTGCGAGTCACGATGTCCCGGGCCCGCAGGATGCGCCGATGTCCCACGCCAGGAGTTTCGACCAGCCGGGCGCCGGGCCAGACAGCAGCCAGGGCTCTGGAGTGTTCGCAAGGCATCTCGGCATCGCTGGGATCGTGCATCAGCAGCGCCGGGACGTTTCCGAGTGCGGGCGCAGAAATCTCCGCCGAAGTTTCTTCGGGACGGAACTCCGCATGGGCCAGCGCGATCATTGCGTCGATGGAAGGCTGGGGCGCGGCTTGCCCCCGTCCGAACGCGACGGCGAGCGGCTCGACCCAGCAGCAGCTTCCCAGCAGCGCGACTCTTCCGGCGCGCAAGGTTTTCCCCAACGTTTGCGCCGTGGCCAACGCTCCCAAGGAATGGGCGACCACCGCCGTGAAAGCATCCTCCTGCGCGGCTACCGCGCCGATGGCAGCAGCAAAGGCTGGCGCACTAGAAAAAATCCCCCCCGATCTGCCGTGCCCAGGGGCGTCGAAAGCGACGGCCTGGAAACCACCGGCCTCCAGCGCGGTCACCAGCGCCTCGAAGTGCGAGGCCCGGCTACCCCAGCCATGAACGAGCAACACCGCCGGTCCGCGTCCCCAGCGGTAAATCTGCACGTCCTCGCCGACGCCCCGCGCGAAGCCGGTGCCCTTTAGCTGCACCCTGGAAGTCTGCGCCCGGTCCAGCAGCTCCTGTTCGCGCGTGAGTTCGCGCACTTTCGGCGGAGTGAGAAATGCTTCCAGCAGTTGGCGTGGGTCCATGAAAAAATCTCGCTTTCCGAAAAGGATGGTTTGCGGCGCATGCTCCAGCAAGCAGGCGGATTGAACAAGTAGAAATGGGTGCTTCGGTTCCCCCAAGCCAGCAAATTCGGATCAAAAAGAGGCCGCAACGGCCTCTCGAAAGGCTGGGGTGCAGGTCTGACAAAAATGCCACCGTGCGGTGGGTTCAACCTTGCACCTGGTCCTTATCCTTGGCTACAAGCATAGTCAGGAATATGGGGCCACCAACCACATTGACACCCAGGATGACGGCGCTGATCGCGAAGGTGCGCGCCGATCTGGACCGGCTGCTCGCGGGTAACGGCACCACTGACCGGGTGGAAGCAGGTGATGCCCGTCTGGACCATTGGATGTTGACAGCTTGCGTTGGCATCACCGTCGGTTCCCGTGTGATCCGGCAGAGCTACGCTGGCCGCAAGTGGATCTGGGGCTTCAGGACATCCACGTTTGACCTGCATGCCTCCGAGCAATGCGTCAAAGGCATGCAGATGGAGATCGCCGCCGACAAGGAACTGCAGGAAAAGCCAGGGAGCTGGTGGAAGACCAAGGTTTCGGCGGCTATGGCTCGCATGGGCAGGTGTTCGACCTGGGCCGGCCCAAGCGCCTCGTCAGCCGATTGGAGTGCGGCGACTGTGGAGGCAGCGCGCGGCAGACGTGCGGAAGCTGCGCCGGCGCGGGGCAATTCACTTGCAACCGGTGCGGCGGCTCGGCCAGGGGGCCGTGCATCAGTTGCGGCGGCTCGGGTCGGCGCACCGTTTATGTCACGGTTCCCGGCATGGGATCAGTGCCCCAGCAGGCGACCTGCTATGGGTGCGGCGGCGGGGGGCAGGGAAGATGCTTCGGGTGCGGCGGGTCGGGCGTCGTCCGCTGCCGGACATGCCGTGGCCGCTGCGTGGTAGCCTGCCAGACGTGCCGAGGCTACGGATATATGACCAACCTGTGGGAAGTGTTTCCCACGGCAACCACCACCTTTCACGGAGACTCCAGCGAGGCGAACCGCTGGCTCCTCCCGCTTTTTGAAGGTCCGGGTGGCATGGCTTGCCTCGGCAAGGAAAAATTCGCGGAGATCCGGCCACTTCCCGATGCGGCTTCCGGCAGTGGTGGGATGACATACACCCACTTTGCCATGGAAATGGAAGCGATCTTCGTCACGATGAAGATCGCAGGCAAGGACGTAGGGACGGCGATTTTCCCTCGCAACGGCAAATACCGGACGTTGGTGCCTTTCCTGGATGCACTCGTCAGCTTGGGAATGAATTCCCTGTGGTCGGCAGCTAAGTAGCCAAAGATAAGTTTTGTGGCAAAGTGGGTGATGAAGTTCGTGGCCCCACCGAGTGATACGCAACGTGAAGAATTGGAGAAGGTGCGTCGGACGGCAGGCTCGCATCGAGAGCGCACCCGCGCCCACGCGGTGCTCTTGAGTGCGCAAGGCTACTGCCGCGATGAACTGGCGCTGATCCTAGGTGCGGAGCGCGACGCGGTGGGCCGCTGGTTGGCGCGCTGGGAACGCGGCGGAGTCGCCGCGCTCGCCGACCGCCCCCGCCCCGGACGCCCGCCTTCGGTCGGTGCCCTCGAGCAGGCGCAGGTGGTCGCCGCCGCCGCCATCAGTCCGGCCAGCCCGCAAAGGGCCTTGGCCAAAAAGGGGGCGTTGGCGTCGGCTGGGACACGCGGAAGAAATGCCTGCGCCGCCTGGGTTGGCGCTACCGGCGCACCCGCCGCCGCACGGGCAAACTGCCGCTGGCCCACCGCGTGGCCGCCACGCGCAAAGCTCTGGCCAAACTGCACCGGCACGAGCAGGCGGGCCGCTGCGACCTTTTCTACGGCGACGAGAGCGGCTTTTGCCTGCAGCCCACGCTCACGCGTTGCTGGCAGCCGCCCGGCCCCACCCGGTCTCTGCCCGCCCAAGCGCATTCCAAGCGCCTCAACGTGGTCGGCTTTTTGCGCGGCGACGGCGAACTGGCCCATGTCGCCCGCGAAGGCCGCCTGGGAGCCGAGCATTTGGTCGAAGCGGTAGAGAGCCGGCTTTTGCCCGTCCTGCGCCGGCCCGGCGTGCTGGTGCTCGACAACGGTCCCTGCCACCGCAACCGCCTGGTCAAAGCCCGGCGGGCGGCCTGGCGCGCCCGGGGCTTGCGCCTGCTTTTTCTGCCGCCCTACTGCCCGCACCTCAACCGCATCGAAACCCTTTGGCGCTTGGTCAAGCATCGTTGGCTCTCGCCCGCCGCCTACGAAAACTTTGCCACCCTGCGAGAAAGCGTCGTGAGTATCCTCGATCTCGTCGGCTTGGACTACCGCGTTACTTTCTCGTGAATACTTAGTGCCGAGGGGCCGGAGGTCGAAGCGGACCTGCGTGCCGCCGTACGTTATCGGGCCGTGCGGACCATCGTCGCCGAGAGCACCGCCAACCGCCCGGCAGAGGCGATTCGGGCGGTGTGGAAACGTTATCCCGTCGGGTTGTCGGCTCATACGATAGAGCAAGGCGTGATCCGGGCCACCCAAGCGTTGCCGCACTTGCGGCTCGGACAATGGGCGGGCATGATCTTGGGGGCTGCGCTTTCGGTGGTGACGTTGCTCGCGTACTTTTTCTTCGTTCGCCCCACCTGGGTCGCGCAAGGACTCCTGCCGGGCACTCAACTCTGGTGGGCACAACCCCTCGATCCCTATCTCTCGCACCATGCCAGCGAGCACGGGCGCGACGCTGCGGCGTTCGGCGTGGTCGCGCTCGGGATTCCCTTGCTGGTCAACCCGGTTTTGCGCGTCTGGAATATGATCCGTCTCTGGCGGCTAGCCGGTTTGCGCGGCGGTTGGCGCTACCGGAACCCCCGGCCCGTGAGCGGGTATTGGCGGGTGGCCTTAGGCGTAGCGGCTGCCCTGGCGTTTCTGTTCCTGCTCGCGCCCACCGGGATGCGCATGACCGCTGCTGCCTTGCGTCACACTTTGCCCGGTCGGGTCGCAGGATGGCTGAACCTGGAAGATCGTTTGATTGCGACCGCCCTTCCAGCGACACGGCCAACGGCGTCTGCCCAACCTTCCGACTACGAACTCGCGGAGACGCGGATGAGAGATGCCCTCCAGCAGCTCGAATCGGTACGCCGCGGATCGGCGTTTCAACGGCTTCAAACTGAACAAAATCAGTGGTGGGCACGATTCCGGCGCATTGGCGACGCCAAAACCCGCCTCCGCCTCTTGGAACAACGCGCGCAGGAACTCGAACAGCAGCTTGCCCGGGAACGATTTCGTCCGCGCTCACGCTGATCACACGGGCACTCAGAGAATTTCGATGGCCATCGGCCTCCGTGCGGGCCGTGATGACAGAGTAGCTAACATCACCCGGAGGTTGGCCGGGTCGGCGGTAGATCTGGCGAAGGCCTCCTCCGCGCTAATGAACGCCGGATTCCACGGGATGACCGTATATTCCGAGCGATCCGCTGCGTTCAACTCGTCATGACAAGGCGCTTCTGGGGCAAAAAGGTGTAAGAACCTGTGGAGTTAATCAGGTGAGTCGTCGTACAAGCAAGCGCATCATGGC
>CAXUHC010000073.1:0-16542 GCA_964250705.1 uncultured Chthoniobacterales bacterium | reverse complement strand
AAAGGTCTCGTCGGCCTCCACGATGCCAGCCATTTTCTCGATGGAGCCGTTGCGCGTGGCCGAGCGGATACGGTGGAGCATGAACCAAGCGGTTTTCTGGGTGACACCCAAAGCGCGGGCAACTTCACAGGAAGAGATGCCGTTCTTGGCGTTCAGGAGCAGCCATGTAGCGGAAAGCCATTTTGCCAAGGAGATGGGGCTGTCCTCAAAGATCGTGCCTACCTTCACGGAAAACTGCTTGCGGCACATTTTGCACTGCCACAGGGCGCGCTTGGGCATAAACGTCACGTCCTTGCCCTTGCAGATCGGGCACATCACCCCATCGGGCCAACGATTCTTGACCATGATTCGCAGGGCGTTATCCCCCGTGGCGAAAAGTTGAAACGCTTCAAAAAGGGTGTCCGGGATTTCGATGGTTTCGCTGAAATCAATGGTCATGCCCGCACTTTTCCAAGAAAAGGTTGCGGAGTCAAGTATATAATTACCGGTCCTTCGGCTGCGTTGCACTCCGCTCAGGATGACGGAGAATACAAAACATCGCGCAGCCTGTCTCATCTGTTCCTTCATGCCCGCCAATTCGCCCCGCAAACGCTTGCCTACGCCCGAGGTCTGCCCGGTGTGCGGCGAGGACGTGCCGCGCAACGCGCTCGCCTGTCCCGAATGCGGGGCAGACCACCGCTCCGGCTGGCGCGAGGACGCCCTCGCCTACGACGGCACGGGGATCGCCGATGACGGCGGTTTCGACTACGACGATTACGTCGCGCGGGAATTCGGCGGGCCGTCGCCCAGGCCGCCCGGGGTTAGGCCGCTGTGGTGGATCACGGCGCTGGTGCTGCTGGCGGCTTTCGTGTGGATTGTCGCGCGGCAGATTTTCTTTTTCTGACCGGCAACGGCGGTGGCACGGGCAGAGTCGCAGCGACGGCCTCGACGCGTTCCAACACGGTTTTTGGGTCGAGCTTGCCCTTGAACCAGACGAGCCGGTCGGCGAACTCGTCGAGGTTGACCCCGGCGGCGTCGAGGTTGAGCCGTGCGCTGACCGCCAGCACGATGTCGCGCCGACCCGAACGCCGCAGCAGCGCGAACTTTTTGCGCAAATACTCGGGCCGCCAGAAGCCGACGATCTCCACGAGCACGCTGCGGCCATCGGGATGCGCCACGCGGAAATCCGGGATGATCGCGCTGCCCGGCACGGGCACGAGGTCCACCTCGCGCTCCAGAATCCAGGGGGTGTCCAGCTTTTCCCAGCGGGCAGCGAAGGCTTCTTCGAGGATCGAATCGAACTCTTTGGGCGGCGCGTAGTGGCTGACCAGCCCGCAGGCGGCGTCGAGACCGAAAGTATCGGCGGCGGGCGTGTCTTCGCGGACGCGGACGGAACCCGCACTGTCTTCGGGAAAGACGCGCGGCTTGAGGCTGGCACGCAGGCTCCATTTCGTGACGTGCAGCAGCGCGGGCAGGAGCTTGGCCATGGCCAGGCCGTAGCGGGTGCTCGGCGCGAAGAGGCTGGCCGGGCCATCCACGCGCAGGGTGAAGCCGTGATCGGCGTCGCCCTCGATGAGCGTCATCAGGCCGAAGAGTTTGACGTAGCGGAAGAGTTGCTTGTAGCGCGCGGGTTCGTTGCGGTGGGCGGTGATGAGGAGGTCGTGCGCGCGGTAGAACACGCCCTGGGCCTGGGCCAGATTGTAGCGGTGGATCAGCGCGTCGGGCGCGGGCGGATCAAAGGCGGTGAGGACCTGGTTGCCGGGCAGGTCGGCGAAGAGTCCGGCGGCGATTTCCGGCGCGGTGACGAGGCCGCCTTTTTCGAGCGCGAGGGCGTCGGCAGCACGTCGGAGCAGGTCGGCGCGGCGGGCACGGGTGGGCGCGGCGGACGCACCAAGCGCGAAGACGCGGCGGCGAAGGCCGGGCGGATCGAGCGGGGCAACGGTCTCGAACGTGGAGAAGTCATTCTCCAGGAGGTGCGCGAGGCCGCGCTTGACCTTGAAGGCGGTGTCCTCGCCCTCGAAGGCGGCGAGAGTTTCGTCGAGCGCGGCGCGGCGTCGGCCAACGGCTTCGGTAAATAGCGTCATCAGCTCAGCGGCAAGCGCGCGGGTGTCGGCGGCGAGCGCGAGGCGATGCGGCACGAGCGCGCCCTGGCGTCGGCGGGAGATGAGCAGATCGGACGGCAGCACGAAGGAACGTCACGTCAAATCGCCGAACCGCCAAGGAAAGCGGCACCTCGTTCAATTCCGGCCGGGAACGGTGGCGGCATCGTTCAAGCGGACGCCGCTTTCCTGACGGCCAGGAAGCGACGCCCCAAAGCCAGCACGCACAGGCCACCGGCGAGGTAACACGCCACTTCGCCGGGCTCCGGCACGACGGTGAACGAGTAGAAATTGAGCGAATACAACGAGCCGATCACCTGCCCCGCGCTGGAGTACGTTGTCCCGGCGCCATCGGTGATCGTAAAATCCGAGGGCCGCGTGTTGCCGTTGTTGCCGTTGTAAAACTGGTTGTTGGTGGCAATCACGTTGGCAAAGTCGAGCACGGCATTGCTTTTGATGGGGTCGTCGGAGGCGGCGGCATCGCCGGTGGCCACGTTGCTGATCCCGATGGCAATGTAGTAAGTGCCCCTCCCGAAATTGCGGCTCAGGGCGAAACTCCCGTTGGTATCGTTGTTGGCCACGAGGCCGAACGTGGGAGAACCGGTCACGTTATCGTAATACACGTTGCGCGCCGAATCGAAGATCACGATTTCGGTGTTGGTGGCCACACCCGACGAGCCGACGTTTGCCTGCGCGTTGAAGTTGATGGTGCCCGCGTTGAAAGTAGGCGCCAGCGCGGTCGGGGTGATGAGAGTGGAAGCGAAGGTCGAAGTGTAGGCGCCGCCGCCCCCGGTCGCGGCGACGACCTTGTAATACAGCGATTGCGATTTGCCGGCTCCGCCAGCCGAGTAAAACTGATTGACGCCGAAGGGGGAAGCGGTTCCCGACGTGACGGTTGACTGGAAGACGACATCGGTACCGGCATTGATGGCACCGGTGGTTTGTGACAGCCCACGGATGCTGCCGATGAAGCCCGTGGTGTTGTTCAGGGTCAGGGTGTTGACGTAGAAGCCGGGCGTCGTGTACGCCGTGGTGATCTTAAAATAATCAGAGTCGGCCGTGGTGGCGCTGGTCCCCGAGATGGTGGCCGAGGTGGCCGTGCCGAAGCCGAACGCATTGGCGGTGGCTTTGGTGTCGTTGGATTCGGCTTCGTTGAAATCCGCGCGGGCGGATGGGGTGATTAGCGCCGCCAACCACAGGCCGGCCGCCAGCATACCAACCGTGCGGGTGGAAACGGTGGAGACCTGCGAAATGCTGCTCTTCGAGTTCATCTTTATTTGTCAGAAGTAGTTGCCGGAAATTTGGCGCGTTCGACGCCGCTTGCAGAGCTTTCTTTATCATCGGCGACTTCCGGGAATCAATCCAAGAATGTCCTGCCACTCCGATTATTACCGCCGCCGCCGGGCGGAAACGTTTTCCTCGCTCGTTTTTTCGGCGATGACCTCGTAGAGAATGGCGCGCTTACCCTCCATCGGGCGGAGGATGCGCCCGAGCCGCTGGATATATTCGCGCGGCACGCCGGTGCCCGAGAGCAGGATGGCCACGCTGGCTTCCGGTACGTCCACGCCCTCGTTGAGCACGCGCGAACTGGCGATCACCGGATACGCGCCGGAACGGAAGAGGGCGAGCGTTTCGTGCCGCTCCTTGACGGGGGTCAGGTGCGTGATGGCGGGGACGAGAAACTCGTCGGCGACGCGGTAGACCGTCGCCGTGTCGTCGGTGAAGATGAGCGTGCGCCGACCGGCATGGCGCGTGAGCAGTTCGTCGAGCACGCGGAATTTTTCCTCCGTGCCGAAGGCGAGGAGCTTCGCCTCGCGGTGGGCCAGCATCGCGGCGCGTCCGGCAGGGCTGCCGGCACTCGCCTGCACGAACCGCCGCCAGCCGTCCAGCGAGCCGAGGAAGATGCGCCGGTCTTGCAGGAACTGGTTGCGCCGGGCGACGCACTCCTCGTAGCGGGAGCGTTCGGCGGCGGAAAGCGCCACGCGGATCTTGACCTCGTCGAACGGAGCCAGCGCGCCGCCCGCGAGATCTTCCGGCGCGCGGGAGTAGACCGTGGGGCCGACGAGCGCCGCCAGATCGCGGTCGCGTCCGTCGGCGCGTTCGGGCGTGGCGGTCAGACCGAGACGGTAGGGCGCGATGGAATACTCCGCGATGACGCGCGTGTAGCTGGCGGGCAGGTGGTGCACCTCGTCGAACACGAGCAGCGCGAAACGGTTGCCCAGCCGCTCGGCCTCGGCGGCGGCGCTGACGTAGGTGGCCACGAGCAGCGTGGCGTCGAGATCGCGCGACCCGCCGCCCAGCAGCCCGACTTCGGTTCCCGGAAACGCCGCGCGCAGCCCGGCATACCACTGGTGGAGCAGGTCGAGTGTCGGGACGACGATCAACGCCGAGCGCGGGGTGGCGTCCAGCGCGAGTTGCGCGACCAGCGTTTTGCCCGCGCCGGTGGGCAGCACCACGACGCCCCGCCGCCCGGCGGCCTTCCAGGCGGCGAGCGCCTCGGCCTGATGCGGACGCGGCGTCTGCCCGGCGGCGAATTTCAGCGGCAGGTCAGTAAACGCGCGGGCGTGATCCTCGACGGCGGTGCCTTCGGCGGAAAGCGCCTCGATCAACGGACGATAGCGGTCGGCGGGAATGCGGAAGCGTTCCACGCGGTCGTCCCATTCGGCGTACTCCACCCACGCCCGGCCGCGCGGCGGCGGGTGGAGCAGCAGCGTGCCGCGGTCGTAGGAAAGGATGGAAGGACGCATCGGGAAAGGATGAAGGATGAAGGATGAAGGCCGATTGCGGAAGTCGAGGTGTCTTATCCGCAATTTGATTCACACCACTGACATTTTCATCCTTCATCCTTCGGTCCTCATCCTTCATCCTTTCTTCATGCGTTTGCCGAATTTGCTTCTGCTTTGCCTGCTGCTGGTCGCAGTTTTCAACTCTCTGCTGGCGATCCAGCGATTGCGTCAACTCCGTTCGCTGCCGCCCGCGCTGGCCGAGACGCACCCGGCGGCCGCCTTTGCCGCCCGGCTCGACGCCGTGTTCGATCCCGCCGAACTGCGCCGCCTGGCGCTCGCCCGGCACCGGACCCTGCTCGACGCCGACCAAACCTCGCACACCTTGGTGGCCACCATCGGCACGATCAGCCGCACCGAACTCGCACAGAGCGGGATCGTGCTCCTGCTCGCGGGCGGAATTTACATTGTCAGCCGCCGCCCGGCGGGTCCGTGAAAAAAACCAAGCAATCCGTTGACGGTCCACGGCCACTTTACTGACCCAAAAACGATTGTGCTTGCAAGGGTTTGGGCCGGGCGTGTTACTGTCACGGCATTGTCACAACAAGGAAATTGTTTCCTCCTATGACGTCGATCAGGGTTTACATCGGTAAATCGTCGCCATGCCTGGATCATCCTACATAGCCGCTCTCTCTTTTCTGCGCCGCCGGGCTGCCTTCTCACTGGTGGAGATGCTGGCGGTGATGGCGATCATTGTCCTTTTGCTGGCCGCGACGCTCCCGGCAATGCGCGGGCTCAACCAGTCGGAGAGCCGCCGCGGGGCCGTCGGCAACATGATGAGCGTGCTCGACCGCGCGCGCATGATGGCCATCAGCGACGGCCTGTCCACCTACGTCGTCTTTGCCTGCAAGACGCCGGGCAGCCCCCAGATCAGCACCGATCTCTGGGGCCACAGCTACGCCATCTACCAAGATGGCGACAACGTGTCGTTTACCCCGGTGCAGAAGACACCCTGGATGTCACTCCCAAAAGGGCTGGCCTTCAAAGTCAGCGAGGATATGGCCGGCACGAATTCCACCGCGCACTCCATCCTCACCTGTTTCGCGGGAAAGTCGCCGCAAGACACGGACCCGGCGTTTCCGCTGGCCAACACGGTCAAGGCCAGCCCGGGAGACACCGGCGGCGTGAAACTGCCGTACTGGAAGTTTGACAGCACGGGCATCGTCACCGTGCCGGCTTCCATCCAGGCTCCGCAGAAGACGGACGATTACATGAAGGTCCTGATTTTCCCCGGCTTTGTCGATGCCAACGGCAACGAAATCTCCACCCAGAACACCAGCAGCGCAGGGGGCAACAAACAGCCCTTGCAACTTGAAGAAATCGACGTGACCCCGGCCACCGGGCGCGCCAAATACATCATCGACCCGACCAACAACCTGTCGACGCCCTCATCGACTCCATAGCCATGAAGACGCCACTCGCATCACTCCCACTCTCCAACGCAGGCTCGGCCCCGCGCCGCCGCCGTCGTCGTGCTTTCTCGCTGGTCGAGGTCACGCTGGCGCTCGGGATCGTGACCTTTGCGCTCGTCGCGGTGGTCGGCGTGCTGCCCACCGCGCTGGCCAGCGGACGGCAGAGTTTTGACCAGAACCGCGCCGCCGCCATCGCGAACACGCTTTTCGCCAGCTTTCGGAGTCAGCCGTTCGACAAGGTCGGTTACGTCGACGCCCAGTTCGATGCCACCGGCGCGACGCTTTCCGGGAGCGGCCCGAAGACGGTTAATCTCAATGATCCACTCGCAGATCCTCCGTCGCCTTTTTACGCCAAGTTTCTCAACGTTGCCACGGAGTCGGGTGACACCTCGGACGCCTTCGGCGCCCAACGCCGCCTCATGTTCACCGATGCCCAGCCCATCGGAGGCGCGGATTATTCCGTGGCCATGAATTTTTACAAGGCGACCACGGTAAACGGCGTGGCGATCCCCGCCAGCAATCAACCCGAGGGGATGGTCACCACCGGGCAGGCTTGCCGGGTGGAACTCGTGATCAATTCTGTCACCAAGCCCGACAGCAAATACCGCTTCGTGAGCACCGTTTTCAACCGGCCTCGTTGATCGGCTCTCGCTCTTTTCCAAACCACGGGGCGGCGCAGACGCCGCTCCTTTTTGCTTTTCCTTTGTTCACAGATTTTTCCAACCCCGCGTCCGCTGTGCGCCCCCGCCTGGGGCCGGCTGCTACGGGGGTGAAATTACCCCGGCGTGCGGCGTTGGCCGTCGCCGCTTTTACCATCATCGAACTGCTCGTGGCCATGACGGTAACGATGCTGCTCGTCGTGGCGTTGATGCAGGTTTTCAACGCGACGGCCAGCACCTGGCAACACGGCGAGGCACAGGTCGATGCGTACCGGGAGGCACGCGGCGCTTTGCAGTTCATGGCGCGCGATCTGAGCGCCACGCTGCAAGCTTCCTACACGCAGACCAGCAATACCAGCGCGACGGCCTTCAAGCCCGCGCTGCCGACCCTCGTCCTGCAACGCTCTCCCAACACCGTTCCCGACCCTACCGGCCCGAACAACGAGGAAATTTACTGCCTGACGAACATTCCCAACAGCGGTGCCAGTACGTTGTGCGCGGTCGGTTACTATTGCCAGTGGATGCCCGACTACCTGCCGCTCTCGCGCGACGGCGTGGACCGCCGCCCGCAAGCCTACGCGCTCATGCGGCAGTTTGCCGACAGCAACGCCACGTTTCTGCGTATCCAGACCGCGACCAAAAACGGGAATGTTCCTCTGAAATTCGACGACCTGTTCACGCGCCCGACCTCGCCGGTCCAACTGGCGGCCTACATCTGGGACCTG
Source organism: uncultured Chthoniobacterales bacterium (assembly GCA_964250705.1). Classification (GTDB taxonomy): domain Bacteria; phylum Verrucomicrobiota; class Verrucomicrobiia; order Chthoniobacterales; family SZAS-18; genus CAHJWO01. The sequence continues at coordinate 8,885 of CAXUHC010000073.1, read as the reverse complement.
CGCTTCCGCATCGACACCGATCTCAACGACAGCGCGCCTCCCGGCGTTCCGGACGGCAACGATCCCAGCCCGACGGATCACGGCAACGTGCTTCGCTACCGTGCCGACGGCGGGAGCTATCCCCCGCGTCTGCCACCGTACGTGGAGATTCGGTTCAAGGCGCTAAGCGACACCGCCGGGCGACGGCTCGAAGGTCCCGGCACCGGCGTCACCAAGGCTACCTGGAAAGATACCGACCCTGGTTTTGTCCCGTCTGCTCCCTATCGTACGATCATCAAACCCAATGCCCAGCAGTTTGTCCTGCGCGTGCCGCTCATCAATGCCACTCCCTGATTTCAACGCGGTGAATGTCTCCTTCCACCAGTCCTCCGCCGCCGGGGTTGGCCGCCGGGGTCGGCATGGGGCGTTTGCACTGGTCATCACGCTGCTGATTTTGAGCCTGCTCGTCGTAGTGGCGGTGAGCTACCTTTCAAGCATGGTCGGCGAGCGGCAGACCGCCGATGCGTATTCCGCAAAGGCCCGCGCCGAACAGGTTGCCCAGGCCGGCGTGGACAGCGCGATGGCGATCCTCGCCCAATCGTTCCGCGACTTCCCGGATTCGGCCACCGTCTGGGACACGCAGCAAAGCCAGAACGACGGTAAGCCCGCCAATCCCGCCATCGTCAACACCACCTACAACGAAGGCACGAGTCTGTACCTGCGGGCGGTCGACGCGGGCGGGACGGCGAACCCCTTGCCCAAGGGAATGCCTGCCCCCGGCGAAACTCCGGTTCCCGCGAACGATCCGGGCAGCAATAATCCCAACAACCCCGCGTGCAAAAACTTCGTGCTGCCACTGATCTCCGGGGTTCCCTCGGGTCAGGCCCAGCTCGTGTCGAAGAAAGCGACCATCTTCCCGGCGAAGATGGGTGTCGACGCGAACGACCCAGCGCATCAGAGCTACGTCAACCCGAACGACCCCGCGCAACAGAATTTCACCGACCTGAACGTCCGTCGTTTCGCGGGCGATCTTCAGGGTGTCATCGGCTCGCCTCCCGATTGGTCGAACGTCGGCCCGAAGCCCGCCCGAGCTTACTGGGTCAACCTCAAAGACAGCACCGGCCACAAGACTGGCCGCTACGCGTTCTGGATCGAGGACGAGAGTTTCCGCACCAACGTTAACTACCTCGGCAACACCGACAACGGCAGCCCACAACGCGCTGACAACTCTGCGAACGGTGCGTCTCTCCCCCGTAGCGTACAGCCCCAGGACATGTTTCTTTCCGGCGCCCTGGCCGGTTTCCCGACCGTGTTCAGCCCGGCGGCGAACGCGCAAAGCGTGCTTGATACCCGCAACCAATATCCCGGCAGCTTCCTGCCCGAGCCACTGGCCTTCACCCACGTCGCCAACGGCTCGGCCTCTCCCTCTCCGACCACTCTTCCCGTGCCCGTCGTCGACGGATTGCGCTATCTGACCACCACGCAAAGCGGCTCGCTCAATTTGACGCGGCACGGCACCCAGCGTCTCAACCTCAATGCGCCGACCACCATCAAGGCGGACACGGCGGTGACGATGACCGAAATCCGCAAGCTCGTGGAGACCATTCGATTCCATTTGCCCAACTTCGGCCAGCGGTTTTACCGGACCACCAACACCGCAACCGGCGCGGTTCTCAATAAACCCGATGACGTTAAGGCTGATCCCATGACAGGGTTCAACAACGCCGAAATTTATCTCTACAAAACAGCGGCCAATCTGCGTGATTACATTGATGCGGATGATCAGCCCACGATGATCGTCCGGCCACACGACGGCCTGCCCTCGCCCTCCCTCTGGGCTCCGGGCACCACCATCTATCATCCCTTCGGTGGGGACGGTGCGGGCGGCAACGGACCCAACTACATGTGGGCTCAAGGCAAGGAGGGTGCACCCTTCCTGCAAGAAGCCATGGTGCGCTACCGGCCTGCCGTCCAGAACAGCGGAGTAAACTACACACTCACGGTAGACTACTACGTCGAGTTCTGGAACATGAGCGACCATGACGTGACCGCCGCGCAACTCGGCAGCCCCTATGTGCGGATCTCCAACCAACAGACCTGGTGGTCGGCCTACATTCCCGCCACGAACGGCAAGCCGACTCCCAACGCCGCGCCGAGCCGGGTCGCGCCGTTGACCGTCCCTCTGAACGACCCGGGAGTCGCCCCGGGAGTGGAAGGGCTCCCGCGAGATTTCAACATGGACCTGGTCAACGGCGTGTTTCGCGCGGACAACCCCACCGTCGCCGTACCGACGACCACGGGCGTGGTCTTCAAAGCCGGCACGGCCACCGTGATCACCAGCGACCCCGATTACGTCGCGTACACCGATGCTAATTCCATGCACCGTTCTCCTGTCACCGGTTCCGTTTATGCGTACGGAGGTCAAGCGCTCGGAACCGCCGGTTTTATTCCGACGAACGTTTATTATTGCTCGAACACGGCCCAGGGCACGCCGCCCATCGCCGCGCGCCGCGTGTACTCGGGGGAAACCGGCCTGACCACTTTCAGACCCGGCTATCTGCGGGGCATCATGCCGCACTTCAATCCGCAGGAAAATGCCGGCAGCACCTACCTCGATTTCGAGGTGGAGGTCACCTTGGCTAATAATCTTGGGTATCTGGACTGTGCCACGGGTGCATTCTGCATCGCCGCCGGTAGCAGCGACGCCGGTACCAACGGCTATGGCTTCACCTGGACTGCGAGCGGTGACCCGCACAACGACTACCTCCACGGGGGGACGTTGGGAGGGAATGGCTACACGGCTTCCGAGTTGGGCGATCCGCGTACCAACAACGAGCAACTTTACATCAGGTTGTATGCAGGGAGCAGTTTTCCCGCCGAACCAGACCAATACCGCTACGGATCACCTGGCAAAACGCTCCTTCCGCCCTTCAGCCTAGGCACGCCGAATTCTCAATACCTCAAGCCAGCCAACACCACTGCCGGTTACATCCCTTGGGGCGACTACTACGACTGGCCCGGCACTGCCACCTATCCGGCGGCCAACCCGACTGCGACCACTGCTCCGAGCGTCATTGCCAACTCTGCGCTGACATCCATCGGACAACTGGGAGACATTTTCGACCCCGCGAGGGTAATAGGTTCGGTCGGCAGTCCAGTGAATATCGATTACAGCCGTGGCGGTGGGCGCACCTTGAAGATCGGTCAACGAGACGACCGCCACTGGTACGATCCTAGCAGCAACACGATTGGGAACAACGCTCCCGGGAACAACGCGGCGGACAACGTCCCTAATAGCAACGGTTGGGCGTCATGGAGACTCACCGACGTTTTCGGCATCTCCGACGCCCTGGAACTGCCTGCTCGCATCAACATCAACGGGGTCAACCGTGACGGTGGTGCCGCCCTGCGCGCCGCGCTCACCGGCTTCAAGTTTCAACCGCTGACGAGCACCGATCCGCTTATTCATGGCGTGGAAAAGCTCGCCTCCGCTCCCCTCAAGATGTTGCCCACCGATTCCACGGGGGTTTCCAAGTTGGTCAGCGACATCAAGACGCGACTCGCCCTCACTACCGCCAGTGCAAACACGCCGTACGGTCCGTTTTTCGAGCGAGGCGAACTCGGCGAACTCGAAAGCTCTGCTGGCGTCGCACTCTTTGGCAAAAACGTTTCCTCGGCTTTCAGCGTGAGCCAAGACCTCGCCGTGACGACCACCGGTACGGCGGTCGATCTCAACCATACCTTTGACCGAGGCCGGGAGGAACTGTTCCGACGAGTGGCGGAACTGACCTGCACGCGCGGCGACACATTCACCGTTTATGCCGTGGGCCAATCCATGACCCAGCCTGATCCCACCAAGCCTGCAAAAATTACCAGTACCCATCGGATGCGGGTCACCTTCCGGCTGGTTCCCAAGCAGTACAAAGACCTCACTCAAACCACCGTGAAGGATTTCCACCCGGGGACTCTCGACACCACGGATTATTCGCTCGGCGGTCCCAGCGATTTCGATCCGACTGCGGTGACCGGCCTGAACGGCCTGAACACGCGCTTTGCCAAACCCGATCTCTATGATGTCCAAGTTCTCGAAGTCAACACGCTCTAACCAATTCTCGGCCGGGGCGTTGGCGCTGTTGTTCGCGGTCACGACGGTGCAAGCCCAGCAGCCCTCTCCGGCGTCTTCGACTCAGCCCGTCACCGGCTACGTTCGCTTCTGGAACATGCTCGCAGGCAAAGCCGCCCCGACCCTGCAGCTTCTCTCCGCCGAGGACAAGCTGCTCACCACCGCTCCTCCTAACAATAGCGGATCAAATTACGTCGGCATTCCTCCCGGCAGCTACACGTTTATCGTGCGCAAGCCTGGCGACGCGGTCAACCCGCTCAAGAAACTGCCCGTCATTTTACGCGGCAACACTTACATCACTTTCCTCGCGCAAGAGAAGAACGGCCAGCCAACCGTTGATCTGATCGATGACACCTTGGACCCCAAAAAGGCCGATGGTCCGTCGCGTCTGGTCGTGCGGCAGTTCATTCCATCGGCACGGGTTATCGTTTCTACCCGTGAGGGAGTAGCCAGCCAAGAAGTGGGCTTCGGCGAGACCGCCACCCTCGAAAACCTGCCCAACCGCGTTTTGTTCCTGACGATGAAAGCTGTCGGCCTGGGACCGGAGTTGAAGATGTGGAACACCGAGGCGGATTTTACAGCGGCTCGCCACGCCACGCTGCTTATCATCAACGATTCCTACGGGAGATTTCGCCCCAGACTCTCGTACGACGGCCAAGCTGGGTCCATCCCCGACCCTACCCCAACGCCTTCTCCCAAACCATGACCAAGGTTCATTCGTTTATTGTCTGCCTTGCTCAGACCATGTTGTTCGCGGCAGTCTTGATGCCCGGAGGGCTACGGGCCCAGGCTCCCGGATCCCCTCCTGCCGGCGTACCGGCGCACGTCCGTTTTTGGAAGACGGAACTCCGTGCATTCCCCGGCATGCGGCTAACGCTTAAGCCAACTAGCGGGCGGCGTCCTTCCGTCCACGAACTCGGGAGTGGCGGTCCAGGTTATATCTTCAATAATTACAGCGACGAACCTGCTGGTCGCGGCACGCTGGAAGTTTTTTCTGCTACCACACCACATCCCTTGGTCAGTTTGCCCGCCGAATTCGCTCCGGGTGCTTTCCTCACCGTGCTCTTGCGCGAGCCGGAGAAGGCAGGAAATCCGCCACGACTCGAAATCATTGACGATAGTCATGACGCCGCCAACGCCACCCTTTCGCAAATTACCGTGCGTAATTTCATCACGAATCTCAAAGAGATGCATTTGACGGTGGGCGAGAACCTCAACGTGCAATTTGTCTCGGGCGACAGTTTTCTACAGATGCGGGGACTCAAGTCGGTGCTCTACCCGATCCGCACTACCGGGACGGACCTCAGCGGCAAACCTTTTGAGTGGAACATGGACGCCGATTTCCAGCAGTGTCGTCACCAGACGTTATTAGTGTATCCCGATCCTTACGGTCGCGTCCGCCCGCGCCTGATTGTGGACGGCGAAATCCAGGCCGCACCTCTGGACAAAGGGGAAAGTCAACGCTGAGGCAATTCGCGTGGCAGGCGCGTCTTGATCAGACGCGCTGCTTCCAGGATCACGACCGGCCCAAGCAGCCAGCGCGCGATGTACCAGTGGCCCTTGCCCGCGATGGCTTGATGGTAGATCAACAGCGCGGCGGCCAAGTAGACCAACCGGTGCAATCCTTTCCAGCGTTTGCCGCCGAACTGGCGCATCGACCACTGGTTGCTTGTGAGCGCGAGCACGGTCAAGATCGCCAATCCCGCCAGCCCGTACCAGACGAACGGCTTGCCGAAACTCTGCCGCAGGTCGTCCCAATCGCCCTGGTACAGAACGTGGCAACCCAGATGCAACGTCCCGTACACCCACGCGCTCACCCCGATGTAGCGGCGGTGGCGGTTGAGCGCCGCGACGATGGCCGAACGCGGAAAGAGCGTGCGCAGCGGCGTCAGGATCAGCACCGCGCCGAGGGTCCAGATGGCGATCTCGCCCGTGCGGTGGAGCAGCCGTTCGACGGGGTTCGCACCGAGGCCGTCCGGTAACAACGCCGGTATCACCAGAAACCACAGCCCCACCCCGACGAGCACCGCGAGCGCAAAGAGTTTGTGCGCGAGGATTCGCACGGGCCGGTTCATGCGCGGCGTCAGTAATTCCGGCGCAGATCCACCCCGGCGTAGAGCGCGCCAACCTGCTTTTCGTACCCGTTGAACTTGAGCGTCTTTTGCTTGCCTGCAAAGAAGCCGCCGCCGATCACGCGCTCGCTGGCCTGGCTCCAGCGCGGGTGATCCACTTCCGGGTTGACGTTCGCGTAGAAACCATATTCATCCGGGGCCATCGTGTTCCAGAGCGTGCGGGGCTGTTCGGAGACGAACTCGATCTTCACCAGCGATTTCGCGCCCTTGAAACCGTATTTCCACGGCACGACCAGCCGGATCGGCGCGCCGTTCTGGTTGGGCAGCCCCTTGCCGTAAATGCCCGTCGCCAGGAAGGCGAGTTCGTGGTTGGCCTCGGCGATGGTCAGTCCCTCGGTGTAAGGCCAGGAGTACAAGGCCGACGAGCGTTGCGCCGGGCAGGCTTTCGGGTCCAGGAACGACGTGAACCTGACGAACTTCGCCTCAGGTTTCGGCTGGGCAAAGGCGAGGACTTTTGACAAGGGAAAACCGTCCCACGGGACAACCATCGACCACGCCTCGACGCAGCGATGACGGTAATTGCGCTGCTCGATGCCGCCCATCGCCCTGACGAGTTCGTTCACGTCGAACTTCCCCGCCTGCCCGCACAGGCCGTTGATCTCGAGGGTCCACGGCTCGGTTTTCCAGCCGCTGTTGGCGCCGACTTTCGGGTCGTCCTTGGACAGACCCCATTCGTAGAAATTGTTGTACCCGGTGACGGAATCGAAGGGCGTCGGTTTCACGCCGTCGAGTTTGTAGAACGGGTTCAGCTGGTCGGGAAAACCGGCGGCGGCGGCGTGCAACCCCGTGGGGAGTAAAGTGCCGGCTACCCCCAGGCCGAACACGCGCAGAAACTCGCGGCGGCGCAGGTAGTTCGTTTCGGGCGTGACAGCGGCATCGGGCAACTGCCAGGAAAGATTTGTGCGGATGTGCATGGGGGCGCGGGAAGCGCGAGGCCTTTGGTGGTGCGAGCGGTTCTGCAACCTTCCTGCAGGTCGCCGCTCCGGGCAAGTCATCCGGCGCCGGTTGTTGGGCGGATGCGCGTTCCCGTGCTATTTTAAGGGATGCCAACCCTCGACCTCCCCCCGTCGGCGCAAGAGCATCCCCTCCCCGCCGTGTTGTCGCTTATCGGCAACACGCCGCTCGTGGAAATCACCCGTCTGGACACGGGCCCCTGCCAGCTTTTCGTCAAACTGGAAAATCAGAATCCCACCGGTTCGATCAAGGACCGCGTCGCGCTCGCGATGATCGAGGCCGCCGAAAAGGACGGCCGCCTGCGTCCCGGCGGCACTGTGATCGAAGCCACGGCGGGCAACACCGGGCTGGGCCTGGCCCTCGTGGCCGCCGCCAAGGGCTACCCCGTGCTGCTGGTCATCCCCGACAAGATGTCGCAGGAAAAGATCAGCCACGTCCGCGCGCTCGGCGCGACCGTGCGGCTCACGCGCTCGGACGTCGGGCGCGGCCACCCGGAATACTATCAGGACCTTGCCGCCCGGCTGGCGTCGGAAATCCCCGGCGGCTTTTATGTCAACCAGTTTGCGAACCCAGCCAACCCGCTCGGGCACGAAACCACCACCGGCCCGGAAATCTGGGAGCAGACCGGCCACGATGTGGACGCCGTGGTCTGCGGCGTCGGCAGCGGCGGCACCCTGGCGGGCCTGAGCCGTTTCTTCGCCCGCGTGCAGCCCGACCTGGAAATGGTGCTGGCTGATCCGGAAGGCTCGATCCTCACGCCCTACCTCAAAAGCGGGGAACTGGGCCAGGCGGGAAGTTGGGCGGTGGAAGGCATCGGCGAGGATTTCATTCCCGACATCGCGGACCTTTCACGCGTCGGCGCGGCGTACTCCATCACGGACGAGGAGTCCTTCGCCACCGCGCGCGAGTTGCTGCGCAAGGAGGGCATCCTGGGCGGATCGTCCACCGGCACGCTGTTGGCCGGCGCGCTGCGTTACTGCCGCGAGCAGACCCGCCCCAAGCGCGTGGTGACGTTCATCTGCGACAGCGGCAACAAGTACCTGTCCAAGATGTACAACGATTTCTGGATGACCGAACAGGGTTTCATCCGGCGACTGCGGGTCCCGGGCGACCGGTCGCACTACTTCGCTGCGGCGGACGACGTCTGGGGCGGGTTCCTGTCCGCCGAGCGCCGCTGGGTGCATCGCATGCAATCCGTGCTGGTCAACGCGCGCGCGCAACTGCCGCTCACCCCGACCGCCGATCACCGGGTCCAGGTCGCTGCCGAGTACATGAATTGGCTGGGTGGCTACAACCTGAAGATGCTGCAGGACTGGCACGCCCACCTCTCGGCACACGTGCCGCCGACACCGGAGACCGCATGACGACCGCAGCCGCACCGCTGCTGAGCTTCCAACGGCTGACCATCACCTTCCCCGGCGCCGGCAGCGGTACAGAAGTCGTGCACGGCATCGACTTCGACGTCCGGCGCGGCGAGGTCGTCGCCCTGGTCGGTGAATCCGGCTCCGGGAAGACGGTGACCGCATTGGCCGCAGTGCGGCTGCTGCCACGCGGAACGACGATCGGCGGTTCCATCCTGCTGGACGGGGCTGATCTGCTGACGCTGGACGAGACCCAGATGCGGGCGGTCCGCGGGAACCGGATAGCCCTCATCTTCCAGGACCCGATCGGCGCGCTGGACCCCGTGTTCTCGGTCG
>CAXUHC010000072.1:5476-16566 GCA_964250705.1 uncultured Chthoniobacterales bacterium | reverse complement strand
GAAAGACTCGCGCCGGAAACTCGAGCTGCCCGAGCCGCCATCGCCAGCCTTTGCGAAAATGCGGACATGATCGACAAACACGGTAAAAAGTAACGCGCCGAGGGTTTTCTAGGATCGACCGGCGTGCAACGACTCATAAAGCCGGGCCGTCTGTTTTGCAATCGCCGCCCAGCTGAATTGCGCCTCGGCCCGGCGGCGCCCCGCCTGCCCGAAGCGCTGCCGCATGGCCGGGTCGGCGATCAGTGCGTTGACCCGTGCCGCCAGGTCCCGCGCGAAACGATCCGGCTCGACCGGCTCGAAGGGGCTTTCCGTCATCTGCTCCAACGGCACGAGAAAGCCGGTCTCGCCGTGGACGACGACCTCCTTGATCCCGCCCACCGCGCTGGCGACCACGGCGGTTTCACAGGCCATTGCTTCCAGATTGATGATGCCGAATGGCTCGTAGATCGACGGGCAGACAAAGACGGCGGCCTGCGCATAGAGTTCGATGACGAGGTGTTTATCGAGCATCTTCTCGATCCAGATCACTCCCTCGCGCTCGCTCTGCGCCGCCGTGACGGCCGCTTTCATTTCAGCCGCGATTTCCGGGGTGTCCGGCGCACCGGCGCACAGCACCACCTGGAATCCAGGATCGAAATATTTGATCGCGTTGACGAGGTGAATGATCCCCTTCTGCCGGGCGATGCGGCCCACGAACAAAACGTAGGGTTTCTCCGGGTCGATCCCCTGCGCAACCAGCGTGTCGCGGCCCGTGCCGCTGACGCGGTATTCCTGCGGGTCGATGCCGTTGTAAACGATGTGCACCCGGCTTTCGTCCACGTCGAACAGACGCAAAACGTCCGCCTTGGTTTCCTGCGAGACGGCCACGACGGCGTCGGCCATCTCCATCGCGGTTTTCTCGACCCAGCAGGTGAAATCATAGCCCGCGCCGAGCTGCTCGCGTTTCCACGGGCGCAGCGGCTCCAGCGAATGCACCGTGACGACCAGCGGGATGCCGTAGTTCAGCTTGGCGAGGATCCCGCCGAGGTGGGTGTACCAAGTGTGGCAATGCACCACGTCGGCATCGATGTCGACGGCGTTGAAATCCACGCACCGGCTGGCGGCCGCGAACGCCGAACGCAGCGGCTTCGGACAGGTGTACGCACTCGCATCCTTGGGAAAACCCCGGACCTGCAAATGATCCTGATCCACCTGCTGGTCTGCGAACGCGCGCACCTCCACGTCGATGAGGCGGGATAATTCCCGGCTGAGATATTCGACGTGCACACCCGCTCCGCCGTAGGTATGCGGGGGGTATTCATTGGTCAGGAGGAGCGCTTTCATGGGGATTGCTCAATGTATGCACAACGGCCGCGATGGCCTACGGTAGGATTTCCGTGCCGAGGCCGGAATTTGTAAAAATTTCGATCAGCAGCGAATGGGCGACGCGCCCGTCGATCAGGTGCGCCTTCGAGACGCCCGCTGCCAGCGCCGCAACCGCACTTTCCACCTTGGGAATCATCCCGCCCTCGATGATTTTATCCTTGATGAGGCGGGCGATCAGATCGCTGTTGACCGATGGAATCAACGAATCGGCCTGCGCCGGGTCGCGCATGATGCCGCGCACGTCGCTGATATAAATCAGCTTCGCGGCCTTCAAACCGGTCGCCACCGCCCCGGCCGCCACGTCGGCGTTGATGTTCAGGACCGTTCCCCCGGCGTCGGTCCCGACGGGGGAAATGACCGGCACGCGCTCGCGGTCGATGGCGGCGGTCACCGCCGACAAATCCACGCTCGTCACGTCACCGACAAACCCCAGATCCACGGTCTCACCGCGCCCCTCGACCTGCGGCGAAACTTTCCGCGCGCGGAATACCCCGCTGCCGGAAACGCCTTCTGCCCGCCCGTTGAACGACTCGATGGTGTTGACGATCATCGGGTTGATGACGGTGTCGAGCGTCGTTTCGACGATCCGCATCGACTCGGCGTCCGTCACCCGCAGCCCGTTCACGAAGCGGGCCTTCAGGCCGGCCTCACGCATCCGGTTCGTGATGGCCTTGCCGCCGCCGTGCACGATGACCGGGTTGATGCCGACCGCCTCCAGAAAGACCACGTCGCGCAGGGTGCGCTCGACGAGGTGCTCGTCCTCCATCGCGCTGCCGCCGTATTTTATCACGAAGGTCTGCCCGCGAAACTGCTGGATGAAAGGCAGCGCCTCAAGCAGGGTTTCCGCCTTTTCGACTTCCGATTCGTTGCGCATGGCGAGGGCTTCCGCGGGGCGGGCACGTCCCCCCTCGCAGAGGACGCGATTGAAGGTCCAAACGCGGCGGGAAGCAAGCACCTTTCCGCCGAAAGTCGCCGGCCCGGCTGTACGCTTTGCCGCCGGTGCTACTCTCCCTTGTTGAATCGCACGTATTCCGGCGTCAGGTCGGTCGTGTAAACCACGTATTCCGCGCTCCCCGATCCCAGATGGATGTGAATGGTAAACTTCCGCTGGCGCACCACTTCGCGCAATTTGTCCGGCGGCGTTTTGCTGGCGGTGCCGCCTTTCACGGCGATCAGGCCGTTGTAATACACGTCGATCATTTCTTCCTGCAACGCCGCCCCGCTGTAGCCCAACGCGTCGAGGATGCGGCCCCAGTTCGGATCGCCGCCGAACCAGGCGCACTTGATCAGCATGGAATTGGCCACGGCCTCCGCCGCTTTGCGCGCATCCTGGAACGTGGCCGCCCCGCTGACCTGCACCTCGACGAACCGCGTGACGCCTTCGCCGTCCTCGACAATCATCCGCGCCAGGTTGCGAGTGACGTGGTTGAGAACACTCTGAAACCGCGCGAAATCCTCGCTCCCGGCCGCCAGAGGCGGGCCGCCCGTCTTGCCGTTGGCGAGGGCGATGACGGTGTCGTTGGTGCTCATGTCGCCGTCGACCGTGATGCGGTTGAAGCTTTGCTCTACCGCCACCCCTAGCGCCCGTTGGAGTTCCTTCTTTTCGAGCGGGGCATCCGTGGTCAGGACGCACAGCATCGTGGCCATGTTGGGGTTGATCATCCCCGCCCCCTTGGCCATCCCGCCGATGGTGAACGTACGCCCGTCGGCGAGCGTTTCGCGCAAGGCGAATTCCTTGGAAAAGGTGTCCGAGGTCATGATGGCCTTGGCGGCGGATTTCCCACCGGAACTCGTCAGGACGCCTGCCGCCAGGGTGATTCCCTCCTCGATGCGTTCGATGGGCAGGTTTACCCCGATGCGGCCCGTCGAGCAGACGAGCACCAATCCGGTGCAGGCGTTGGCGTTGCCGCTGTTGAGCACCACCGCGCGCAGGTCCTTCGTCCGCAGATGCGCGGCGCTGACCTTGACCGGCCCCGCCTTGATCTTGTTGGTCGTGAACGTCGCCGCGCCTACCGACGGCACTTCCGAGCACACCAGCGCGAGATCAAGGCGCTTGGGATTGTCGTACTTGATGCCACAGTGCACCGCTCCAGCCAGAAATCCCATGGCGGCGGTGACCCCGCCCGACACGGGGTGAAAGGTTCCATCGGTGGCCATCAAACTCGGAAGCTGCGCTGGGAATTAATCGACGTGGATGCGGCTTCAAGCGACGCGGGCCGACTGTAAGGAAAACCCTTAGGATGCGCGAGACGATTTTTGTGAAAAGCGGTGAAAAAGTGAATATCTCGTTCACTTCCGGGCTACAACGCCGTGGTTTCCGGCCAACCGGTCATCAGGTTGAAGCATTGGACGGCCTGTCCCGCCGCGCCCTTGACGATGTTATCCAGCGCGCTGAACAGCAGAAAACGTCCCGTGCGTGGGTCGTGACGCCACGCCAGATCGACGAAATTGGAGCGCGCGACCTCGCGGGTCTGCGGAAACTGACCCTGCGGTAACATCCGCACGAAAGGCTCGTCCTTGTACGCTGCCTGCCAGCAGCGCGCCGGTGCCTGCGGGTCGGTTTCCGTTGACAATGATGCGTTGACGGTCGTCACGATCCCGCGCGTCAGCGGCACCAGGTGCGGACAAAAACTGATCGTCACCGTTTGACCGGCCGCGATGGAAAGTTCCTGTTCGATCTCGGAAAGATGCCGGTGATGCGGCGCGCCGTAAGCCCTGGCGTTTTCGTTGCATTCGGCGAAGAGCAGGTCGATATCCGCCTTGCGCCCCGCCCCGCTGACCCCGCTCAGGCTGTTAACGACGATCTGCGCCGGGTCCAACACCCCGGCCCGCAGCAGGGGCGCGAGCGGCACGAGGATGCTCGTGGGATAGCATCCGGGCGCGGCCACCAACCGGGCGGCAGCGATGGACGCGCGGCGTTCCGGTAGTTCCGGCAGCCCGTAAACCGCCTCGGCCAGAAGCGAGGGCGCGGGGTGCTCGTGGCCGTAAAATTCGCGGTAAACCCCGGCGTCACGCAAACGAAAGTCGGCGCTCAGATCAATCACCCGCAGCCCCGCGTCCAGCAGCGGCAACGCGAATTCGCTCGCCAGTCCGTGCGGCAGAGCGAGAAAGGCAATTTCTGCCCCGGAACCGATGATCGCCCCGGCCTCGGGCGTGACGAAGGTCGGCCACGGGTTGCCTCGGCCAAAACGAGTCCCGCACAGCCTCGGAAATACCTCCTCCAACGCACGCCCCGCGTATTGGCGGGAAGTCAGGCAAACGATCTCCACCCCGGGATGTTTTACGAGCCGTTCGACCAATTCTTCCCCGGCGTAACCGCTGGCTCCCACCACCGCGACTTTTTGCGTTCCGTGCATAGGCAGGCAGCAGCGTAAATTCACCCGTCACAAAAGCAAAACGCTCTTTTCGCCGCAGGGGGAGGGTGTCCGGCGGTTGACAACCCCGTTTCCGGGGGGAAGCTGCCCGGATGAAAAATTACCTTTCTTTTCGCCTCGGGCTGTTTGCCTTGCTCCTTCCGCTCGCCACCCTGAGTTCTGCCACCGCGCAAACGGCCGCCCCGGCTTCCACCGCGATCCCGGCCTCGAAACCGGCCACCGAAACGGCCACGCCGAGTCCTGGCGCAGCGGTGAACACTTCCACCCCGGCGGACAAGAAAACGCCGCGCAAGGAAGTCATGGACAAATATGACAAAAACCACGACGGCAAACTCGACGCCGACGAGCGCACGGCGTTGGACAAGGATCGCTCCTCCCGCAAGGCGGGACGTTTGCAGAAATACGACAAGAATCACGACGGCAAGCTCGACGACAGCGAGAAAGCCGCCATGCGCGCGGAGCGCAAGAGTGAGAAGAAGGGCGGCGCCGAGAAAGCCGCACCCACGGAATAAAGCTGTTTCGTGCCCTCGACCGTGAGACTTTCCATTCATCTTACGACGATCCTCGCCGCGCTGTTTTTTTCGAGTGCGGTCTCTAGTGCGGAAGGTCTTGCGATCACCGATGCGCAGGCGCTCTCCGCCGGAAAGAAGCTGTGGAAAAATGAATGTGGCGGGATGGTCGAAGGGCTGACCTCCTGGAACGTCGGCGAGGACTTCGCCTCGCTCGGGATCGGCCATTACATCTGGTATCCGGCAGGTCGGCGCGGTCCTTTCGAAGAAAGTTTCCCGGAGCTGGCACGTTTTCTCACGGCACAAAAAGTCGCCCTGCCGATGTGGCTGTCGGAATCACCGGCGTGCCCGTGGAACTCCCGCGAGGAGTTTCTGCGAGATCGTCGCAGCGCGCGCCTAACTTCTCTGCGCGAATTGCTGGCGCGGACGGTCGCATTGCAAGCACGGTTCAGCGCGGACCGTCTGCAAACGGCGTTGCCCAAGATGCTCGATGGCCTGGACGCCGGGCAGCGTGTTAAAATCCGTCAGCAATTCGACCGGGTCGCCCGGTCTCCCAACGGCGTTTACGCGCTGGTGGACTACGTGAATTTCAAAGGGGAAGGCGTGCTGCCCACCGAACGCTACCACGGCCAAGGTTGGGGCCTGCTCCAAGTGCTTGCGGGCATGAGCGGCGACCCGGCAGCGGCGCCGGGTTCCGCGGCCACACGCGAGTTCGCCGCCTCCGCCGCGCGAGTCCTGAGTGAACGGGTGGCCAATTCGCCGCCCGAACGCGGCGAGACCCGTTGGCTCCCGGGTTGGAAGAGCCGGGTGCACACCTACGCGGCGGAAAACTGAGCGACGTTACCATCGGACCGTTTGCCGTTGGTGACGGTCGTAAACGCAAACCTCGTCGATCCCACATTCGGCCAGCACTCCCGCCAGACGGTCGTAGTTTTCCGCCTGCTGAACGTGTGAATGGGCATCCGACGCGACCGTAAACGGAACCCCGATCTCCTTCGCGAGCCGGATCACCTCGACCGCCGGATACTGCTCGGCGACCGGCTTGCGCCAACCGGCGGTCGAGATTTCTATCGCCAGGTCCCGCTCCTTGATAAAGCGCAACGTTTCCTCGACCAACCCGGTGATAGGCGCGCGCGAGCGGAAACGATGGATCTTGATCAGGTCCAGATGCGCCAAGCAGTCCACCAGACCACTCGCCGCCACCGCGCGGACCCGCGAAAAATAGTCCGCGTAGATTTCGTCGATGTCGCGGCCGGAGAACTGGTGTTCCTGTCCCACGCTGTCGAACATTTCGGCTGCCGCGAGGTAATGGACGGAACCGAGCACGAAATCCAGACGGTCCCAGTTTCTTTGAACCCACTCGCGTCCCGCTCCGCTGGTGACCGGGTCGTTGTCCAGCTCGATCCCCGCTCGGATGCGCAGGTCCGGATTGTTCTCCCGCAGACGGTCAATCGCCTCGAAATCGACGCCCTCGTGGTAGCGGTCGTGGTCGGTAAATGCGATGTCACGCAGCCCCCGCTCGCGCGCGGCGTTTGCCCACGGTTGCAACAGCGCCTGATCATACGGTTGCACCCGATGACCTTGCGGGTGCATGTGATAATCGCTGAAAAGCGGCATGGCCTGGCGCCTCAAGGCTGGGGAATGAGCACTTTTTTCGCCGAGAGCTCGCTTTCGTAACCGATGAACGAGACTTCCACGTTGTAAGGCTTGCCCGGCTTGAGTTCGCGCGTCGTGATCGTCTCGGCGTATTCCAGATGTTCGCCCCGGTTGACGGGGATGATGCGGCCGGTGTCGCTGAACTCGCGGTCCGTGCTCCATTTCCCGACGACCGCGCCGGTGGCCACGTCGCGGAGCGCGATTTCGAGAATCTGGGTCGTCGGAAACTTGAGCGTCGCGGGCTGCTTCGAGACGTTGCGCACGGTGATGTTGACGGTGAGTTCACGCACCTCGCCGAGCTTGAGCGGATCGGGCGAAACCTTCATTTCCAGTTCCAGTCCGTGAGCATTCGCGCGGTGCTTGGGTTTCGTCGTGACCGCGTCCGCCGCCGCGTCGTGATGCCGGTGAAACAAGGAGCACGCTGGCAGGGCGGCGAGCAGGCACAGCCCGACCGCGAAACGGACGGTGGGGAACGGGCGACGGGTTTTCATGTGATGAATCAATTAAAAGAACAGTCTCCAAGTTGCAAATTCTATCCGGCCCCTTAAACAAGAGCATGTCCTCCCCTCTTCTCTCCACGCATCGGTTTCTGGTGCGTTCCTGCTTACTGGCCCTGTGCGGCGTGTTGCTCACCCCGCAGGGCGAAGCGGCGGGGAGCAAACGCCGTGATCCTTCCATCGCCGTTCGTTTTCATGCCCAGGTGAATACTTACGACCCGACGTTTGCCGCGGAAGTCAAATTCGGGAACCCGCCCAAACGGATCATCGTGGAGAAGAGACCCTCCATCGCCGAGCGCGACATCGCCTCCTTTTACCCCTACAAAGCGGCGGATGGTACTTTCTCGGCGGTCCTCCAGCTCGACCGCCACGGCTCGGTCGTGCTCCAATCGCTCAGCACGGAGAAACGCGGACAGGTCATTCTGGCCGCCGTCAACGCCCGACCCGTGGCAATGCTCGCCGTCGACAAGACGATTTCCGACGGCATCATTTTCATCCCTTCCGGCCTGACGCTCGACGAGATTCACCAGATGGGTGCCTCGTTCAGTCTGATGGGTCAGACCGATTCGGACAAGGAAGCCCGCCGGACACCGGTGCAAACGACTTTCGCCGATCCCGGTTCGCGGCCTACTCCCATGCCGTAGGCTTTGCGGTCCGGGGTCAATCGTGGTGCGGGGTCTGCGACCCGCCGGCCTCGTCGTAGGAACCACCGGCGGATTTGTCGGCCCGGGGGCCGTTGCCCAGCGCGACAAACGGCCGGAACGCCCGGCGCAGCACGGAGCCCATGCTGCCGCTCTCGGACTCGGCAAACTCGGCTTCGCTCTCCTTGACCGCCTTTTCCCAGACCGGCGAAAAGCCCGGCGCGGTTTGGTTGAGAATGCGCACGGCCTTGTCGTAAATCGAAAGTTGGCGCATCTCGCCCCGGCCCGGCTTGGTCTGCCATTCCTTGACCGCGACGCGTAAATTTTCGTTTTGCGTCTTGAGCGAATCGAGTTCCGTCTTCAACGCGGCATTCCCGCGCTGGGTGATGTCCATCTGGGTGTTGAGGTGTTCGCGCAAGCGGCGGACCTCCCGGCGCAGTTCGCCGCGCTTGGCCAGCGCCATGATCCACGTCACCAATACCAACACGAGGCCCAGGGCCAGACCCCACGCGAAATGGCTGGTGATGATCTGGTGTAAATATTCGTTCTGCTCGGCTGCCGGGGTTGCCGCCACCGGCGTCGCCTCTTGGGCAAGGAATAAAAGATGGCTCGTAATCATTTGGGAACTCGTTCTTTGGTAAAGAAGCTGTTTTCTAACGCTGAATTGCCGGTCCGTCCACTCGAATCAACACGAGGTCGGGAGCCGTTGCGCCAGTTTGACGCCATGCTCGACCGCCCCGGCCACGAACCCCAGGCATTCGACCGCCCCCACCGGTTTACCCGGCAGGGCGATGACGAGCGAGCGGTCCACCACGGCGGCCAACGCCCGGGAAAGGATGGCGTTGGGGGTCAGTTTCATGGACCCGGCCCGCATCGCCTCGCCGAAGCCAGGGAGCTCGGTGCGCATGAGGGCGCGGATGGCTTCGGGGGTCACGTCGCGCGGCGCGATGCCGGTGCCGCCGGTAGTCAGGACGAGGCCGCAGCCCTGTGCGCCGAAGGACCGGATGGTTTCCTGAATCCGGTCGGCCTCGTCCGGTACGATGGCCTCCGCCGCGACGGTCCAGCCGTACTTGGCTGCCTCCGCGCGGAGCGCCGGGCCTCCGAGGTCCTCGTACTCCCCGGCGGCGGCGCGGTCCGAAACGGTGATGATGCCTACCTGAATCGTGGTGGCCATCATCCCAAATCTTGCTTGGTTTTGCGTTCGAGCGTTACCTCTCCGATGCGCATCGTTTTGTCCACCGCCTTGCACATGTCGTAGATCGTGAGAGCGGCCACCGTCACGCCGGTGAGCGCTTCCATTTCCGCGCCGGTGCGCCCGATGGTCCGCACGGCGCAGGCGATTTTCACCCCATCGGCAAGGGTCGCGAAATTGACCTCGACCTGCTGGAGCAAAAGCGTGTGGCAGAGCGGAATCAACTCGCTCGCGCGTTTGGCGGCCTGGATGCCTGCGATCCGCGCCACGGCGAGCACGTTTCCCTTGGCGATGCCGTCGCTTTCGATCAACGCCAAGGTTTTCGCACGCAGGAAGATCTGGCCGCTGGCTTCCGCCACGCGGAGTTGCTCTGGCTTGCCGGAAACGTCCACCATGCGGGCCGTGCCGTCGTCGGCCAGATGGGTCAGGCGACCGCCGTGACCAGCCGATGTTTCTGCGGGAGGATTCATCACCCACCAATCGCAACCATCCGGCGGTTTGGCTGGTAGTTATCGCGAAAATCGTGCTGTTTGGGCTTGCGCCCGACGACGTCGAGGAACACCTGCCGCAGTGCGTCGTCATCCGCCCCGGCGCGGAGGGGTCCGCGGATGTCAAACTCCAGAAAGCTGCCCAAACAGGGTCGCAGCTTGCCCTCGCAGGTCAGGCGCAGCTTGTTGCAATCCTCGCAGAAATGCAGGTTGGTCATGGCGCCGATAAACCCGATTTTCTGCTCGGAGCCGGGGATCTGGTAGTAACTTGCGGGGCCGTTGGTGCGGAAATTCGGCGTCGGCATCAACGCGCCGTAGTGGGCTTCAATCCGGCGGCGCGCTTCGGCGATGGGCAGGAAGTTGTTGTCGGAAAGGACGTCCGTCGTGCTGACCGGCATGAGTTCGATGAAGCGCAGGATGAGGCCTTGCTCGCCCGCGTAGTCGATCAGCGGCACCAGTTGGTCCTCGTTACGGCCGCGCATGAGCACGCAGTTGACCTTGATCTCGTCGGCGCCAAACCCGGCCGCCCGCGCGGCGGCGATGCCGGCCAGAGTCTGCGGCAGATAGTCACGTCCGGTGGTCTGCGCGTAGACTTCGCGGTCCAGGGTATCGAGCGAGACGTTGACCGTGCGAACCCCGTGGCCGCGCAGGCACTGTGCCATCGAGCGTCCACCCCGTTCCGGCACGGACCGGGAGAGCAGCGAACCGTTGGTGGAAATCCCGAGATCGCGGATCTGCGGGATTTCTTCGAGCATGGCGAAAAAGTCGAGCACCCCCTGGCGAGTCAGCGGTTCGCCGCCCGTGACGCGCAGTTTTGTGACGCCCAGCGATGCCCCCACCCGCACGATCCGGGCGATCTCTTCGTAGGTCAGAATGTCGCGTCGCGGCAGCCATTCCTGTAGCTCTTGCGGCATACAGTAGACGCACCGCTCGTTACAGCGGTCGGTGATGGACACCCGCAGATAGCTGATCAGGTGTCCGTAGAGGTCTTGCACCATGCACTGTAATCGACATGGGCCCACCCTTCAAGATGTCGCGAAAGCGGCGAAAACGAAGATTGACACCCCTGCGACAAGTTACCTACCCTGCCAGCCATCTTCCTTCATGCGCTATCCTTTTCGCTTGCTGGTTTGTAACGCGCTGCTCGCATGTACTTTGGCGGCTTGCTCCGGCCCCGCTTCCCGAGCGCGTGAACACCCGGCGGCCTTCGCGCGGATCTCGGCCGGAGATCAGCAACTCGTCCGTCACGGGCACATCCGTCCGGGAATGAGCCGGGAAGCGGTTTACATCGCGTGGGGTGAACCCGACGCGAAAGTCTCCGGTGTCGATAGTAAGTCCGCGGCGGAGACTTGGGTATACCGGCAACAG